>PWKY01000059.1 GCA_003560595.1 Thermoplasmata archaeon | reverse complement strand
TTTCATATTTTACAAAAATTAAATACACATTCGATGTTTTTGCTAGAATTATCAAAAATTGTTTTCAGCATCATCCCTTTCCTAGATGGAATAGGAATCCCGAAAAAATAAACAAGTCTCGCCGAGGGAACAATAACATATAAATATGTAGTGCTCATGGAAGAGATTCACATGGCAAGTAAACCAGGTAGTATGTACAGAGAATTCAAGGGTCAACCGTATACCCGTAAGAAGTACATCGGAGGTGTGCCTCACGTTAGAGTCGGTCAGTTCATGATGGGAAACAGGACTGCTGATTTTGAAATGGAAATGGAACTCATCGCCGAGGAAAAATGCCAGATCAAAGATAATGCCTTGGAATCCGCCCGTGTTGTACTCACTAGGTTTCTTACGAGAAAACTAGGGGATAAGAATTTCCGTGCTCAGATTTTGGTTTATCCCCATCACGTTTTGAGGGAAAACAAACAGGCCACTGGAGCCGGTGCAGATAGGTTATCGGAAGGCATGCGTAGGTCCTTCGGTAAGAAAGTAGGTAATGCTGCTAGAGTGCATGCAAACCAACCGGTTATCAGAGTATGGGTCAACGAAAAAGACTTCGATGTAGGTAAGAACGCTCTTAGAAGAGCTTCCATGAAACTGCCTACACCCTGCAGACAGAGGATAAAAAAAGAGTCTTGAACTTAGAAACTTCCCTTGACCACAGCGACGGTGCATTTAGCATTCTTCAATACTTTATCAGTGGTACTTCCGAGAAACAATTTTGTGAATCCGGAGGCCCCGTGACTGCTCATGTATATGATATCTTTTTCGGTGGCCAAGTCCGTGATAACGGAGAATGGTTTGCCTTCTCTTATCTTCAACTCAAGTTCCACACCCTTTTCCGAAGCAATTTTCTTGAGTTTGTTTAGAGTTCTCTTACCCTTTTCTTTGAAGCCCGCACGTGCGGAATCCCTGATCGAGTGATGATGTACTCCTTCGTATTCGTTGATATCAACTACGTAGATAGCTACCGCTTTTATTCCTAAACAGCGTGCCATCTCTATCCCTTCATTTTCTCCAGTTTCAGCACATTCCGAACCATCCGTCGGTATTATGACCCTCTCGTACATGTTGATGCTAAAATGTAAGAACATATAAAAACCTGACCCTGAACCATCAAATCCTATTTTTACCGAAAGAATAAATTGCCCCTCTCCGTTCTCATATCGGTATGAAAGTTCTCCATGTGTGCTCGGAAAAAGCGGTTCCTATGCTGAATATCATAAAGGTATATAAGCAGGAATTGAAGAAACTCGGTGTTCAATGCGATGCAAACACAACAGGGAAAATAGAGGGAGATTATGACGTTATTCACGGACATTACGCATTAACTAAACCTGTGATCAAAGCATGCCTTCGAGCTCGAATACGTGGTATTCCATTTATCATCCACCATCATGGCAGTGACGTAAGAAGGATTACCAAAGATGGTGCAAAAGGACTGTTACCACATCATCGGATGGTCTCTTCACTAGTAAGAAGAGCTTCTGATCTATGCTTACTTAGCACACCGGATCTTATGGAGTGGGTGAGCGGATTTTATCTACCTAACCCCGTAGATATAGAAAAGTTCCACCCTATGTCTACTAAAAAAAGCAAACGAGTACTTCTCTTTGGACGTTTTGTTTCCAAAAGATCACTACTGCCTCTTTTGAAAGAGGATCAGGAATACCATATGTTGAACTGGGGAACGGAGATGGATATGCCGGCAAACGTCAGAAAGATCCCATTTCAGCCTAATGAAAAGTTACCCTTATTATTTAACAGATACAAGAAGATGATAGGCCCACTGACCGACCCTGTGTCTCTCGGACGTTTAGAAGCCATGGCATGTGGCCTAGAAACGTACACTGACTTCCCTAAAAAATACCAAGTGTTTTATGGTTTCGAAAATCCTGACAAAGCTAAGTATCCACGAAGATTTGTGGAAAGATATCACTCGCCTTCTAACATCATAGAGGTACTGTTGTCACTTTATGAGGACCTCAGTCGGAGATGATATCAACGATCCTCTCGGCCGCCCGCCCGTCTCCGTAGGGACATTCACCAGGTTTCCAACCGCGCTCTTCGAATTCGTCGATGGCTTTCAGAATATCTCCACTGTCAGTACCCACCACCTCTGCGAAACCCGCCTCTACCGACTCCGGCCGTTCTGTGGATTCCCGAAGGACGAAAACTTTTTTCTTTATATTTGGAGCGGTGGCCTCCTCCTGTATGCCACCTGAATCCGTGAGTATGTAACGAGCGTTTTTCATAAGCATAAGGAATTCCAGATAACCCTGAGGCTTGATCAGGTGTATCCCCTCGATATTTTTTAATGTGTCGTACAAACGTGTTTGCTTGAACATCTTCTCCGCTCTAGGATGTATGGGATAAACCTTGGGTCGGGGTATGTTTTCGAACACCTCTATGAACTGCTTTAAAACTTCACGATCATCGACGTTTTCAGCACGATGTGCGGTGACCAGAACGTAATCACTAGGTAAATCAATGAGTGCTTTATCCTCTGCGATTGCCATATTCTGTATACATGCATCGATCACAGTGTTACCGGTAACATGTATATCACCCCACACATCCTCATCTTTGAGAATATCGGCACTGTTCTCCGTAGGTGCAAAAAGAAAATGAGAACAGTGGTCTGCAAGTCTCCTGTTGTGCTCTTCCGGCATTCGAAGGTCGTAACTTCTCAGCCCTGCCTCAACGTGGCCTACTTTCAATCCCATCTTTGCCGCAGCTAGAGCTCCTGCTAAAACAGTGTTCGTGTCTCCCTGTACCAATACGATCTTACTCTGCAGCTTCTTGAATGTTTTCTCTAGACCTATCAAAGCTTTACCGGTTTGTTCTCCCTGTGAACCCGATCCTATACCTAGATAAGTATCAGGTGAATGAAGATTCAGTTCTTCAAAGAATATATCAGATACCTCATGATCGTAGTGCTGCCCTGTGTGGACAACATCAAAATTCAACCCTCTATCACCTAACTCTCTTATTATGGGACTCATCTTGATTATTTCCGGCCTTGTGCCGACTACTACAGCTACACGCATGATCGTCAACATAGGATAACCACTATAAAAGCACTACTTTTAACTAGAACTGATAAACTGCTTCAACTGAGAGATGTACTAAATCCAACTAAGACGATGCTACAAATATTAACGACTAGGGTGAGGTATGTAAATTACCAGGGCCTTCTTCTTCTCTTCCTTTTCCTGAGATAATATATTATGAATAGAACACCGGCGACTACTAACACGATAGGCAGTATAACTCTCAAGAGGCCAGGCTCCCCTTCAACGTGGATAGTACTGCTGAGCAAGAGTTCTCCTTTGTAAAAGTCATCCTCGCCGCTGAATCCATAGTCCGCCCATACTTCAAGAGTATGTTCTCCCTCTGATAACTTCTCCTTAGCCCACATGATCTCGACAGTTCGGTTTTCATTGGCCCCTAATGGATCTACTAACTGAGTAGTTATCAATTCATCGTCAACGAACAATCCTAGGACTATCCCTTCGAGTTCGTAGTTTGTAGGATTACTCAATTTGACCTCCGTTCTAACGGGCTTATAGGCGTCTATATTCAATGTAGATTCTCGGTATCTCGTCTCGATACCATCTGAACAATATCCTACTACTGTGAATGTGTAACTACCTTTTTCCATTGCGGTAACATTTATCTGAAAGATACTATGTGTATCAGACTCATCAACAGTTGGTTCTATGTAAAGACCTTCAGGTATATCTTTTACTTCTATGCTCCAATTGATCGCTTCGGCTGCGAAAGTACCTCGAATTTCTACGAAAAAGTATTCTGTGTGGTTGACGAACATCTCCTGCGGCCCATCAACTGAGATACTGACACCTCTTTGAGAAAGATCTGTAGCTCTTGCCGGAGCTGCCATCGAGGCTAGGAAAAGTACGGCGATGAAGATGATGAATATTTTTTCCTTCATCAATACCACCTCTTTTTCCTTATATAGTAAAAAGCACCTACAACAACTGCGATTATCACCAGAGCCCAATATCCTGCACTCATCTCGAATGAATCTCTTTCAAGGCTTATTCCTTCTCCATCTATTCTCAAAGCACTAACATCGCTATGAAGTGTTGGCAGTTCGATATCGTATGAAACAACATCCTCAACTGAGGGATCTCCATGGGACGTGGCCTTGATCTCTATGATCAGATCTCTAGAAGGTTGTGATGATCTAGGTGTCAATATTAGTTCTATTTCAGCAATCCCATCTTCGGGCACTTCTTCCTTAGTACTTGGTATGGAAATATCCCATCCTTGCCCTTCCAATGTTCCTCTGTTTTGAATTAATAGATCGAATGAATCCTTTCCATTACCAGTGTTTTCTAATTCTAATGTGTAGATGATATTGCCTTCTCTAAGGGTCCTTCGTGAAACTTCAGGTAGTAAATTAACTCCGTAGTTTTGTGCTATGTTAAAGTTCAACCTTTTACTAGCAGATTGATCTGAATTAAGGGATTCTACCATGAAATTTATCGGCGGAGGACTGACTATAGCATCATCAGGAAGATGAAGTGTTACCTGTACATCTCTTGATTCTTTTGCCCCTAATTCAAAGCTTCTAGGACTGAAGTCCATATCATAGATCGCATCAGGTGCTGAGGATAAACTAAATTCATCTCTGGTGTTACCTGTGTTGGTTATACTTATTTGATAGTTTAGGCTATCACCCGGTTCACCGTCTTTAACAGGCACCGTACCGATATCTACCCCATATTCCTTTACCTTAGACAGTTCTAAATTTCTAATTATGCTGTGACGTAGATCAATATCTTGTTCTTCTCGATATATAACATCTCCTAGTAGCTCGTCGGTAGAGGTCGTCTCAGCGAGTAATTGATATTTGTTTCTGGGTAAGATCAAGGTGTAACTACCGTCTTCTTCCGAACGCTCTTCTAACTCTATACCTTGATCTAACTGTTTTACGGTTATTTCGGAGGCGGTATTCACTCCATCTCTTCGTACTGTTCCAGTGAGTTTGTAAGCAGATTCAAGAGTTAAGTTCAACACATCGTCAGTTTCACTCATCTCGAAGGTTGTTAAAAGTCCATAATTACTAGTTCTTCCTTGATACCCTATGTAAACAGAATATGTGCCTCTCGAGAGTGATAAAGAGTAACTACCATCTTCCGCTGTTTCTACCGACGTAGATATCGCCTCGGGGCTCTGTGCAATGAACCTTATGTTGGTTTCAGAAACACCCTGCCCATCGATACGGACCGTACCATTCAGAGTTGGGTGAACTATCTCTCTCTCCAAAGATATATGTGGTGAAGTCGAAACTACCAATTCGTACATATCCGAGTAAGTATACAATACCTCTCTCAGTATTCCCTCAATCGGTTCGGTTGTACGATGATCTACCTCTACGAGGTATTCACCTCTTGCAAGGTTAACGGTGAAGGTGCCGTCTTCATCTGTGGTTCTTGTTATCGTATAATCTGTTTGTGTATGTTCAAAGGTCATCCTTATATTCTCTCTGGGTTCTCCCGCATAAGTCACCAAAGGAGAGAAGGTAACAGCGGATTCAAGTGTGATATTAAATTGGGTAGGACCTAACAGGTTGAGTGTTTCTGTGGCTGCTTGCTCTCCTTCTACATCTGCACACCATATCGAATACCTACCGAGTGGCAGATATAATTCATATGTGCCGTCTTCCACATTTATCTCTTTCTCATATTCCCCTTTGAAGGAAAGGGTCGCTAGTACATCTTCTCCTTCTTCATCAACTAAGCTTCCATGAACTCTTACTGTATGATTTGCTTGGAAATGTAAATCTATAGATTCATCAGTTGGCTCTATCTCGATTTTTGTCTCTAGATGATAGCGGATTCCATCCTCGGGTGAATGATCGACTATTACTTCGTATTCACCAGGCTGTAGGTTGATTTCGTATTTATCATCCTCAACGACGGCTGTCGCATCGACTGCTCCATTTCCAACCGCTTTAAAACTAATCTCTACATCGTTTAGATCTTCATCATCCATCTCAAGGGTTCCATGAACGTTAACATCACTTGCAACCAGTTCAAAGTACGGTCCGAATTCATCTTCTGGATCATAAAGAACTTCCTTTTCTTGGAAACCTTCCTTTGTGAAGCGAACGAGGACCTCCTCGTTTGGAAGTATCGCATCAAAGCGCCCAGATCGTGAAGAAAGTAGCGAGATGGAATGTCCATCGGTAACGACTTCTATCCTTGCAGGTATCCCTTCTCCCTCGTTATATTCACCATCGAAATTCAGGTCGCGATAAGTTCTACCTTCTACATAATGTCCGTGTTGAGGTGTCATGGATAATGTAAGTTCAGAATCTAGAGTGAACACCGTTCGATAATACAGATTCGCATGCAACGCTCTTTTCCATCCATATACACTATAGGTATCTGTGGGTAGGATTAGTTTTATACGACCTTCATCGTTGCTTTGCGTTTCGATTATAGTTCCATCGGGAGTAACGAATTCAAGATTGAATAAGTCAACAGGTGCACCATCGATATCAACAGATCCTCTTACCCTATATCCTTTATCGAATTGTGCCACGTATTCTTTATCCTCGGGTACGGATATCGTCCCGAGATGTACTAACCTTTCATTATCCTTTTGATAGGTTCCATATACCGTGTAATCTCCTACAGGTAATTTTGCTGTAAATCTACCCTGTGAATCTGTTATTATGGTGTGAGAATAAGTGCGCCCCAATGTACCTGTTAAAGATAAACGACTATTTTCAAGCACAGGGCCATCCGTTATCTTTGCAATACCTTCGACCATATGCGCTTCGGTGATGTTCACGTTCATCTCTTCCTCAGATCCTTCGCTCAATTCTATGACCTTCGGTCCACTAGAAATCGTATATTCGTCCTGTTCAACTCCTAAAATGTAATTGCCTGGTAATATTTTCTGGAAAGTGTAATTCCCATATTGGTCTATCATCTCTGTATATCTTTCGCCGGTGTTTAAGTGTTCAAGATATAATTCAACAGGAACAATTCCCGTTTCCTCCATCGATACGCTACCTTGAAGTAAGGCGGTTTCTATTATTAGCCCCTCTGTTACCTGTTCTCCAGGTTCCAAAGTTACATCCACCGAAGTCGTTCCTCTTATATCCGAAGAAAGACTGTATTTACCCGGTACCAATTCAGTGAAAGTATAACTACCATCGGTTTCTACCTCTAGTTCGATACCGGGACCCGTGAGTTTGATAGTTGCTGGTACTAGTGTATCATTGGCAGGTGTGTAATCCCCACTGCCATCCTCGTCGATAAATACGTTTGCATTTAGGTGGCTGGGCTCTACTTCAAAATCCCTTTCAATCAAATAGTCCCACCTACCATCACCACTTCTATCGACCTTTCTTCTCATAGATTGTTCTTTAGTGACCTCGAGCTGCTCTATTCCAAGATATACTGATTCGGTTTTGGTTATCTCCTCTACATCTCCGCCGGTTGAAACAACTAAGGAAAGCTCGCCTGCTGGGGCTTTAATTTCATACCGCCCCTCGTCATCGGTATAGGATACCTGATGGGGTGTACCCATTTCATCAAGGATAGTAACCCGTGCATCTGATACTGGCTGACCTCCGGGTGTTCTAACTCTTCCAGAAACTAGTGCTCCATGGAAGTATTCTATAAAGACAACGCCTTGTCTAAGAGAACTTCGTGCACTCATATCGACGGTACCTTCTTCCTTTTCATGGTATTTTATCGCTTCTTGAAGGGATACCGCTCTCCATTCTCCAGGATGGTCACCGACCTCTTCTTGAGGATAAGGATTCCAGTAAGCAGTTCTGGTGGCTAATTGGAAGTTCTCCATACCCCAAGCGGGCATGGGCTGTACCTCTTCTATATCTACGCCTGGGATCCCTTGCTGTTCACCAGCGTCTTCTCCGGAAAGACCTACAAACGTTCTGTAAAGTACGGTGTCATAGAACGCAGGTTTAAAGTCAATCTTGAAATCTACTATCTGTGCACCTGGTGGAATATCATCAGGGTCCTCGTATTCGTTTCCCTGCATATCTACATATAATACATTGTAAAAATCTATGGGAGTCCTGTCAACTATCCTATGTCCCGATAGTTTTGCAGGTGCGTAGAAAATACCAGTCTGTCTAGCATCGAATGGGAACAATCTGGTATCTACGGCTAGGTATTTGATCAATTTATCGGTTTCTTCTGTAATGTCGTAGTATATCTCCACTAGAGTATCTAAATCTTCATAGGACAACAATCCCATGAGCCGAGCATACATAACGTTCTCTCTGTGTATATCGTCGGCACGAGGATGGTATCTGTCTGGATTTGAAAGTACCTCGTCTTTGTAATCCTCTGGATTTAAAAATGCGTCTTCAACCATATCGGTTTTTTCTACCCCGATATGTCGTTCTAGTATGTTTCTGGCTTCTCCAGTTATACCATCATCTTCTCTAAATGGTTTTTCAAGTATTCGTACTATGAATAAAGAAAGTAATTCCGATTCGTTCTGAGCCATCAATGCATTTCCCGCAAATCTATGACCTGTAAGGAAATTATCAGAGACCGTAGGATGCTGAGCCCTTTGGGCTGCCTCAAAACCATAGTCCCACCAGCTCAGGAATCCTGGACGTTTTTCAGGAGGTAGATGAGAATTTTCCTCCTTCAGCCAACTCCATGCTGCGGGCCAGTAATCTGTTGGTTTATCCAATCCAAATCCGAATGCACCGAAATGCCAGTTATCTGTTGTTGTTTCGTCATAGTCCTCGGGACGTAACAATTCGGGCAGGGCTCGGCTCACCTGCTGGTCGTAATGATTCTTTTCTTCGAAAGGAATACCTGCATCAAAGCCATAAAATACATTTGGCATGACGATCAAGAATACTATGAATAATGCAGTAAGTACATGGCCAACACTGATACTTCTTTTCAATCCCGTTAAAACATCTCCTCGGAATCCTTTGAGTCGATGGTATATATTGTGGAATTCAGCTTTATCTGCCACTAGCGCTACTAGCCAGCCTCCCATCAAAGCAAAGGCCGGTGCACCATTGAAAATAAATCTGGCCGCCGAAGTTGCCATATATATGCCAAAGGCGGCCCATATGAGTATGAATAGGAAATTTGTAGTCCATTTATCCCTTATATGCCAGACCGCAAGTACTATACCAAGGATCGCTAAGAAAAAAGAAGCCGGCCCGAAGGAAAACACTAGGTTACTGAATTCCGGTGCCTGAGCCTCTGCGATGGTTTCCATGGCCTTTGTACGTGTGAAGTAACCTGCACCTGTGCTCAAAGCAGTCATGAATCCAGGGGATATGTATATGGCATAAAATAACACGCCGCCTGCTAGTACTGCTAATGCTGAGAATACTAACACCCACGGGTAGTCCCTCGTTACGGTAAGTATTACTCCCCCGATCAAAGCTACCGTGGTGAGTATCAACGGCACATCGAACCATATACCAACCGAGCTAGGTAGATTTGCTCCGATACCGGAGACCACGTAAAATGGTGCAGCTACCGCTAGACCCATGAGAAGGGTGATACTAACACAGGCAGTTACGCCTAAGGAATCTCTATATCTAAGTTTATCCAAGAATAATTGGATGTAGTAATATGCAAGTATTATAACGAAAACGTATGCATAACCCTGCCAGCTCAATGCGACAGTTGCAACACACATACCGGCCATGGCGGAATATAACAACGACTTTTTATTTTCGCCGATGAAAATTGATAAACCTTCTTTTATTTCTGAAGGCTGGCTCCAATCTTTGACCCATTTTTTGTTTTCCGGGATATATTTAAGGGCCTTCATCAGGAAGTAGAATCCAGTTATAGCGAAGAAAAGATATATCGCATCATGATCTGCATTTCCTATTGGACTTCTTTGTAGGTGTCCTGCGCTTATAGCTAATAGGAACGCAGCGGTCATCCCTGCCTTTTTACCGAACGTATCTCTACCTACCAAATACACTGGGAATATGGTAAGAGCACCCCAGAATCCTGTGGATAATATAAGACTATAATGAACTGATTCAGTCAGATCTCCAACGAAGGGAGCTAGGATACGACCAGTTAACGCTACAGACCATCCATAGAGGGGTGGACGGGGATTGATTCTTCCTATCGGATAATTAAGTAGATCGTCATGAAGAAGATGGCGGCTGTTGAAAGCGATATATTCTACAATTCTCTCATAATAATATGCATCGGAACCACCTGTCAGTAAGTAAGGAGTTCCAAATTTGGTCGACAATTCAAACGCAAAATATGTTCTAATGAAGAAAGCAAGTACGAAAATAGCACTAAGACATATGGCGACACCCCATTTATCCTCTAGTATCGATTGGTCTTGGGCAGCTTCGTCCTGTTTCTTCAGTATATTGGGCATACGTAACCTCATTTGAGTTCACCTGAATCGAAGTGTGGAACAATCTCATGATGCCTCCCCTATATATAGCTTATTCATGTTGGCAGACTGAATTTGGCAGATAACTTGTATAGACTTATAGTTATAATCTTCTTTCTTAAAAAAAGCTTATATAACTCAAATATACTATATATCACTGTGGTTATGATCATGAAAGCATTAAAAGAACTAGAGGGGAAAGAAGTATTGAGCAGCGACGGTAGATTGATAGGGAAAGTGGAAGATTTTACTTGGGATCTAGATCGCGAGTTAGTTAAAATGGTAGTTAAGATGAACAAGGACGTTTTGGAAGATATAGGTGAGGAGAAGCCTATGTTATCTTCTGTTCGAATGGGGATCGAATTAGAGCAAATAAAAGCCTTCACCGATAATGTGATATTATACAAACCCATAGACAGTCTGCACGTACTTTTTGACGACATATCAGATGAAGACGTCATTTCTTCGATCAGGGGTATGGAGATATCTGGTAGCAATGGAAGAGATCTTGGTAAAGTAACGGATATATTGATAGATGTAGATGGGTGGAAATCATTATCCGTTCTGGTAAAATTAAACAAAGAAATACTTGAAACCTTAGATGTTAAAAGCTCTCTATTGTCAAAAACTAGGTTAGCTATATCTATGGTACATGTGGTTAGCATTAGTGATAGAGTGATGTTGGATACCTCTGCAGATGAGTTGGGAGAGATCATCGAGAAGAATCCAGTTAAAAAGGTGTGATATTTAGTCCTTTAGTAGGAAATCCTCTAGTGATGATCTAGCCTTCTCTCTACGCTCTTGATGATCCTTTAGAAAGGATTTGATGTTTTCTTTCAGCATCCCTTTACACTCGCCGCAGAGAAGATCACCGGATCTGCATCTATCAGCTATCGATCTTACTTTTGCATCATCAGGTTCGAATAGATAGTATCTGTAATTTTGGACCGCGCAGATGTCGGGCTCACCACCTTTTTCTCTCTGCTCCTGTGCCGATATCCTTCCTCCAGTGAAGGACTCCGATACCTTTTTCTCTACATCCTCGGGAGAATCAGTTGTGAATATGGTGGTTTTGGGTATGCTAGCGGACATCTTTCCTGTCCCGTCTAAAGACGGTGCGAGTTTATTGTGCAGGAGTGCCGGTTTGTAGTATCCGATGGTTTCCGCCACATCTCGAGTCACACGAAAATGTGCATCTTGATCTATACCGCAGGGTATTACTACTGGGACCTTTTTTCCTTCCCTGTCTGACGGTAAAAAGCAGGGTGCAGATTGCATAGATGTGTAAAAGATACTGCCAACATTTGTAGAGTTATCAAAACCGAAGACAGCTTTAACTGTTGAGAAGTTAACACGTTTTGCTACTTTTAGAGCTAGAGGATAAAGAGTGTGTATGTAATCCGTATCTATGAATATATGTGTTTTTGCAGGATCAAAGCCCAATGCGATTATGTCTAGGGCATTTTCCAAAGCATAAGAATGTGTATCTTCCATCTCTAGATCGAAATTGAAAAGATATTTTTCATCGTCCGTTAATTGAAAGTAAAGATCTACACCGAACTTATCCTGTACCCACTTGGCGAAGATCCAAGGCATGAGGTGGCCAACGTGAGTGTGACCAGATGGTCCTCTTCCGGTGTAAAGAGCGAACTTGTTCCCTTTCTCATATTCATCAAGTATCCACTTCATATCCCGGTGTGAGTAGAATATGTTCCTGCGAAGCATGAAATGGACGTCACCGGCTAATTTTTCGATCCGCTTTTTAAGATCGTTGTCTATCCTTGATGTTCCAAAACGGTCCACGAGATCATCGTAGTCTATATCTCCGCTTACTTCCCAAGGTGTCAAAACGTATCCTTCTTTCGAACGGGGCATAATGACTGCAGACATATTACGGATATAAAAAACCTACCGACTTTCGGCTACCCCTATGAACATAATTAAAATAGTAAATCTCCTTAGTTATGTGTCATGCGAAAAAATACTCACATCGTAGGAGCTATATTCTTCGGTGTATTAGGATTTTTAATTTTAGAATCTATCCGCCATTGGGCGTTACCATATATCGGTTGGAGTCTTTATCCACTCTCGACCAACGGTTACATATCATTGATGTTGATGATCCCTTCTTCCTTTATAGGCGGTGTTCTGCCGGATATAATAGATCCTCCATTCACAAAGAAACACCGACGTTTTGCCCACTCTAAAGCGTTGTTGTTTATTCTGTTAATCCTTTGGATCATCAGCCTAACGGCTATTTTAAATGAAAATTCATTAGGAGTGTTATCGGTGTATTATTTTCTATTAGGTTATATATCTCACCTTTCATTAGATTCTCTAACTCCTAGTGGATTGTGGTGAAAAAAAAAGTTTTCCACACGCAGACCTGTCTGATGACCAGACCGAAATGTAAACAGCAGTCCGAACTGTTAGTAACCGTGGGCTGAATACGTCGCCGAAGCTTCGTACTTACACCCCGGTTCTATCAAACCCGTCTTCTACGGGGGTCCTCAGGTACCTCGTTTCAGGAAAAGTTTCAGGCTTAGATGCTTTCAGCCTTTATCTTCATACAGCGTGGCTACCCAGCGTTTGCCCTACCGGACAACTGGTAAACTAGTGGCTGCGAGACCCTGTTCCTCTCGTACTAAGGGTCCCTTTCCCTCAGGCACCATTGCACTTCTACTAAAAAGCAACCAACCTGGCTCACGACGGTCTAAACCCAGCTCACGACCCCTTTTAATGGGCGAACAACCCCACCCTTGCCAGATGCTGCACCGGCAGGATAGAGGGAGCCGACATCGAAGTAGCAAGCCTCCTGGTCGATATGGACTCTTGCAGGAGACAACTCAGTTATCCCCGGGGTAACTTTTCTGTTGTCCCTGGGCCCCATAAATAGGCCTCAGGGGTTCGCTATGCCTTACTTTCGTATCTTGGTTTGTTATTGTGCCAAACCAAGTCAAGCCAGCTTTTGCCATTGTACTCTACGGTGGATTTCTGACCCACCTGAGCTGACCTTTGGACGCCCTTGTTATTTTTTCGAGGGTGTGGCGCCCCACCCAAACTGCCCATCTATCGATGTTCCACCAAGGCGGTTAGGGGCACGACTTCAAAAGGGTAGTGTTTCATGGTTGACTCGGCGACATGCTGGCGCATGCACCTGTGTAACGTCTCCTACCTACACTGCACATTCGAGATCGTACCTCAACGACAGACTGCAGTCAAGCTCCACGGGGTCTTCGCTTTCAAGTAGAAGGTACTGGACTGTGCGCCAGTAAGTCATTTTCACCGGACTTAGAGTGGGGACAGTGGATCCCTCGTTGATCCTTCATGCAAGCCGCCAATTAAGCGGCAAGGTATTACGCTACCTTAAGAGAGTCATAGTTACTCCCGCCGTTTATCGGTCCTTCCCTCCGTTGTAAC
>PWKY01000024.1 GCA_003560595.1 Thermoplasmata archaeon | reverse complement strand
CTGTTGTACCTCCGCCATCCACGTTGATGGTGAGATCATAATTTGTAACTAAACTACTATATGAGAAATCTTCGATACGACTATTTACGGAGGAATCTCCCCAGTGAAACCAACCCTGGCTGAATCGCCCTCCTGGGGCTCCAGCAGCATGTGTATCATATTCGGTGTAATAGTTTATTGTCCATGTAGCACCATCTAGTTGGTCTGCACCAAGTTGTTCGGTCTCAAAACTGTTCTGGAGAGTCCAACCGATACCGCCTACTACCTGGGCCCATACCTGTACCTCTACAGTATCTGTATCATCAAGGGCTGTCTCTGGTGCATCCCATGTGGCACTTTGTATCCCTTCGCCGGGTGTATCCCGTGACACTATCGCCTCTGGGGCCCCGCCGGTTAATTCTGTTCCACTAGCATAAACTCGGATACCCCATTCTACTGTTTCTTCGCCGCTTCCTACACCACCTTCATAACGAATATCTTCGACCTGTGCATTGTTACTCTGCTCCGTACCAAGGACATCGTCTGCACGCATGTACCTCGTTTCAGTAGTTTGCATCAATTGATTACCGGTCAAACCAGCCGAAGTACTTTCAGCTTCCGCCTCACTCTTCGGTTCGACCATCCAGAAAGAGTATGGATCGCTGTATGAGAAATGGTCCGTCTTGTTCAGGCCGTGAGTCATGTAACCGTCCCACTCGCTTTCTATATCGGTGTAAACGGTATCGTACTCCTCGCTAAGGAACTCTAGGGGCTGCTCGCCGTTGATGTTCATTATGGTTGCTTCGTGATGCCAGTTATTGGCCGAACGTTCGATATCTTCCATATCATCCCAGAAGTAATAGACCGGTGTTTCTATGAGTGCGTGATTGTTGAAATTCATGTGGTTTACGTGTTCCCCATCTTCCTCTCCTCCTATCTCTTCAACACTCCCACGTGGATCCACTAGTACTCTGATCGGCCGCCTTGAACCTGCGAATAAAGGTCTCCACATCACTTCTGCCGTGGAACGTCCGCCTGCTGGGATGAACATGCTCTCTGAAGCTATCTGCGAGGTACCGTCCTTGAACCGCACGAGAACTTCAGAAGGTGAATGACCGAGATTTGTTATAGTCGCGCTCAGCAAGTACGAGTCGCCTAACATCGGCCTTTCATGATCCACTCCTATATCTACGGAGGATATCTTCAGTTCGACCCTTTCATCAACGTTTCCGAACCAGTCGGTCATCATGTAGATGAACTCCTGACGTACTGCATCGGGGCTGACATCTACATCATGGTCGAAGTCTTCGTACCAGTGGTGGTCAAACATCGGACCTTCAAAATGGTCTAAGTCAAGCCCAAGGAAGGCGGTGAACGAATCACCGTACTCGAAACGTGAGCCTATCACTGCCTCACCATCCTCGTGAAGCGAGTGTAAGAACACTTCACTGCCTGCAGTTTCGAAAGTAGTATGCTCATCTTCCTCTCCAACCACTCTATATTCCATACCATGGCCTAACTCGTCTGCAAATACTCCCATCAAGCCATTCGGTGGTGTGGATAGAGTGTTAACACTATCCGGATAGATACCCAATACATCATCAACGAAATCTGGATCGTCACCAGCAAGGGTGTGAAGTACGTTATCACCAGATAAAAAGAAGCTGGTACCCGTGCTTTCATCAAGATAATTTCTGATCTCGTTACGTATATCTTGATCTATGTTTTCTTCACTGCTGCCAGCATCCAAATAGATAGAATTGTAACGTGTCATATTGGCTATTATCTCATCTATATCTTCTTCTATGGCGTAAGACCTGTAAGCATAATCAAGTCTGTCGAAACTCTCTTCGATGTACGTGTTACCATCGCGTCTAGCGTTGATGACCATTATGGAGAACTGTACGTTCACCGTATAGTCAACGTCCTGGTAGCTTATATCGTTATTCTGCAGATTTGTTTCTTCTATCCTGTTGTAAGGGTCAACAACTATCAGCAGATCGTGTACACCAACGGGTTCTGCGGTCCAGTTAAAACTAACATCTTTAGTCTCCCCACGGGTTATGTTGACGTACTGTCTTGTATCTCTGATATAATCTCCATCGACCTGAAGGATCACTTCCACATTGGTCATGTTTTCCATACCATTGTTCAGTATGGTTCCAGTTATCTGCACATCTTGTTGATATAATGGATTGTGGTCACTGATAGTTTGCTCGATCATGGCAAGGTCGTTGCCGTAACGTGGCTTTATTCCACCCAACCACTCAAGTACACGACTGCTCATCATGGTCCTGGATCCAGTTCTCATTGAATTGAATAGATGAGAATTGAACATCGTCTTGTTTTCTCCCTCCACAAAACTCACTCCAACGCCGTCATTTTCACCTTCACCATCTCTCAATGCTAAGGTACCATCATAAGCTTCCACATGACCTCCTTTCCACTCTCCTGATAAAGTAGAGTATTGTTCATCTCCTCGGAATGGAGTATCCAAGCCGTATATCATGTTCTGAGGGGCACCGGCATCACTTTCACCTATGGCTGAGCCCAAGTTATTCCTTAACCATCCTTCCCACTCGCCTTCGGCATCTTCTAGTATACCTTCTCCCACGAGCCAGAGCAAACCATCATCCTCTAAGAATTTTCCAAGATCGTCCCTATTCTCTCCAGTGAGGGTTTCATGGATCTCTATACCCTCTCCACCTCCTCTGGTCCTACCGGTCATCCAGATGACTAGATCTTGCTCATCTAATGGATATCTTCCACCTTCATATCGAGGGGGTGTAGATGTATATTGATAATTTAAACCAAGGGAATCTAACGCACCTTCCATCGCTCTACCATCACCACTCTGAGGCTGGTGAGTATCATCAACCAGAAGGATGATCGGGTTGACAAATATCTCTCTCCAATCTCGGTTCCTCGATGGAGTTATGTCTTCTCCACCGGGAGATACTATGTCCTCCGCTTCCACAGATATGTTGTGGAATCCACTGCCCCTGACAGTCCAGGTTGCAGATACATCCCTTCCACCACCGGCAGCAACGGTGAGGTTAGTTATTAAACCTCTCTGTGATCCTTCGTCATAGAAGGTGATGTTCATGGTGGCACGGCTTCCGCCCCTGTTCTCTATGCTTGCCCTGACTGTCAAACCGTCTCTGTTTGTAGGATTTATCGGTATGATCTCTTGTATCTCCACGTGTATGTTGGGTGCTTCTGCCATCTCACCGACCGGACCAACGTTCAGGCCGATATAATCCGGTCGAGCCCAGGCAACACTCTGATTTTTATCACCATATAGTGCCAGCTCTTGGATAACATCTTCGACTATATCTTCTCCGCGGCTATCGAACACGTAGACTTCCAGCATATATGTACCGTTTTCCTGTGAAGTCGGTATCGTCGTCCTACCTAAATTTGGATAAAAGAACCTATCACTATCTCTATGTGTCATATTGTATATACTTGAACCCCATGCCCCTCTATTTTCAAACCCATCTATCGGTCCTAGATCGACCATTACGTTAAGGTCGCTTATTCTACCCGCAGGGTTTCCTACACGGGAATACATAGATACATCACCGCCGGCTTCGACGTATACTTCCCATTCCTGGGGGTAAACCACATCGGTATCCTTAATGATCGGTCTTTCTCCTATTATATCTCGTATGATAACCTCTGCATTCCACACGATCTGATTCATAGAGCTTACCATGACAGTAATACGATCCACTGAGGAACGCAGGCCCTCCCAGTCACCGTATCCCAATCTGTCGGGCATATCTTCAACATCAATACTTACTTTCCCACCTATATCCCAGTATCCTTCGTAATCGTTTATGACTTCAACTTCTTCGTCGTCGAACTCAAATCTTATGGTCCGCACTGTATCATCGAAAACGACTATATTGATACTAGATTGCGAAACATCGATGGGATTTCCACCTTTATGTTCTAGAACGAGCTCTGGACCTGGCCGTAAATTAGCTTCCATGGTCAAATAACTCGTTCTTTCCGGAGATTCCAACGTACTCACCGTAGCGAATATGGTGGAGAACAGCACCACTGTGATAGATAGAACCAGAATAGTACCTAGCACTTCGGATACTGCACTTTCTTCTTTACTCAGCCTGCGTTTACAAAAATACCTGCGGTTCAAATTTGATGCCCCCAATGAATTTTACTTTACAACCCTTTGGAAAATATATAAACGTTGTGTGGTAATCACCAATTTTTAATGGTAATCCGACTCAAAAAAACTTATATCCATACTGATACATACCCTGAGGAGTTACTATGAGAATCGGCGTTGTGGGCGTAGGATCCATGGGTCAGAACCATGCAAGAGTTCTGGATCAGATGGGTTGTCTATCTGGTGTAGTAGATTCAAAAATAGATAGAGCCAAGAAGACCGGGAAAAAACATGGTGTACCTTATCATACCAGCGTTAAAGATCTACTATCAATGGAACCGGATGCTGTTACCGTAGCTACGCCGGCAAATACCCACGTGGAGTTATGCAAAGAGATAATCGAAAGTGGCACCGCGGTGATGGTAGAAAAGCCCATGGCCATCTCTTTGGATAAGGCAAAGGAGCTGGTAAATTTTGCAGACGAAGCAGATGTACTCCTTGCAGTAGGTATGATAGAAAGGCACAATCCCGTGGTAACATCTACCAAGAAACTTCTCGAAGAAGGAGACGCTGGAGATGTGATCACCATAAGCTCCAAGCGTGTAAGCTCTTTCCCCACCCGAGTTGCAGACATGGGCGTTATACATGACCTGGCAATCCACGATGTTGACGTCATGCGCTATCTTGTGGGAGATGAGCCGGAACGCGTGTTCGCATTAGGTGGTCCAGCTAATCAGGGTAAATATGAAGACCACGCCAATATCATGCTGTATTTCCCAGGAGGTATAACAGGAGTGCTTGAAGTGAACTGGCTTACCCCACATAAGGTGAGAAGTTTGTCTTTGACCTGTTCCAAGGACTTCATCGAGATAGATTACATAGCACAATCTTTAGTGGTAACTTCTTCCCGTTTACTGGAATACGATACCAGTAACTTGTTCGATATCCCCCTTGAGCATAATATACGCAAATATACCGTAAACGTCAGGAGCCATTGATGAAGGAGATGCAGGATTTCGTTGAAGCGGTGAAGGGAGAACATCCCCCGCTGGTTGATGGTAGAGACGGCATGTTGAGTATGAAGGTGGTGGACGCCGCAAGACGTTCTATGATAAAGGGAAAGGAGGTATCCATCTGAAACAGATGGGGCCGGTGTATATGGGTGAAGATGTTTACATCGCAGATACCGTTGTTATCGGTCATCCAGGAAAAGAGATGAAGGAAGTATTAAAAATTAGAGAATTCGATGTCCTGTCCCCGGTCAAGATAGGTGATAACGTGATGATAAGAGATGATTCCATCATATACTCAAACGTCTCTCTGGGTTCAGGCGTAGAGACCGGGCATCATGTACTGATAAGAGAAGGGACTACCATAGGGGAAAAGACGTCGGTGGGTAGCGGCGCGATAATAGAAGCTAACTGTCGCATAGGAAATAAAGTATCACTCCAGAGCGGAGTTTACCTTTCTAACGGTACTATAGTGGAAGACGGTGTGTTTTTAGGACCTAATGTATGCATCACCAACGATAAACACATGGACGGTAACATAGAGCCGAGTATCATCCGTGAAGGTGCTAAGATCGGAGCCGGAACCACTATCTTGGCAGGTGTTGAGATAGGTAAGCAGTCTTTGATAGGCGCTGGTTCTCTGGTGAACAAAGACGTTCCCGCCGGTGCAACGGCATATGGAGTACCTGCAAGATCCGTGAGATAGAACCTTAGAAAGATTTATTTTTACCACCTACGATATCACTTTTGAGATAAAATGACAGACGCACAGAAACTGCTGGAAGAAGGTGAACGAAAGCTGAACGAATTCGATTTCAAGAGTGCTTACAAAAAGTTTGAGAAAGCCATCAAAAAGGAAGAGAGCGCTCCAGCATACTTTGGAAGAGCGGAAGCCGCCCTGGGTTTGCCAGAGATAGATACCGAAGATATTATCGAGGATTATGAAAAGGCTATCGAGATACAGGATGACCCCTTCTATCGGCAGGCCGTTGCATCCTTTTGTGTCGATATAGGTAAGTTTGAAAAGGCCGAAAAGCACTACCGTAAGGCCGCTGAACTAGATCCGGATAATCGGGCCGAGTACCTTTCTGAATTTGCCGTGGGATACCGGTTCAAAGCTCCGATCATGATGCAGAAGTTCTTGGCACAGGGTGGTGAAGAGATCATCCTGCGGAAAGCGTTGAATTATATGCTTGAAGCTATGGACATCGATAGGGAGAAGGCTGTAGAACTTCTCAAGTGAATACATCCACAAAACTTATAATACTGTGGCTTAAATGAATCGATATGTTCTGTGAAAAATGCAAATCACTGATGATCCCATCAAACGGCGTTTGGAAATGCAAACGATGTGAGCACGAGAAAAAAGTTGATAAAAAAGATAAAAAGATTATCACAACTATTAGGGAAGATCGTGAGACGGTAGTGATCGATGAAGAAGTCGATACTTTACCGAAAACCAAAGCTAGATGTTCTGAGTGTGATAACAATGAAGCATTCTGGAGGTTGCAGCAGACACGGGCTGCTGATGAACCCGAAACCCGTATATACCGCTGTACTGAATGCGGTCATACCTGGAGGGAGTATTAATTGTATGAGATAGGCCGTATAAGATACAGGCCCTTTGAAAGGGAAGATCTATGTTTGATGGATCGGTGGGAAAATAAACATGAAGTCACTCTTTTTGCAAGAGGAAAACCGCTTGTTTTCAAGAGTATTGAGGAGAATGAAAGAGACTACGAAAAGTATCTTGAAGACAAAGATAAAACAAGACTAGTGGTCGAGCTGATGGTAGAGGATGACAAGGATATCGGTATAGCCACCTTCAAAGAGAGGGACGGCGATGTTCGGGAAGCCAGCATCGGCACTTACATAGGTGAACAAAGGTATTGGAATCTGGGTCTGGGAAAGGAGATAGCACTTGGGCTTTGTGAGATGATGTTTTACCAAAAGAACTACGATAGATTGAGTGCTTGGAGCAGTTCTATCAACAAGAGGGCACATAAGGTTTTGGAGGCTGTTGGATTTCAACTAAGCGGAAGGGCTAGAAAAAGTGGTTATCTGATGGGTAGAAGGATTGACTGGTGCATGTTTGATCTCCTCAAAGAGGAGTACATGCCTAGACGGAAGGAATATATCGAAAAGTATCTAACAAAGGATCAGATCAAGGCATACTACGAAAATCACTGTTCCTTGAATCATCTCAAACACTGAAAAGATTTATTTACGTATCCTTATCTACCTGTTCTAAAGGAGATGAACGATGGGCGGACCTGAGGGACTTACGTACAAAAAGAAGGTGCTTCTATATCTACGGGAGTTTGATTCGTTAGGTGAAAGAGACGTTTACCCTAAAGAGATCACACAGAAGGGTATAGCGGATGCTGTTGGGATAAGAAGAACCCACGTTTCTCGAGTTGTAAGAGACCTCATCGATAAGGGTGAACTGAAGGAAAAAGTCGGCCATGTAAGAGGCCATTCTAGAAAGCTTAAGGTCTATTTCCTGAGGGCTAAGGGTTCGGAACGAGGGCAAGACCTGATCGATGAGCTAAAAGAGGTCCAGGTTTCAGTTAAAAAGGACGGTGAAACCTTTAAATGTGCTCTCACCGAACTAAACGAATTACTGGGCAACAATTCAACCCTAATTGAAGCTATCGAAATTTTGGAGGAGTCTGGTGAACCCTTGGATCTAGATAAACTTGGGCCAATGGATTATATGAAGGATCTGACCGGTGCTCCGGAAGTCAACCAGCTATACGGTAGAGGTGAGGTTTTAACGAGGATAGACGAATGGCTCCGTGGAAGTGTTCCCGTGGCAGTTTTGAATGGTAGAAGGGGCTACGGTTCTTCCAGCACAGCAAGACGCTTCTTGGATTCCGTGGACGACCGTCACCTTCTTTGGATAGATGTACAGAAGGACGATGTTGAAGAAAGGTTGAAGGGATTTTATAGAGCTATAAATGAGGATGCTCCAGTATTGATAGAATGTATCGAAAACACTCCTGCCTTGGTAGTAATAGATAACTATTACCAAGTCGAAGACGAGCTCGTTGACTTCCTGGTAGATCTGTTAGATAATATCGGCGAAGGTTCCTCCACCAAGATATTGGTAACCACTAGGAAGGGACTTCCAGTGTACGAAAGATTTTATCACCGAGAACATCTCAAAGAGGGGAAAGTCGTTCAGATAGAAGTTCTACCATTGAACGAAGAAGAAGTTGAGATGTTGTTCGATAAAAAATTAGAAACCAGCGCACTACGGCGTATAATGTTGATGACAAAGGGTTCTCCAGAGATAATCAAACTTCTTAGAGAAGGACGTGTTAAAGAGATCGAAGAAAGAAGTGCATTGGTAAAGGAGCAGATCTCACTGTTGATGTTCTTAAAAGAGAAGACGGAGTAGGGCAAACCTTTTTTAGCACATCAAAGTTCTATCTCAAAATCATCATGCGGGGATAGCTCAGCCTGGTACACGCTGGAATGCTCTGCATTCCGCTGGCACCATGTTGAGATGCCTAAAACACAATACGCAGGATGCGGGAATAGCTCAGCCTGGTAGGGCGATAGACTGCTAATCTATTGGTGCCTTGCACCTCGGGGGTTCAAATCCCCCTTCCCGCGCTCAGTACCTTCGCTTGTAAGGACGATTTGAAAACTATTAAGCATCGTAGATCCTCAACGCTCGTAAAGCGCAGCTTTACTCGTCCCCCTTCCCGCGTTTTTTAAAGTACAGCTTTGATAGTGGTTCCGCGAAATATCTTTGATCGGTGAACGGTCGGTGCCCTCCTGAGGATCCGATTTTGAAAGTGTTGTCCTTATATCTAGATTATACGATATCCAGATTGATCGACCTAGGTATAATCGAGAAACATGTACGTACTAAACTACTATATATTAACTACATCATATCCCCCTCCGCGGTATCAAAATGGACGGCAAGAGTCTTTCAGATCATGCAGTTGAATATGGGGGATCCATAGGAGCGGAGTACATAGAGGCACGTTTTCTTAGCACGGTAGATGAAAATTATATGGCTCGTAACGGCAAGTTTCTGAGCATACAAAAGAAGCCGGGTAAGGGAATCGGAGTTCGCGTTCTGGTGGACGGATGCATGGGTTTCGGATCCACCGACCGTTTAAATAAAGGCGGTATCGAGGAACTGACCAGATCCGTGATAAAGATGGCAGGGTCTAGCAGGAGAGAAAAGCCCATCGAACTCTCCGATGAAAAGAGTGTAAAAAAACGTTGGAAGGTACCTGCCAAGATACCTTTCCATGATGTATCAGGAGAAGAAAAACAGAAGTTCATAAAGGATCTAGACAAAAGCATCAAAAAGGAAGCAGGAAGGGCGATCAAGAACAGGATAGTATTTTTGGGAACACAAAAGGCAAACAAGTACATATCAACCTCCCAAGGCTCTATGATCGATTCTAACATTTCTTACATAAGCGTGTTCACCATGATGAACGCAAGAGTGAAAGACAAAAGAGAGCAGAGGATGCTTGGGTTAGGGAGTACATCGGGTTGGGAATGGATACGTGAAAAAGATGTAAAACAAACGATCATAGATGGTGCCAAATGTTTAGTGAAGACTATTGAAAATGCAGGTAAAATCAAGTTCGATAAGCCTATCGACGTGGTCGTTTCCGGAGATGTTTCCGGGATAATGGCCCACGAGAACGTTGGCCATCCCAGCGAAGCGGATAGGATGATGGGTAGAGAAGGAGCTCAGGCAGGAGAATCTTTTTACAGCGACCTATTAGATAAAGGTGAGATAGGAGATATTAAATTAGGGAACGAGAACGTTTCGATAATCGACGACCCTACTCTGAAAGGAAGCCCCGGATTCTATCTTTATGACGATGAGTGCGTTAAAGCTCGGAGAAGGCACCTCATAAAGAACGGATATTTGAACGAGCTGCTTCTCAACCGTCAGTATGCTTTTGAATTCGATACGAACTCCAACGCCGCTGCAAGATCTAATTCCTATAGTCGGGAACCTATAGTAAGGATGTCAAATACATTTTTCGAACCTGGAGATCACACCAAAGACGAGTTGATAGAAGGAGTAAAAAAAGGTATACTCATGAACAGCTTCACAGAGTGGAACATAGATGACAGAAGGTTCCACAGCAAATACGTTGGTCTCGAAGCATATCTTATCGAGAACGGTGAGGTTAAAGACAGGATGGTCAAAAGGCCTGTGCTTGAGTTGACAACTAACGGTATTCTCGGCAGCATTGACGCAATCTCAAAAGACTATATCACTAGGATGGCTCCCTGTGGTAAGAGTGATCCTATGCAGCCGGTACCAGTATCCGTAGGTGGCCCCCACCTTAGGATGAGAAACATAGAGGTGGGGTGATAAAGATGGAACGATTTAACCAGGAGATCATAAAACTAGCTGTTGAAGAAGGAAGTAAGGCTGGTGCCAAGGAAGTGGTGGCAAAGTTAGTGGAGGACGATTCATATCAGATACGCTTTTCAAACTCGGAAATAGACGTGATAAAGAGATGGAAACGTTACTACCTGGATGTTTTTCTCTCCAAAGGACACCCACTATCCCTTGGAAAAAAGATAACCACTCTGACCATACAGGACCCGGACGCAAAAAAAATAAAACAAAGGGTTCCAAAAGAGGTCAGGATATTGGATGGTATGCCAAATAGTAAACTATATTGGGGTATGGACTCCCAGGACCATCCTTCTTATCCTAAGGTCAAAGGGCTCTTTGATAAAAATATCGATGGTTTTTCAGAAAGAGCTCCATCTTTGATAATGAAAGCCATTGATGGATCGATCTCGAAAGGTCCAGACAAAGTAGCAGGTGTACTTTACTTCGGAAAAAGTAAAATAGGTTTACTAACGGGATATGGTAACGGAGGAACTTATAGAACTTCCCACTGCAGAGCTACGATACGTGCCTTCCATAAAAGTAAAAGCAGTGGGCAGGATCTAGTCGTCAGCAGGAACGTCACAGATATAGAAAAAAAATTGATCGATGCGGGTAAACAGGCTGGAGATTTGGCAAAAAGAGGGGCCGAGTCCAAGGAAGGAAAGGAAGGAACTTACGACTTGATCATGAGTCCTACCGTTGGAGCCAATATATTAGGAAGCCTTATCTCAAGTGCAAATCCCATCATGATGATCTCCGGTATGAGTCCCCTAAAAGGAAAGATGGGAAAGAAAGTATTTCCAGATAGCATATCGGTTGCTGACGATCCTATGATAACGGGAGGTATGAACAGCCGACCCTTTGATGCAGAGGGGACCCCTTCTCAAAGGACCGATATCATCCGGGACGGTGAATTCGCAGGGATCATACACAACAGCTCATCGGCAAAATTGTGGAAGCTGATAAATTGGATAAAGTTAAAGTTCTGGGTAAAACCTAAGACCACTGCCAACTCGGCACTCGGTCAGCTGGGCATGACCGGGACGGAGAACGACCCGCGGACTCTCATGCCGGCACCATCAAACTATCATTTTAAGCCGGGTACTTACAGTATAGACGAGATCATATCTTCTTCCACCAGACCAACGATATATCTTACCTCTAACTGGTACACACGGTTCACCAGCATGAGCGAAGGCACCTTTTCTACGGTCCCTAGAGATGCCATGTTCTTGATCAAAAACGGTGAAGTAAAGGGGCCGATAACAAATCTCAGGTTGATGGGGAATCTATTGGATATGGCGAAAAATGTTGAAGCCGTGGGAAAAGATCTAGAGCAGGTACAGTGGTGGGAGGTCAACACACCTACATTTGTACCGACCATAAAGATAAATAACTGTAGGTTTACCCGTGCACAGATGTGATCACCCTTCTACTATCTTCCACTATAGATCGCTTTTTCCAACTATTGAAGAGAAGGGGAATAAAAAATGGAAACTATTATATAGTAAGACTATACATCATATATTGGTGATCATCTACGACCAACCCTAGGATCAAGCAGGAGTTATCTTATCTATTATTAGGCACAAAAGGTGGACTGAATCGTATCAAGATACTTGAACTTCTCAGGGGTAGGTCATATAATCAAAATCAACTAGCACAGATACTTGGCCTGAATTATAGAACAATTACACACCACCTTGATGTGTTGATGGAATACGGTCTTATAAGATCGTCTGGAAAAGGCTACGGTGAAGTATATTTTTTATCCCCTAAATTGGAAAATAATTACTCGATCGTAGAAGATATGGAAAAAAAACTCCGTATGGTGTTCAAATCACCTATGGTGTACAGGAAGATACTAGAGCGGACTTATGAAGGTATAATCATATTGGATGAACATAAGTATATAATCTTCATAAATAAGAGTGCGCAAGATATAACTAGATCCAGTTTCGAGGAAATGATCGGAGAAGACATAGAGAAAATATTAGGATCGGATATCAAAAAATATCTAACAGAAGTCCAAACAAAGGATGAATTTTTAGAAAAGCACATGGACCTGGTCGATAGTTCGGGTGATAAGATATCATTAGCTATCAGTTTTGATTCCATAGGAGATGAAAACAAATGTTTCTCAGTTATTTTGCGAGATATCACCGAGGAGAAAAAGAATAGAGAGATATTAGATGCAGTTATGGATAATTCAGAACACTCGATCGCCTATTCCGACTTAAATTTCGATCTGGTTTGTGTTAATTCTGAATACTCAAAGATGACAGAGTATCCGTCAAAAGAAAAGATAATAGGAAAGAACCACTTTGATTTGTTTCCAACTCCAGACGGTTCGGAAATCTTTGATATAAATTTTGATACCGTCGATGGTTGTACTATAAAAGATAAATATCAGATCAAATGTTTTGAAAATGATCTAATTTGGACCCTGAAGCCCGTTAAAAATAAAGACAACGGTATTAAAGGCTTCATAATCTCCTCGGATCAGAACGATGGATTAGATCAGTTCGATCTTTAAAGAGATTTTGGAAGATCTTTACTGCTTATATGCAATTTTAGATCGATAAATAACTCCTTAAAAGATTTGCATATGATTTTGAAATAATCTTATTAATAGTGTTACTAATTAAACAGTTCGCGAAAAAACTACGTGGGATAGAATTAAACACAATTCATCGTCTTGGGGGAGGGTGGTTTCTATTCCACGTAAACTCCTCTTTATTTCTATTTTTATCTAGAATGGATCATCACATCATCAAAATCAAAAAGTTATTCATCACTGCACCACCTCTTATTACACAGTAGATTCCAAGGGGTACGTAAATCAATTTACCTTCTAACTTATCTATAGAACCCCATGTTAGGAATGAGATCAACAACATCGACAATACAAAATTGATCACGATAAAAAACCACGGCCCGAGATTCGTGATGATATAATACATGAGTGGATTTGCCTCGACAAAACCTAGACGATACAATACATATGTTGTGTAGAGGTCGAGGATGGTGATCAGTATAGCAAAGAATAGCAGGACGATAAGCCATGGAAACTTTTTCAATATGGCGGGCATGTCCATGGCCGAGTAAAGACGTATAGGGTTAAAATAATTTGGTTTCATGGGTGTATACCGGTCATTGATCAACGATGATAGACCCGTGGAAAGAAAAACTGACTTCAAGTTGTATACAACCCCTCCCCTCTTTTATTTCATTGTGAATAAAATGATGTACAGCACCTCACTACGTTCGCTCCTGCCTTTAATCACTTTCTTCTCTCCGCTCGAAAGAATGATTAATGCGAGGGACTAACGTCCCTCTTTCATTTCATTGTGAATAAAATGATGTACAGCACCTCACTACGTTCGCTCCTGCCTTTAATCACTTTCTTCTCTCCGCTCGAAAGAATGATCAATG
>PWKY01000043.1 GCA_003560595.1 Thermoplasmata archaeon | reverse complement strand
TTACTTTCTGGATGCCCAAATTCATAAGGCTGTATAATTTGGTCAGGTTTTCTCCACTTGGTAGACATTATACCTACTGGATTCTCAATAGCTATTTTATCTATAGGAGCATTAGCTAATTCCATAAAGAAATCTATAGCTTGTTGCTGTCTGCCATCTCTTTGTTTTTCTTTAAAATAACGTGCTCCAGATACAGCTAAATGTGTACATGGAGGAAAAGCAATTAACATATCCCATTTGTCTATATGCTCCATAACTAAACCTTTACCTGTAAACCTTGAGCAACCATTTAAATATTCCCTGACATCCCCTTTTATGTGCCATTCAGGTTTTCCTCCTGAGCATGGCTGAGTATCACAAGAATATGCATTATGTCCCATTTCTCTAAAAGCTTTTGTTACAACTTGGCTTTCTTCGCAAGCTACTAATATATTCATATATCAAACCTCCTTTTCTACTGTACTTAACTCAAAAATTTTATTTAAAGCTATCTGCAATCTATAACAATCTGCCATAGATAAGCAAATAAATGGGTTTCCGGTTGAAGGGGTAAGTTGAACTGCTACTCCATTATCTTGACCGCCCCAAAATAATGTTAAATGAACTTTACCATCCATAGTATCAATGTATCCAAATTCAGTTGACATATAAAAACCTCCTTTATTTCAATTCACCCCAAGCTTTACCTTTCTGAACATCAGTAGTCAAAGGAACCGATATAGCTACTGCATTTTCCATTTCATATTTAATTATTTCCGCAATCTGATCAGAATATTCTTCTTTTACTTCCATTACAACCTCATCATGAACCTGCAATACAAATTTTGCATGTTCATCAAGTCCTTTTTCTTTTCTGCTTCTTTTTATGTTTCTCATAGCAATTGCCATAATATCTGCTGCACTACCCTGCACAGGTGTATTTGATGCCTGTCTATACGCTCCAAACTTTCTTCTTAATAAATCATAGTCTGGCTTTCCATTCTTTCCTCTTGTGTCTATCTGAGCGTCAGGTAAATACCTTCTTCTTCCTGTTAATGTTTTTACATACCCATGTTTTTCTGCTTTTTTATGGCACACTTCAATGTATTTTTTAATTCCTGGATACACTTTAAAGTAATCTTCAATTACTTTACTCATAAATTCTTCATCAATTCTGTCTTCTGGATTTTCTATAGCTTTATTTGCTGTTGCTGTTAATGTCTTTGATCCAGCTTCATAAATTAATCCAAAGTTAATAGACTTGGCAATTTGACGAAAAACAGGATATTTATCTTTAACTTCATGAACTTCACATTCTAATTTGAATACATTTTTAGCTGTAGCTGAATGAATATCTGCTCCTGAAGTAAAAGCTTCAATCATTGCTTTATCTTTGCTAGAATGTGCTGCAATTTTAAGTTCAATCTGACTAAAATCTGCTACAAGCAAATCATAACCTTCTTCTGCCATAAATAACTTTCGCATTCCATACGTATCATTCTCTAACCTAGGAATGTTTTGAAGGTTCGGGCTACTACTACTTAGACGACCTGTACGAGCTACATGACGATTAAAACTACTATGTAATCTACTTTTGTTATTTAACCTGTAATAAAGATTACTTAAAAAATTACCAAATAATTTTCTTAGTTTTCTGTACTCCGCAATTTTTCCGCAAACTTCATGTTCTGCATTCCATACTTCTAAGTAATCGTTTTTTATACTGTAGTATCCTGTTTTAGTTTTTTCTCCCCTTGGTTTTATCTTTAACTTTTTAAAAAGAATAGGATTCAATTGTTGGTTTGAATTAACATTAACATAATCATTTACAGGTAATAACTCTTGTATTTCTTTATCTAATGTTTCAAGTTTTTGAGGAGCATCTTCCATGAACTTAGATAAACTTTCTTTATCTATTTTAATCCCTGACTCCTCAAGTTCCATTAATATAAACATAAAAGGTATTTCTAATTCATAATAAACTTTGGTGTAATCCTCTTCTTCAATTCTTTCCCTGTATAAATCACCTAATCTAAAAGTTTGAACTGCATCATCTATAGCATAAGGAGAAAGTTCTTCTATACCCATCTGATTACATAAATATGTTTTATCTTTAGTATTAGGATCTTTTATTTTAGGGCATCCTACATCATCTAGAGTAAGCATTTTGTAATCAAATTCTCTCATTGCTGATTCTTTTAGTCCATGTTTATTATTAGTATCCAAAATAAACGAAGCAGTCATTGTGCAAAACACATTATCCTCTCTAAATTCAATAGAAGGATCAATCAACCTAAATACTTTCATGTCATGTTTTAAATTTGCTCCATACAATAACAATTCTTTTTTCATAAAATACGGCTTTAATTTTTCTACTACATAATCAGCGGAAAGTTGTGATCCTTTATCATGTCCAGTAGGAATATAATACCCTGTTCTACCATCTAAACTGATAGATACTCCTACTAAACTCCATCCTTCAGGATAGATACCAACCAATCCTTCAGTATCTACTGCCCATCTATCTACTTTATCTATTTTAGATAACAAAGAATTAAATTCTGCTTCAGACCTTATAATCATTTACTCACCTTCTTTTTCATTCTTTGCAATTCTCATAATTTCTTCCCTATTAATTTCTTCAAATGCCTTACAAACATCTACATAATTTAAGTTTAACTTATGTGCAAGTCTTTTGCAAAGTATTTCAGTAGCTTTAAAAGTTAATCCAAATGCCATGTTAATTCCCCTTTCTACATAATTTCATAACATCTGGTACTGATACATATTGTTTTTTATTTAAGGTTAGAAGGGTAGTAGCAAAATGCCTAATATTGTCTTTTTCCCACTTTGGTCTATGTCTTACATAGCTTTTTTTCTTTTTATTATTTCCTATCTTACCATTTTTATGATCCCATAATACATACTGAGGACTTAATTTTATCTTTGTATAGTTAGTATTAAGTTGAACCAGTTCATTATCCCTAACCCATTTCCTTAGACATTCTATATGTATGTTTAATTTTTTAGCTAAATATACATTATCTAACCCTTCCTTTTTACAATAAAGATAGCAATCCATTCGCCTTTTTTGCTCTTTTGTAGACAGCCTATTTCCTTTTTTTCTTTCATAAGGTAGATTACTTATTTTAATCCATTTATGCACTTGAGCAGGATTGATAAACATTTTTGGAGCCATGTCTTTAATGGTTGCCCCTTGAGGATACATTTTATTATAAATACCTAACCTACGTTGATGTTCTTCAGGTGTTATTTTCATATATTATGCCTCATTCTTTCTTCTCTTTTTAAATTCATGCCCACATTTACTACAAGTAAATGTTTCAACACCAAGGTTTAAATCCGAAACCCATCTAATATATTTACAATTTGGGCAAATATAATGGGGAATTAATGGGTTAACTTCCGTTATACCACACATGGTAGCTACAAATGAGGAACCAACAGAACCTCTTGATCCGACTAAGTATCCATCGTCAAGGGATTTTTTTACAATTTTATGAGATATTAAATAAATAACAGAAAAGCCGTTGCTTATTATCGATTCCAATTCTTTTTCAATTCTATTTACAACTAATTCAGGTAAGTCTTCACCATATAAGCTTTTAGCCTTATCATAAGTCATTTCCCTAATCTCTTCATCAGCATTTTCTATTTTAGGTGTAAAGAGACCAGAAGGCATAGGT
>PWKY01000048.1 GCA_003560595.1 Thermoplasmata archaeon | reverse complement strand
GGGTCGAAGCGATCTTCGAAGGTCCTAAAGATAGGGTCAGCGAGGTCGTTAGATGGTGTAAAGAAGAACAACCTCACGCAGTGGTCGGGGATGTAGAAGTACATGAGGAGGAATACCAAGGTGAGTTCGAGTCTTTCCGCATAAAACACTTATAAAAAAAAGGAAGAGGTTTCAGGAGACCTTTAGGTCTCCTCCACCGACTTTACCCTTCAGTTCTATCTCGATCTCCAGTTCCTTTTCGCCGTAGCCCTCGTATTCGATCTCGAGTTCGATGGGCTCTCTGAACTTGAATGGGATCTCCCACTCATCGGTTTTTACCGTGATCTCGTCGCCTTTTTTCATCTGTTCACCAAGTGCGATCAAGAAATCCGCCACCTGTTCTCTGTTCAGGTGTGTTTCCCATTCCATGTTTCCTTCTGTTATCACACGTCGGGTACTTTTTTCTTCAGTCGGTAATTCTGCCATTTTTTTATCACCGGAAAAAACAAATACATGTGTACATATAAACTTTCTTAGTAATCTTATACGTGATAACCATGGATGCCCTGGAAATACTCGGCTCGAAGTCCCGCTTAAAGATATTACACTTTCTATCTAAAAAAGAGATGTATGTATCTGAGATCATGGATGCTGTGGGGATGGACGGAAGGAACTGCAAACATCACCTAGATCGTTTAGAAAGAGCTGGACTTATCTCATCCCGGATGGAAGGGAGAAGAAAGTACTATTCGTTAAACAAAGAAGTCAAGCTGCACATCTCACCTTCACCAAATAGAAGATACGAACTCCAAATCACTGATAAGGATTACTAATTCCAGCCTTAAACTTATATACTCAGAGAAGATAATACCCTCGATGACGACCGGGGATATAACTGGCTTGGTTTTAGTTTATCTGTATGTTATCATACTGATAATGATCTCTGAAAATTTACTCAAAAAACATCTTTTACTGAGCAGAAAGTTTCTTCACATAATGGTGGGTAATATATTGTTCATTTTGCCTTTATTTGATACCCAATGGGTGATGGTATTACTGGCAGCAGCCCCCTTTATCATTCTCACTTTTTTCATAAGCCCTTTTTCCCCTTTAAAAGTTAAAACTGGCACTTCCTTTGCCGGACATAGGTTAGGTCTGGTTTATTATTCAATATCATGGACGGTTTTAGCTATCCTATTTTTTAATAGGTTGGAAGTTATCGCAGTGGGTATAATCGCCATGTCTTATGGCGATGGTTTTGCATCGCTAATTGGTCAAAAATTTGGTAAATATCAGTATAATCTTACTGGAGATATCAAGAGCATAGAGGGCTCGTTAGCCATGTTTTTATCTACCTTTATCACTATGACACTGGTATTACCTTTCTTCGATGTATCATTATCAAATATGTGGTTGATATTTCCAGCAACTGCGGCACTAGCAACACTCGCAGAAGCTTTGGCTCCTAAGGGCTTAGATAACATCTCCGCATCTTTGTCTTCCGCAATATTTTATTATTTGATGGTATATGTAGTGATGTTATAATGCGTTTCATAGTACTTGATGGATTGGATGCATCGGGCAAAGACACTCATGCGCGTATGATAAAAGAACGTTATGAAGATGCAGGAGAAGATGTTATACTTCGTTCTCATCCAACTTGTGACAATCCCTTTGGCTTTAAAGCGAAAGAAGCCCTACTCGGTACAGGCAAAAAAGATAAGGTCAGGGCATCTTATTATTATGCAGCCGATGTTTTTCGTTCGTTAAAGAAATACCATGGTAAAGCAGACACTCTTATTTTCGTTAGATACTTATGTGGGGTTGCTTATCTACCATCGCCTTTACATAGAACACTCTATGATCTTTTCTATGGAGTTTTACCTACCACCGATTACATGTTTTTCTTGGACGTTCATCCAAAAGAGTCTATGAAAAGGATAAATGATAGATCACAAGTTGAGATATTTGAGAACCTGTCCTCACTAAAAAAAGTACGCAAGAAAGCACTAGGTTTAGTAGATGACTGGTTCATAATAGATACCAACCAATCCATATATAAAGCACAGAACGATATCAACTGTATACTAGATACACTCGATAGTGCAAGAAAGAGGGGTGTCAACCTTTCCTACGTAAAAAATAGGTTAAAAACCGATCTATCCTATTCTAAACGTTAAAAGATCAAGTTTTTATTGAACTCGAAATTGTCCAATGTGGTCCCCAGATCGTGAGTCTTACAGTGCTCGTATATATGCTTCCAAGTAAGAAATCCCCATGGTCCAATATCCCAGCCAGGTATACTCTCTATTTCATTTTGACGGACTACCTTTGTTATAAAATCTCCTATATCCTCAGAACTATCTGGAACGATGGTTAAAAACACGGTTCTTTCACAGTATTCTTTAAGCAGCTCTAAATTCTTCAAAAAAACACTATCATCCCGTAGATCCCTTTGCAGCTTTAAAGAGGGATTTTTAAACTCAAAACAATCCTTTCCCAAGTCCATACACCTTAATTCTCTAACAAGCTTTGTTTTGTGATGCAATTTAACGAACGGATTTTTTGATCTTGCTTTGCTTCTCTCTTGACCCAAGATAAATTTCTTGTATTCTTTAGACGTTCTCCAATTGTCCAGTCCCTTGATTATTTCTGCTTCGATGAAAACAGCGGTTTTACCTTCTTTCTCGTCGATCAATAGAAGAGCATCTGATTTACCATACTCCGAAAAACTTGGTTCAACAAGCACTATAACTTCCGTTATATTGAAGGAAGGTACCTCAGATGGGTACTTTACTGCAGAAAGCAGATCTTCCACGTGATGTATAGGTTGATCTGAGAACATCACATCATATAACAACGAATTTATTATCCCTTTTTTGAAATATCCTTTGATCTGCATAGCTTTAACCCCTAGACTTATATGCCATAGGATCCGATACCGAGAAAAGTTTCAACTGTAAAAATGTTTTGGGTTTGTTTAAGCTTGATTATTCCGCATTAGATAATAACCTGGGCAGGGATCTCCTATTTGTTGAAAATTGAGATATCACTAAAGTTTTGACAGCCTCATCATAAGAAAAATATTTTATGACATTATTCTTAACCGCTATATCCCTGCGGTCCATCGACTTCGATCAACCATCTCCAGACCGGGACGGACTCTATCTTCTTCCCTTCTCTCTCCAGCATCTCTTCGTGGTCCCATGTGAGTATGGTCAGATCGTCACAACGAAGGGCATCACTGCCTCTTATCAATCCTTTTATCTCTCTTTCTTTGGTTTTTGTGTCTCCGATATCATAGCTTACCTGTATCAGTTTTTTCACATGTTCATCTTCCTTAACGATGAAATCCACTTCGTTCTGTTTCTCGTCTTTCCAATAATAGATCTCCCAACCCTCGTTCCAATATGCCTTTCGTCTCTGTAATTCGATGGCCACCAGGTTTTCCAGCAATCTACCCCGATCTTCAGAGAAGGCGAAGGCTACTGAATCAACTATACCGGGGTCTATACAATATGACTTCTTCGGTGCGATGATCTGCTTCTTCAAGCTGAAAGAAAACCGTTCTAGGATGAAGACTATCTGTACTGATTCTAAGTAGTCCACATAATCTTTAACTGTGTGAACGTTTTTGACGTCTATCATACCCTTCAACTTCGAATATGAAAATTCGTTGCTGTAATTGGAGACCAGAAATTTAGCCAACTCTCTAAAACTCTTCTTATCTCTGATAGGATATC
>PWKY01000023.1 GCA_003560595.1 Thermoplasmata archaeon | reverse complement strand
GTTATTTTGGACAAAAAACGTGCAGTAACTTGATAAATCGGGGTCAAAAGACCCCGGAAAAAAACTTCTGTCAAATCCATTTTCTTGAGAAATTAGCGTGAGCTAAGTGTCAAACTTGGGATGTAAGTAACGATAGTTTTCCAACCGGAATCGGTTTTTACAGGTAAGTATACCCTGCTGTACAATCCTATCTCCATATGATCCTTTATCACCCTGCTCTCATATCCATCCAAGGTAGAAAGGTCCCCCGCATCTACGGTGTAGATCACCCCTTCCACCCGATCGTCTTTATTTCCTGGTAACAGATCCACGACACCTCCTTTCCATTCTCTGGAAAAACGTGTGAAGGCTATCTTCCATCCAGGTATCCAACCTATCTCCGAACTTTTTATGTTAACACTCCTTCTCTCCATCTGAGCCGTACTCATATTGTTACCATATGCGAAATAATCTAACTCGTTCTCGACCATGATATCCTCTCTTATCTAGATAGATACATATAACAAAACAACTATAAGAAATCAACCCTTCCAAAGAATTTATATATACATGTTTAGAATATAGTATGTAGAGGTCCGAAAAGATGATGCTTGATGAGGAAAAGGTGAAAAAAATAGACCGGTTCATCAGTGAATGGATGGTTGAAGATAGTATCCCGGGAGTCAGCCTAGCTTTGGTTGGAAAGGAAGGGGTCGAATACACACAAGGGTACGGTTCTAGGCAGTTGAAAAGAAATCTGCCAGCTACAACAGATACTCTATACGGTATCGGTTCCTGCACAAAATCATTCGCCGCCACGGCGGTGATGCAGCTGGTAGAACGAGGAGCTATATCTACCGAGGACCTTATCTCCGACCATCTACCGGTATATTTTGATGATAAGAAGGTGACCATACATCATCTACTTACCCATTCATCTGGTATGCCTTCTCTTGCTGTGAGTGAACTCCTCATAGACCGTTTGATAGATATGGATGAAAGAGGAGCACCCATGGGTGGTCTTGATGACTTTTACAGGCATTTAAACAACGCTACCGACGAGATGGCTGGGGGACCGGGAGAGCGCTTTTTTTACTTTAACAGCGGTTATACCTTGCTAGGAGAACTTGTTAGAAAGTTGAGTGGGATACCCTTTGAGAGGTACGTAGAAAAAAATATCCTGAAACCTCTAGGGATGAACAGATCCACCTTTGAAGAAAGCGTATTTGAAAAGGATGCAGACGTGATGACACCGTATTTCATGGAAGAAGATGGCCCCCGACCAACACCCATACCTCTAAGGGAATTGGGATATGCTCCTGGAGGGTTGATGAGTTCGGTACAGGAGTTGACCAGCTATATTATGATGAATATGAACAAAGGGCAGTTTGGAGAAAAAAGGATACTTGGTAAGGATCTGATCCAAAAGATGCAGGAACCACATATCCAACGCCCCAACGAAGCCTACGGATACGGCTGGTCGGTAGATGAATTTATGGGAAAAAAATTCGTCGGTCACGGAGGCTCTATAGCGGTTTCAACAGCCTATATCGGATTCACCCCTACTTCAGGTGTAGCTATACTTGTTAATACTGCACCGGCGACTTCTCCCAAGCAGGTTGCAAAAGCTTGTTTATCCATGGCGGAAGGAAGAGATCACAAAGAGCATGTACCCTACTTTAAACGCCGGGAACGTATGGATAAATTGATCGGTGAATATCGATCATATAAGGGATTAAAGAAGGCAAAGGTTGAAGCTTTAGGTGGAGTGCTTAAGTTGACGTTCTTGGAACGGTTGGAAAAACAGATACTGGTATTGATACCAGAAAATGAATTGATAGAAGACAACAGATTCTTTGCAGTGTTAGGCGATGGTACCAAAGAACCTGTAGAATTTCACCTGGGCCAAGATGAAGTTGACCTATATATAGGGAGATGGAGGCTGCACAAGGAAAATTAAATAATGTTTTATTAAACATATATTAGTTGCTATAGTAAGCTTCAAATACTAGTTAACTCATATAATATGTCTTTATCTTCCCAGGGAGGTGATAAAGATATGAAGAAAGAAAAAAAGGGAACAAAGAAGTCTCGTAAGAAATAACCTTTTTCTTTAAGGGGAAGGAGGACTTCCCCCTATCTCTCTATGATCATTTTATAATTGCCATATAAGACGAGTTGTATATTGGTGGGGGAAAACGATAATTATTTCCAGTCAGATACGATCATGATGAAAGTACTATATTACAATGAAATAAGTGATGAAGATATAGGATATCTTCGATCGCTGGTAAGATCGGATATAGAGGTCATACCCCCTTCAAAGATGGGCCTAGCTATCTCAAAAGCCGGTGAATATGATGCCGTTATCGGGGCAAGGATCCCGAAAGATTTTTTGAGGAACGCTGTGGATCTAAAGTATTTTATAATCCCATTTGCAGGTATACCAAAGCAGGATAGATATATCCTAGACGAGTATCCCGATCTGACCATAATCAATTCACACTTCAATGCAAGGTATGTGGCGGAACATGCTTTTGCGTTAATTCTAGCAAGTGCCAAAAGATTGATGCCGATCCACGAGAAACATAAAAAAGGAGATTGGACTCCAAGATATGAGCACAAACTGAGTGTTTCTATCCAAGGAAAAACACTTCTTATATTGGGTTACGGCCACATCGGTAAAGAAGTAGGGATCATGGGGAAATCATTCGGTATGCGTGTAGAAGCTATCAAGAGATCATCTTCGGAAGATCATGATATAGACTTCTTAGGAACTAACAAAGACCTTCATTCTAGATTAGCTAAGGCGGATTTTATAGTGATAACACTTCCGCTAACCGATGAAACGAAGGACTATCTAGGGGAGGAGGAGTTTAATATCATAAAGGATAATGCACACATCGTCAACGTCGGTCGTGGACCGGTGATCGATGAAAAGGCACTTTACGAAGCTTTGAAGGCAGGTAAGTTAGGAGGGGTAGCCCTAGATACATGGTGGGTGTATCCTCCAGACGAGGATTCTAGAGGTTCTACGATGCCTTCTAAATATCCTTTAGACGATTTTGATAATGTGATATTCAGTCCCCACCGAGCATCTCATGTGGAGGGGAGGGAGAAAAAGAGGATGGAATCTATCGGAGATATACTCAACACTTTAGAATCCGAAGATATCATGGACGAAGTTGATAAACGATGGGGTTATTGATGCTCACTTATAAGATAAAGTGATCATAGTCTATTGGAACTTCTTCATCTCCTCATCGATATCTATATCATTCTTTTTAGTTAATCTCTTTATCTGGTATTCAACGCCTTTACGACAGATCTGCGACATAGGTATCATCGTTATATCTGAGACGCGCTTCATCTTTTTGTATAGATCTTCGGGCATCTTCATGTAAAATGCCACTTCTTTTTCATCAGATTTTGATTTGGACACAAGTAGGTAATGTTGGTGACATATATATAAGTTTAATCCTAAATTTAATTAACCCATATATAAGGGAAGCCATCGGAGGGATTTGAACCCCCGACCTGCTGGTTACAAACCAGCCGCTCTACCGCTAAGCTACGATGGCGAGTGGAGTGAGACTTCGTAGTTTCTTGGAAATTCTTTCCGACTGAGCTACGATGGCGAGTGGAATGAGGCATAGTAGTTTCTTGGAAAACCCGTTGGCTTTCCGAGTGAGCTACGATGGCGAGTGGAATGAGGCATAGTAGTTTCTTGGAAAACCCGTTGGCT
>PWKY01000085.1 GCA_003560595.1 Thermoplasmata archaeon | reverse complement strand
GGATAAACCATGTTTTTTCACGTATGCAACTATTTTCTGGACATCCTCGTCAGATAATCCCATAATTTGATTATCAAAAGATGTACTTAAATCTTGACGAAATTTTTGGAGAATAACACACTATAAACGGAGATTAGAAAGCAATAAATATCACGTGTACCATACATAATTAGGTGAATAAAAAATGGGAAAATATGTAGTTGTATCAAAATTGACAGACGAGGGAAGGAAAACTATAAAGAAGAAACCTGAGAGGATAAAAGAGGTAAATGAAGAGATAGAGAACATGGGTGTTAAAGTGGTGGATCAGTACGCTTTATTGGGCAAGTACGACTTCATCACCATACTCGACGCACCGGACCATATGGCGGTTACCAAAGTGGTCGGAGATATGGGAGCTAGAGGGACAATCGATACAGTGACCATGGCCGCCATGACTGTGGACGAATTCATGGAAGCCATGAAATAGTAAAACCCCTTTTTCTTTTTTTATACTTCGTGATCCACCATCTCGCCTGTTTCCATATAAACCACCCTTTCCACGATATTGCAGGCATGGTCTGCGATCCTCTCCAGATAACGGATGACTAGTACGTACTGTGTTCCCATGGTGATGCTTTTTGAATCCTCTATCATGTAGGTCAAAACTTCTCTGAATATCTCATCGTACAGAGCATCGACTTTCTCCTCGTTCTCGTAAATAGCATCTATCTTCGTTTCATCACCTTCCACGAAAGCGTCAACCGCCAAATCCACCATCTCGATGGTGAGTTGGGCCATGTATGGGATAGAAACGAGTTTTTTCAGATGCTTCTTACCCTGCATCCGGCGTGTCACCTTACCGATATCCATGGAATAACGTCCAACTCTATCCAGATCGGTTATTATCTTCAAACACGTGCCTATGAATCGTAGATCCTTAGCGACTGGTGCCTGTAGTGCTATCAGGTTCAGGCTCTTCTTCTCGATGGCCCGGTCGTAGGCGTATATCTTACTGTCGATATCCTCGACCATCTTCACCTTTTCATCATCCAATTCTACCAAACCTTCTATGGATAAGGAGATAGCTTGAGATGCAAGATCTCCCATCTCCTCGACCATATTTTGTAGTTCTTTCAATTCCTCATGATATGATTTTCTTGCTTCTGGTCCCATCTTTTTCACCCGAATCTTCCTGTTATGTATCTTTCAGTATTCTCTTCCTGAGGATTCTCAAATATCTGTGTGGTTTCACCGAATTCGATCAACTCACCCAGATACATGTAAGCGGTATAATCACTGACCCTGGCAGCCTGCTGCATGTTGTGTGTTACTATTATAACGGTATAATACTCCTTTAACTCATCGATCAGGTCCTCTATCTTCGCCGTAGCTATGGGATCTAAAGCAGAACATGGTTCATCCATGAGGATAACGTCGGGTTCGATGGCTAGAGCTCGCGCGATGCACAACCTCTGCTGCTGACCTCCGGATAATGATAGTGCGTTCTCGTCTAATCTATCTTTGACTTCGTCCCATAGTGCAGCCTGCTTCAAAGATCTCTCAACCACTCCGCCCTTATCCACATCTATTCCGTTAACTTGACATCCATAATATATGTTGTTTTCTATGGAGAAGGGGAAAGGATTCGGTTTCTGAAAGACCATACCTACCTTTCTCCTGATATCAACACAGTCTGTGACCTCATCATAGATGTTATACCCATCCAGCCAAACCTTCCCCTCAACTCGAACGGAAGGGATGGTATCGTTCATCCTATTAAGACATCTTAATAGGGTGGATTTGCCACATCCGGAAGGTCCTATTATGGCAGTCACTTTATTCTCTTCTAACTCTATGTTTATGTTCTTCAAGGCTTTAGTTTTCCCATACCATAGATCAAGATCCTCTACCAACATTTTTTTATCTATTGGCATCTCTATCCTTTGGCACGACTGTTCCTCTTTAAACAATTCCTTCAACTTACGTATCATATTCAGAACCTCTGTCTATACTTCTCCCTGACCATTATAGCAGTGATGTTGATACCCAAAACTATTATCAACAGCAGTAAAGCCGTAGCCCATGCCTGACCTTCCACATCCCTGTATCCTACTAGCCTATAAAGTGAAAGTAGATGGTATGGAAGAGCCTGTATAGGCCTAAACAAACTGCTGGGAGTTCCCGCTCCGGAAAAATACACTGCGGTGAACATTATCGGCGCGGTTTCCCCTGCAGCCCTTCCGAGCCCCAGGACGGTACCGGTCAAGACCCCGGGTAGTGACGGTGGTAGAACCACCTTCTTTATGGTCTGCCACTTGGTAGCACCCAAAGCCAGACTTGCATCCCTCAGATCTCCCGGAACAGCGTTCAGAGCTTCCTCGGCAGAACGGGTCACGATGGGAAGCGTAAGCACCGCTAAAGTAAGAGCACCGGCTAGAAGGGATTTTTGCCCGTTGAATACTATCAACACGAAGAAGGCGTACCCGAAAAGCCCGTGAACTATGGAAGGAGTCCCCTGAAGGATGTTGACTGCTGTCCTGATGACCCTCACCGCTAAACCCTTTCTAGCGTACTCTGCAAGGTAGATAGCGGTACCTACACCTAAAGGTAGTACTATTACCGCGGTGAGGGAGATCATAGCTAATGTGCCTAGTATTGCAGGGTAAACACCTCCATCTTCACCCATACGCACTATATCTTCAGTCAGGAACTCCCACGTTATACCACCCATGCCCCTTGTGATTATATTGAATATTATGATGAATAGGGGGAGGAGTGTAAAAAAGATCGATATATGGAGCAGATAATATGCACCATATTGGGCCCCTTCTTTTTTGTAATCGTAAAAAGGTCTGAAACTGAGGTAGCTGCTTAGCACCCCTATGACTACCATGAACATGGAAAAGAAAAAGTGATCCGGGATCCTGGCGAATATCTCCCATGGCCTCAGATCTACAACACTAGGTATGTAGATAGAAAGTGCAGCGACGGTCAACACGACGGAACCGTAAAACAACATCAAAAAACTCTTTCGATTTTTTTTTGTTACATAATGGTGGATACCGGAAGCATAGCAGGTGAGTGATATGATCAACAGACTTCCGGCCATGGTCCAATAACCAATCTGTGCTTGGGTAGCTATAGCCCAAAAACCCATCCCAGCGATCACTACAGATACCACGAACAACCATATGGATATCAACTTTCTTAGACTCATCTTTTCCCCTCAAATTTTTCTGTTGTCCTCGTTTGAAGTATGTCCGATATTATACTCATGATGGCCACTATAACGAACAGCATGATACCAGCGGTGAATAGTACATTGATTATGATCCCATGAGACTCTCCCATCTGTATAGCGATCAAAGCGGTCAAAGTGTTACCCGTTGAGAACACGTTGAAGAACGGAACTGGTGTTCGCATCACTGAACCGAGTATCAACATCACGGCCATGGTCTCACCGATTGCCCTACCCATACCCATTATAACCGCGCTGGATATCCCTGAAATAGCTGCAGGTATGGTCACCTTCCTTGTAGTCTGCCATTTAGTGGCCCCAAGTGCGAGGCTAGCGTCTTTCAGGTCTTTAGGAACCGCTTTCATGGCGTCGTCGGCCATGCTTATGATTATCGGGAGTGCCATCATACCCAGGATAAGCATAGCAGCTAAGAATGAATTAACACCTCTCATGCCGAATGTATCATATAAAAATCTACCCAGAAGTATCGCTCCGATAAAACCGTACACTATGCTCGGTATACCTGCAAGTAACTCGATCAGCGGTTTAAGCACCATCCTCACACGATTTGGGGCGATCTCCGAAAGGTAAGTTGCGGCTCCGATCCCTAATGGTACGGCTACGATCAGAGCACCGATGGCAACGAAAACAGAACCGTAGATGGCTGGAAAGATTCCAAATTTATTCCGGGAAACGTTCCATTCACTGGACAATAGGTCCGTTCCAAACATCTCTATGGCCGGATAAGCCTCTATAAAAAGAAAGATAAATATAAAAAATATTATCAAAACAGAAAAGGTGGCGATCCCGAAAAAGGTCATATGGACCATGCGATCCTTTGTACTTCTCGAGATCACCTTTACACCTCCTTATCAGGCATCGACCGGGATGAAACCGATCTCCTCGACTATCTCTTGGCCCCTGGGGCTAAGGACAAAGTCGATGAATTCCTTAACAGCTCCGGTAGGTTCACCATTGGTGTAGTAGTGAAGTCCTCTTTGTAGAGGATAATCACCGCTCAATACATTGGCTTGGGTCCCTTCTACACCATTCAACTTGACTGCTGGCGTTTTTCCGCCTACATAACCCATACCTACGTATCCTATGGCATAATCAGAAGTGCCCACCGTTCTCTTAACATCCGAGTTCTCCAGTTGAGTCGAGTGTGCCACCGTTTCATCGATCTCCATCATCTCCATGAATGATCCGTAGGTTCCTGATGTATCAGCCCTTTCAACGATATATATATCTTCATCAGGACCACCGACTTCATTCCAGTTTGTGATGTCTCCAGAGTAGATATCTATGACTTGCTGTCTTGTCAAATCAGTCACACCTTGATCGTATACTGTCTTGCTAACGATGATAGCCAATCCGTCTATCCCAACAGTGGTTTCAACAACATTCGGTACTTTCTCTATCTCAGACGGTCTAATGTCTCTGCTCGCTTGTCCTATGTCTGCAGTTCCCTCTATTATGGCATTTATACCGTAACCGGAACCGCCTCCGGACACAGAAACACGGATATTGTCATTATTCTTATTGAATTCTTCTGCGCACATCTGTGATATCGGAAGCACAGTCGAAGACCCGGTGACCGTTACTTCCTGCATTTCGTCGTTGTCCGTACATCCAGTCATGAACAATGTACCTATCAGGAGTAAACAGAAGACTCCTAGGACGGTCCATCTCGTTTTTCCTTTTGTTTTCATTTCTATCAAATCGCGTTAATCACGGCTTAAATATATACTTTTCCTTTATAGTTTATATTCTACTATTTATGGTATATAGTACTATATACTCAAATATAGCCCTATAGCGAGTATATCGTACTAATCGAAGATTTTAATTACCGGAACTCTATCCTCGAAACATGGGCATAATCGTAGGAAAGAACACAAGATTAGTGGTGCAGGGTATCACGGGAACCCAAGGTAGATTTCACAGTAAGATGATGAGGGAATACGGTACTAACGTGGTGGCTGGAGTTACACCTGGAAAGGGTGGTATGGAGGTTGACGGTGTTCCGGTTTACAACACTGTGGAAAAGGCAAAAGAAGAACAGGAAGCCAACGCCTCGATAATATTCGTACCGGCACCCTTTACCAAGGGAGCTGCCATGGAAGCTATCTCCGCAGGGATGGATCCCGTCGTGATAATCACCGAAGGAGTACCGGTCCACGATTCTACAAAGATAATGAGATATGCAGAGATCGAGGGGACTACAATAATTGGTCCGAACACACCAGGTATAATCACCCCGGGAGAATCAAAGTTGGGGATAATGCCTAACCATATATTCGAACCCGGCAAGGTTGGACTGGTATCAAGAAGCGGCACCCTTACTTATGAGATAGTCAATTCACTAACATCTAAAGACTACGGCCAGAGCACGGCCATCGGTCTAGGCGGAGATCCTATAGTCGGCTTGAACTTTATAGATATTTTGAAAAAGTTCGCTGAAGACGATCAAACCGAAGCCGTTGTGTTAGTGGGTGAGATCGGTGGTAGCGCGGAAGAGAAGGCCGCTAGATTCATAAAAGAAAGATTCGATAAACCCGCTGTCGCCTACGTAGCAGGAAGGACTGCTCCGAAAGGTAAACAGATGGGGCACGCCGGAGCCATTGTTTCAGAGAGCGGTACCGGTACGGCTGAGTCGAAGATGAATGCTTTCAAGGAAGCTGGAGTTTCAGTAGCTAAGATGCCGAACGATATCGCCGAGTTGCTAGATGATACACTGTGATCCTAGATAACACCAACACGTTTTAATTGAGTTCCGTGGTTGTAGTCGTTATTCAGGAGATATGATGGACAAAAGTATCGTCGAATGGAATTGGGACAAGGAAACTAGCAAGTTTTTACTCGACGAGTTGTTCCAATTAGTTAAAGATGCAGGTGACATGGCCGGAGGTGATATGGTTGTGGACCTAGGTGGGCAGACCGGTAGATTATCGAAACGGTCGGGCTTGAATACTCGTGTTTGTTTGGACGTGGAACCAAAAAGACGTTTCGAAGATGTGATGTATATACAGGGAGATATACGGGAGATGCCATTCGACGACGGTGTGTTTGATTTAGTTCTCGCAAAGGCGGTATTACACCACGTTCCAGAGGATCTAGATAGAACTATAAAGGAGATACATAGGATCACCAAAAAAGATGGTTATCTCGTTATACAGGAACCGCTATCATCCAACCCTTTTTCATCTATAGCTAGGAGATTATTCACCACCACCATACATGATGAGGAGGAAAGGCCTTTGGATCCTGATAGATTAGTGAATACGTTAAAAAAGTACTTTAAATTCGAAGAAATAAGATGGGTGTATCTAACAACTTACCTTATGCCCCACCTTATTTCAAGGGTACCAAATTTCTGCAAAAAACCATTGAGAGTTCTAACAAAATTGATGCGGCGATTCGATAGGTGCATGGTATCTAAATTTTCCAGCCTAGGCTCAAAAAGTTCTTACATCGCGATCATAGCTAAAAAGTGATTCAATCATCTTTTACTTCGTCTTTTATATAATCATACATCTCTTTTGGGTGTATAGCTTCTAAGATATAGTTCCAATCTTCTTTGGTGAACTCGCCGACGAGGTATAGCAGAAGAGTATAAAGACCTACAAAGGCTAGACCGTAGAATACCAAGTGATATATCCTTACTATGTTGAAGAGATGGAGTTCGATCAAATAGAACATTGCCGCTGAGAGGATACCTGAGAATAGGTGTAAAGGTATCCTATTGTAAAGAGTGGCGTCAGCTACCTTTTTAGAATATGTTATACATAAAGATAAAAGGATCATCGAAGAGGATAGTGTGGCTATCGCCGCACCTACTTCACCTAGACCCATGAAAGTTATCCCGAAAACTGAAGAAGGGATCAATAGGATATTTAAGCCGAAGTTGATTATGTTTGAGGTTATAGAAATAGAAGCCCCGAGTCGAGGTTTATCGATACCAGGAAATATGGTTCTTATAGGCCTTGAGATCACTATGAAAAAGGCGTTCAAAGCCATTATCCTTAACACCAACGAGGCAGGTAAAAAATCGCTGCTCAATAGTATTAAGATAATCTGTTCTGGGAAGATTATCAGGAAAAGTGTGATGGGAGTTACGATCATGCTAAGATATCTTGAAGAGCTAGTCACTATATCTCTTATACTCTTCCAGTCTGAATTTGCATGGTGTCCAGATATCGTTGGGAAAATGAGAATAGCTACGGCGGTAGATATACCGGTGACCATGGCGGAAAAGCGAAGGCTCACCGCGTAATAACCTACATAAATCGAACCCCAGAACAATTGAACCATGACTATATCCAATTGTTTTCCAAGTAAAGAGGTGAATCTAGAAAAGAAATATGGGATACCGAAGTTCCAGTAACTTCGAAACAAACTCCAATCCGGCTTCTTTATCTTTACCGGTCTTAAAAAGTAAACCGATGCAAATGCCATGAGAAGTCCACCGGTCATGTATGCATATGCCAGTTCTATCGCTTGACCACCGGTTACTGAAACCAATATGATGAACATGACAGGTACGTTGTAATCCATGAAGCGGATGATCTCTACCTTGGCGATCTCGGATCTAGCCTGGAAAGTTTTCATCCCTATATTGGCTAAGAGTTTGATGGCGGTAAATGTTAGTATGATGTAAACAACGGTTTCGTGGGTTGAAGATTCAAATCCTCTGCCCATGATGTACTTCCAAACAAAGATGCTACCCATTGTGATCCCTAACATGATCACTACACTGACCGTTACCAATGAGATGTAAGCTCCCATGCACGAATCTTCATCTTTACCTTCGGAAACACGCTTCACATGGGCACCATGGAAGATCTGCCCGATAAAAGAAAAGAGACCAACGAAACCAAGTGCAAAGCTGACTATACCGTAGTTGTATGAAGGAGCGGTCATGAACCTCGCTATAAAGAACATCCCGATGGCTCCGGTCACGGCTCCGGATATATGATTGAGGTAAACCAAGAAAGATTTTCTACCTATCATACCTTGCACCTTTGATGGTATAAAGCGTGTCTTTTTGAGGACATCTACGAGTGGATAAGAGACTTCGTATTTTTAAGTTATCGTGTATTCTTAGATAAAACAAAACTATCAGCTTAATCTATTGTACATCAGACCAGAATAATGACCAGTTATCCTGTGATCTGATGTCTTTATGATCGATACTATAATCATCATCTTTGACTTCTTTCACCGCAGGTTTGATCAGAATGCCAGGTAATCCCCTCCTATCTAAAACACTTTTTTTCTGAAGAATTCTGATCTTCATAGATTCAGTACCTTGGAATCCATATCGCTTCATGATCGATATCTCCTCCTTATTTTTTGTAAAAGCATAGAACATCATAGGAACATCCTTCATATTGTCAGTCATTATCTTTATAAGATGATCAAAAGTAGATGTATCTATATATCCGTACTCTAGTATCGAATAGTAATCGACCTTCTTATTACCTATAAAAATAGGATCCATTTCCAAAGAGATATATCCTTTCAGTTCATGATCTTTCCAGAGGTAGATGAAGATATGGTCTTTGGGACAATCTAAAAACCTCCAACGGTAAAAATCAATATCCCGTTGATTTGTTATTTTATCCGTATCTCTAGAATCTTCCATCAAAGTTACGATTTCATCCACCTTGATATCTCTGGTTATTTGCGCGGATGAATTTTTTTCTAGGGATATATTTTTGTCGACGATGACATCCTTTTTACTTTTAGCGGCAATGCTAAAAATCGATAGATTATACAATTTCTCTCTCTCACCCACAGGGACGTAGCCCGATCTTTTAGTTACCTTAGCTGTAGTCTCGGTGGGTGATAGACTTAAAAACAATTCTAATTCTATATCCTCTATGATCGATAAATTCGAAACTTCTACCAGATAGGAAAATACACCTTTATTTCGATGATCCGGGTGTACCATAGAATCACATGGTGTTGCAAATAAATGTGATCTTTCGCCAAGGATAAATCGCTGCACTACGAATCCTATATGGCCGATCAACTTTTCTCCTTCCATAGCAACAAAATTTAAAGGTTCCTTTAAGTATGGATTTTTTTCATACTTCCACTCAAATAAGGTCTTTCTTTCATTTTTATCTAGTTTGCTCCACTTCAATCCCTTGCCTAAAAAATTGACCAGATCTTCTTTGTGTTCAGGACCGTATTTTTTTATAGAAATATCTGACATTTCATGACACCTTATTTTTATTACATTTCTCCATCATCCAGACTAAATCCGATTGAGTTATTGGTTTCAAAGGGGTATCTTCCTTGATATATTTGAATAGTTCCTCTAGAGCGGAGAGTTCATCATCAGTGGTTGAGAAATTATGATACTCTAACTGGGTGTACCATCCTTTATCGGTCCTGTACGATATGGCTTTTTTCCACAGCTCCATGCTTCTTTTTGGTTCGACTTTATCGACCCTGTACAACTGGAAATCACTCTTGATAGAACCACCCAGCAACCAGACCCCATCTTTCTTGAATGGATAGGGGAACGACCAATATCTGATATGGGATAGAGCGCCTGATGACAAAAATTTGATCCCGGTTGTTTTTGCGGCTTCCAGTGTTCGCGTATCATGCTTACCGTTGGGTCCTATTAGACCTATGATCTCTCTTTCGAACACCTCCTCTAATATATCCTTGGATCGTCGGATAGAACTTACTTGGTCCTGTTCGGTCATGTCTGTGTGCATATGGCCATGTGATATCACATCGTGTCCACCTTCTTTGATCTTTTGGATCACATCATCGGACATGACCGAGATGTATTCCGTGGCTATCGAGAACGTTATCGGTATGTGATATCTGTCGGCTATGTGTATCAATCGCCTGACGCCTTCATCGTGCTCTCTAACGTTTTCTTCACTCGTGTTGATATCCACCCGTATGGAGAAATAAGACTTCTCGGTATTCGTCCCCTTGAAGAGCAAGTTGTTGATGAATTGATATGGAAATATCTTTGCAAATGTAGAGGGTTCGTGAGGATTGATGAATATGTTGAAAATGATTATAAAAAAGCAATGTACTATGATTATGGTTAAGAGGCCCCATCCAAGCATAAGAAAAAACATAAGATATCATCCCCTCTGTAACTGCATACTCATTTCTTTTTCCATCACATATACCATAATCTATGATAAAAACAATGTATAAATTATTTGTGGACGATGTACTTTCCTGGAAGATATTGTCAGGAAATTAGTGAAAGCACATTTTTATAGGCTATGGTCTAAATCACCGCCGACGTTACTCCTCCCAAAAAAAGACGAAGAATCTTCATCACCATACAATTCTTGTATGCACAGTCGGATTGTTTTTAGTGGGTGATTTGCAAGCAACAAGATGTCCCTGTTCGTAATTGAGTACTACAGGGTGTTATGGGGTTGTGGAACGGCCAGACTCGCGACCCCGAGTTCATCAATCCCGATATTAACTACATCGTGATAGGCTTAGTCGTCGACCTCATGGTTTCCCTAGCCATCACTACCGAATTCAAGGCTGGGACTGTTTCTTCGAAGGTGTTTCCTACGATCCGATCATGGATCTGGTGGTAAATCTGCGTGGATAATAGTGACATATTTCTCTAGTTTACACAAGACTTCTAAAGAAGATATACCCAAAATATGTGATTTCATCGGAAGACCTGTACCCGAATACGGTGATAAGAAAATAAACAGATCTGTAGGTAGATTCACATTATTTGCTAGCAGATCGTGCAATAGAATATTCGGTGAATTCATCACAAAAAATATACGATATGTCTTCAGGTGGTTAAGAGGTGAAAGGAAATGAACTTACTTCTTTTTCTTCATCTTTTTTAGGTCTTCAACAACATTAAGAATCACGTCTTTCTTTATACCAGCATCTTCTCTTTCCACGGGTTTAAGTTCTTCATAACTAATGTATTTTTCACCTAGGAACTGCCTAAATGCTTTTATCACCTCTTTATGTGATGGGGCAGAAGAATCGATAAGATTATCTTTCTCATCAGGGTCTTCTCTGAGGTTGTAAAATTCTTCCTGGTTCTTTGTTATATTCCGTATCAGTTTATACTCTGGAGTTCTAACTGCTTGAATCTTACCAGGCCCTCTGTTTTCAAATAGCTCCTCCGAGTAAGCTATCAATTTAGGCAATTCTTTCCCGTAAATCAACGGAACCAGGCTGATTCCGTCAAATTTTTCGTTACATGAAAGTCCTAACAAATCAAGAAGCGTAGGAACTATATCTAACGAACGCACGGTGTGATCTATCTTCTGTTTTTTCAATTTGCTGTTCTTGATGATCAAAGGCACCTTCAAATCATCGTCATACATGGTTTTATGTTGTGGATATTCGAAAAAGTATGTTTTCCATGTTGGATTTTTTGTTCCTAGTGTCTCTCCATGGTCGCTTGTAAGTACGATAGTGGTATTGTCCCATATATCAAGTTCATTTAGCAATTCGATCAATGGTTGAAACAATTTTTCATCCATGTACTTGATTTTGGCATCGTAATATGCATGATCATGGTGCTTATCTTTGTCTAGTTTGCCAGAAAACAATAATTCCTTTTCAGCTAAAAAATGAACATGGAAATAGTGCCCCCATAAAAAGAATGGCCCATCCTTGTGTTCTTTCAACCAATGGAACATCCTATCTACCCACCAACTGCCCAACAAAGCTTGTAATCTCTGGGTTTTACCTTTGAACGCCATAGAATGGAATGAATCCTCCTCAGAGGGCTCATCAAAATGATCGAACCCTCTATTGAAACGATGTTTTGAATCAATCAGATCTATACCGATAAAGGCAGCTGTTTGGTATCCATTATCCTTAAGTATATCAGATAGAAGGGGTGTTCTGACAGTATCAAAAGGATCTCTTACTTTTGTATTATCGGGGTTTTTACCAGATAAAATGGTTGCGTGACTCACAGGGGTAAAACATGATGGTGCTATACAGTTTTTGAACAATACACCCTCTTCTGCTATCTTGTCTATGCCTTTGGTTTCTATCTTATCATATCCATAACAGCTCAATCTATCGGGGCGTACTGCATCCATCGTTATCAAAATAACATTTTCTCTGCCCATACGAGATCACACCAATGTACACTCAATTTGCCTGCAAGCTTCGACCAATTTCTTATTTTCCTCTGGAGTCCTAACAGAAATCCTCACGAATTTATCGTTCAATGATGTTTTATTTAAACAATCTTTTATCAATATGTCATATTCCTTAAAAAGCATATTTCTAAGTTTGGTGCTATTGATTTTATTGCTCTTGATTTTACAGAATAAGAAATTTGCTTTCCCGTCGATGACCTCAAGCATATCTATTTCCCCCAACCCCTCTACAAACATATTTCTATCTTCTAATATCTGTTCAATCGATCTATTGTATTCATTCTGATATCGAGGAAATATTTCGATAAATCTTTCAGCCATGGAATTGATATTCCATATCGGTACGTGATGATTAATTTTATCTCTTAGTTCATGGTTTGAAGTTACAATGTAACCCAATCTTAAACCAGGCACACCAAACTCTTTACTCAAACTTCTTAGAAGTATCAAATTGGGATACTCACTCACTAGTGGTTGTACAGAATGTTTATTTCGATCTCCGGCAAAGTCTATGAACGATTCATCTACAATAATACCATCTAAATCTTTCAGGCTATCTAGTATGTGTATTATTTTTTCCTTTTCTGTGATCGTAGAAGTGGGATTGTTGGGATTGATTATCAAAGCAAAATTACTACCAGATGATTTCACCGACTCTATGAAAGCTTCGTCATCGATCATAAAATCGTCTTTTTCTAAAAGTTCAAAATAATTGATTTTTGAATGATCAAGGTCCTCATATTCATTGAATGAAGGAACCGGTATTGTGATTTTTTCGATAAGATGTCTGTTCATTATCCTGATAAATTCAGACGCGCCATTACCGACTAAAATATTATCTTGACTAAAACCCTCTTCGTTATACCACTGGGAAAGGAGGCTTCTTATTTTATGCTGAGCGGAGGGGTAATTATTGATAAGTTGAGGCAGCTCACGTCCTAACTTAGAATAAAACGATTTAGGAGGAAAATAAAGATTATATAGAAAATTAAAATCTATGAAATCATATCTCCAATATCCCCCATAGAGATCCTCAAGTTTACTAACCCTCTGATCTTTCTTGGAAAAAAGGTACTCCGCCATAGTTAAATCATTTTCTGTGTCTACTTCATACCATTTTTCTCTATCGACTACATGCCCATATATATTAGGGGTGTTCAAATATATTAATACGCCTAGGATTAGTTCATAGTAACTATCTACATCGTGTGTTTTTACATATAAGTCTAATCTAGGTTCAAAATACTTCTTTAAAAAGTCGTAAGTAAAATAATAAATGTTCACTGTCTTATACTTATTAGAGTAGTTAAAATCCATATCTTGCTCATGACTGGGGATAAGCCTTGTTATCTTATGGCCTGCTTCGTTCATCTTAACCAGTGTTTTGGAGGCCATCTTACTTCCCCTCTCATCTAATTTCACCACGGTACCAGGGGTGTCATGATCATACGGTGATAAAAAGGCAATATTCCTGTCTTTGTTTTGAAAAATACAATCGAGAATGCTGTGTTCAAAAAAGATGTCGCCTTCCATTAAGATAAAATCCTCTTTTATATAATCGATCGCCATCCATAGAGAATAAATATTATTAGTAGTGTCCCAGTCATCATTTTCTACATACGTGATTTTCATCCCATCGTATTCGTATCCGATGCTTTCTCTGATGATTTCTTTCTTGTAACCCAATACGATGATCACTTCTTTAACTTCATTGTGTTTAGATAGTGCATCTAATGCGTTTTCGATAAATGATCTCCCTTTTATTTCAACCAAAGATTTTGGTTTTACATCGGTTAGAGGACGAAGTCGTTTTCCTCTTCCTGCTGCTAGGATTATTGCTTGCATATTGATCGCCTTTTATTGAATTACAAGGGGGCTAGGTATAAACCAATCCACATATACGAAATGATGCTAATACTTCTATAAAGATTTTGGCAGGACCTTAAGAATGTATTATTAAAATGTAAAAAAAGACTATCGATCTATTTGTTTTTATTGTGTTTGTGAAATAACCCTCTCTCTCTAAGTATATCTTCATCAGTATAATCTT
>PWKY01000074.1 GCA_003560595.1 Thermoplasmata archaeon | reverse complement strand
TGCAGGTACAATTTGGTAAGGGTATTGCATGGTCAGGATATTGAGGCACTGCCGGGACGAAAGGGGCAGAAACAGATAGGCCGGGCCTAAACGATTCTCCAAACCAGAGAGGCCTTTAGCATCTACTCGACTAGTTGAAATGAGCCAATTGTATCAAAAAAACAAGCAACAAACCATCGATTACTTTAAGTTGCCCTTCGGGACGCGCTCTCGGCTGACAACCGCTGGGTTAAAAGGCCGAGATAGTCCCCTGGGGTAACATCGAAGGCGACTACTCCGATCTATTCCCCGGGGATAGCGTCAACGTGGCCAACCCGGGCGGGTCAGCTTTCTGCGCCTTAATCATTAAAGAACCCTGGGGCTCACCGATGAAGAAACAGTCGGACAGATCAGGGAGAACCCATAACTTTAGAATATTGTATGCTTCAAAGAATATATTGACGAGAAGCCCTTTGATCCCTTTTTTATGTTCTGTTTCTGCCGGCATTTCAATGTAGAACAGCTTGAAGCGATCAACAAGACCATTTAAGAAAAAGATAAAAAGATGACAATGAACCACCTTCTGCCAGCGAAACTAATGACCGGGAAAACAGGCAAGAGCTCCGGGAAAACAAGGGCAAGCTGGTCATGGATGCTACCTGTGTACCTGCTGATATCCGCTATCCCAATGATTTAAGCCTTTTAAACGAGGCACGGGAGAAAACCGAAAAATACTTCGACATTTTATACGAGTCTCTGAAAGGCTTAGTTGACAAGCCGCGCACCTACCGCAGGGTAGCCAGAGCAGAGTATTTAGCCACGGTGAAAAAGCGTAAGCCCGGTAAAAAAGAGTTGCCCAGGGCCATTCGCAAGCAGCTGAATTATGTTAGCCGCAATCTACAACATATCGATCGGTTGCAGGGCTGCTACACTGAGAGCCCTCTCACCATAGCCCAGGGCCAGATCTTGGAGACAATCATAGAACTTAACCGTCAGCAAAAGTACATGTTTGACAACAAAACTCACAGCGTGGAGAACCGTATAGTGACATTTGGCAGCCCCATGTTCGCACTATTTTACGGGGCAAAGATAGAACCAAAGTTGCATTCGGAGCCAAGCTGGCCATCAGTGTCGTAGACGGCTTCGCTTCCCTGGAGAAGCTATCCTGGGACAACTTCAATGAAGGGATGACTCTTCTTGAAGCGGTTGAAAGATACCGGCTCCGCCACCGCTTTTACCCCGAATCGGTTCACATGGATAAGATCTATCACAAACGGGAGAATATCCGCTACTGCCACAAAACGCCATCCGTATCAACGGGCCAAAGTTGGACCGGCCGCCGAAAGAGCCTGACCCGACGGCCAGTAAGCAGGCCCGCCAGGACGCCCTTGACCGCATCTGCAGCGAAGGCAAGACAGGATAGGGCAAACGACGATACGGGCTGAACCTGATTAAAGAAAAGCTGCAGGAAACAAGCGAAACGACAATAATGGTTAATCTGATAGTAATGAACCTGGCTTAATTGTACCGGTGCCTTTTTTCTTTATTTCAAAAAGCGTTTTTGGTGTTTTCATTAAAATATTTTTCCTGCCCATGGGGAGTTTTTTTACTCGCCGCGGCATGGTTTTTTAATTTCATGGGCTTGTGCAGGAAGCCCTAACGAGTGTTTATCAATAGATTTATTTAATAGGAGCCATATATGCAAAGCGATAAACAGTGGTTATCCCATATCAACCCAGAACTATTTTTATTTTACAGATCAACCTATCTAATTACTTTGGAAGCCTGGAGACGTGGATTGAAAGTAACTTTTTTTGATGTGTATAAATATATAATATCTTCAGACACAGATAATTTATTATTTATTTCATCACGTGCGCTACCTGAACCTGAATCTGATCCAAATGAAATTACTCGCAATAAAAGCATATCTAAAGAATATTTAAAAAAAAATAATATACCTATTCCTGAAAGCAGGAGTTTTAGTAATAATGATGATATTCTAGCTTTATTAAACTATGGTAAATTGCTTGGATTTCCAGTAGTTATTAAACCTACATTTGGCACTAAAGGCAAAGGCGTTAAAGTAAATATTTTGGACGAAAATTCCCTGGAGAAAGAAATATTATACTTGAGAAATAACCTGGGAATTAATGACATACTGATAGAAAAGTACATAATAGGTGAAGACTATAGACTCCAGGTTGTCGGTTCTGATGTAGTGGGTGCTATTAAACGAATTCCGGCAAATGTAAGTGGAAATGGTGTCGATACTATTTATAAATTAATCTATACCAAAAATAATATCAGGAAACAAAATCCTTTTTTAAAGAAAGATCTTATAACAATTGACAATGAAGTGTCTAAATATGTTCAGGAAGCTGGATTTAGTCTTGAGTATGTACCAAAAAAAGATGAATTTATTTATTTAAGAGGAAAAGAAAATGCACCTTTATATTTGTCTTCAGGAGGTGATTCAATAGATGTAACCGATCTTATTTCAGATGATCTGAAAAGCGTTGCTGTAAGGGCTGCTCAATCTATTCCGAATTTGTATGTTGCTGGATTGGATATTATAGTTGAAAGGAGTAAGGGCACTGACAATCCAGTGGTGATCGAAATCAATTCAACCCCTCAGCTAGGATTACACGTATTTCCGTCAGAAGGTAATGCTAGAGATATTCCCAGCGCTATTATTGATTATTTTTTTCCAGAGAGTTGTCAAAGTAAATCAGAAAATAGAAACCTTTATTATAATTATAAATCTATAGAGCAGTCTTTAAAAGATGGAGTGGTTAGAGAAGTAAGTTTAAAGAGACCGCCATCGGGGAAGATTATGGTCAGGCAAATATTGATTCCAAAAGCTCTTCAATGCGCATGGCTTGAAAAATGGGTAAAAAAGAAAGCGTTGAAACTAAGATTGAATGGATATTTAAAAAATCTGAAGTCAGGTACAGTATTGATCGTGGTCTACGGAAACGAAAAAGATATTGACATATTCCTCAACAGCTGCTTGAAAAAATTAAAGGAATCAACAGCTCAGAATGTTAAAATATTTGAATGGAAAAAGCATGTTATGGCAGGCTTTTATAATAAAGGACATATAGTTCTAGATCAAGAACTGCGGCATGCGCGACAACAGGTAAAGACTAAAAATAAGGAACTTAAAAAGGTTAGGGCTAAATATAAAAAAATTAAGCAAAGTAGAGCATGGCAGTATACTAAAACTTTGAAACAACTAAAAAAGTTTCTTAAACATATTATTCAGTTTAATAAATTAATATAGTATATTCTATAGATATATGGGTAACGTTACTTGTTAGCTAATTAATACACGTTTTGCCATACAGGGGTTTAAATCTTAATAACCTCACTTCCCGTGATTTTATAACTATGTAATCTCTCAAAGCCTTTAAATTAGCCATGTTACGGCAATATTTTAGTTGCAATTCCCCCAAATCATAGTTATAATTATAACTATGAAAGGAGGGTTTTGCATGTCCTATAAAGTTTACCAGAAGAACAAGAAAACCGGTGTTACATATGTTTATGAAGCCACTTCGGTTTGGGACAAGGAGAAAAAGCAACCACGTAACAAACAGGTCTGTATTGGCAAGCTGGATCCAGAAACGGGTGAGTTTGTTCCTTCCAAGCGGTTGGACCCCCTCCAGGCAGCTGCCCGTGATCCGGCCGTAACTGCAACAGCCAAAGTGGTAGGCCCGGCTCTGGTTTTGGACAAAATAACTGAAGATCTGGAACTGGATAAAGTTCTCAAAAACTGTTTTCCGAAGGC
>PWKY01000050.1 GCA_003560595.1 Thermoplasmata archaeon | reverse complement strand
GGGACAGTGGATCCCTCGTTGATCCTTCATGCAAGCCGCCAATTAAGCGGCAAGGTATTACGCTACCTTAAGAGAGTCATAGTTACTCCCGCCGTTTATCGGTCCTTCCCTCCGTTGTAACGGAGATTCAGATACCGACACTGGGCAGAATTCAGCGGCAATACACATCCTTTCGGACTAGCTGCCACCTGTGTTTTTATTAAACAGTCGGAGATCCCAGTTCATTGCAACCAGCCATCTTCATGACTGGCACCCCTTCTACCAAAGGTACGGGGCTAATTTGCCGAGTTCCCTCACTCAAATTAATCCGACACGCCTAGCCTTGCTCAGGCAGGGGCACCTGTGTCAGTTCTCGGTACGGACTCCAATACTGTAACCAATGAGCTTTTCACTGACACCAGGAATGATCTGAAGCGGACTACGTCCGCCCTATCGCGCATTCACTCAGTTCTCACCATTACGGTTCTCCCCGAGCTTCTACGCTTCGACAGGCTGGTGCGCCTGTTCAAACTATCCCGATGTGTCACTCATTGGACAGGGGTATTAGAGGTACAGGAATATTAACCTGTTTCCCTTTCGACGGCTTCGGTTAAGAGACGTCTTAGGACCGACTAACCCTCGACTGAAGAACATTGTCGAGGAACCCTAGCCCTTTCGGCGGAACGGATTCTCACCGTTCTTTGCTGCTACTCATGCCAGAATTCTCGTTCGAACGCGGTCCACTCGATCTCTCGACCAAGCTTCTGTCCACGCACGACGCCTTCCTACTAGATTACCTTTAGGTACTCTGAGGTATCGGTGGCCGACTTAGTCCCGTCCATTTTAGACGCCCACAATCTCGACTGGTGATCTGTTACGAACTCTTTCAAGGGTGGCTGCTTCTAAGCCCACCTTCCAGTTGTTTTAGACTGCGAACTTTCTTCAAAGTAACACTTAGTCGGCACTTGGGGACCTTAACCCCAGGCAGGGTTCTTACCCTTTCGGACATCAGGCTTACCCCGACGCCCTCACTCCTGGCTTCTACGATAACGGTAAATTCGGAGTTTGACAGGAAACCGAGGGCTTTCGCCCCCAAAATCTCCAATCAGTGCTCTACCTTACCGTCAATCTCCACCAAGGCCTACCTACGAGTAGTTTCGGAAGGAACCAGCTATTTCCGGTCTCGATTGGTCTTTTGCCCCTAAGCGCAGGTCATCGGAGGGATTTGTAGCTCACCACCCGTGCGGGCTTCCACCTCCCTTTCGAGAGGCTTCACCCTGCCCACGCATAGATCGACCGGTTTCGGGTATCCAGCCAACGACTTCAGGCGAACACACCTCGTTCCTCTTCCTCTTGCGAGGAATGCGAACATGTTGGTTTCCCTATGGTTCCGCCCTCTTCAGGCTTAACCTCGCCGTTAACCGAAACTCTCTGGCCCGTTTTTCGAAACGTACGATAAGACGACGGTCCACTCCCGCTACGGAGCTTCGTCCCTTACTCGCCTTATCAGTCTATAACCACCTGATTTCAGGGTCTTTTCATCTCCCGTCAAGGGTACTTTTCAGCTTTCACTCACGATACTAGTTTGCTATCGGTCTCGGGACGTATTTAGAGTTGGGAGTTAATGCCTCCCAGCTTCACGCGCGATATCCAACGCACGCTACTCGGGATACCTCGAATCATCTTTCCTTTTTTCTCTTACGGGACTATCACCCTCTTTGGTACTACGTTCCAGAAGACTTCAGATTGAAAGGTTAAGATGTGCCGAGGTCCATACACTACATGTCCCTACCATTTCTGGAGGGATTCAGTTTGCTCTGCACCGCGTTCGATCGACTTTAGTAACGGCATCTCTATTGATTTCTTTTCCTTTCCCTACTAAGATGTTTCAATTCGGGAAGTTCCCCATCCTTACGGATTGGAACGGGAAGTCCCATTGGGCAATCGTGGGATCAAAGGTTCCTTGCGCCTACCCCACGCGTATCGCCGCTTGGCACGACCTTCATCGGCGCCCGAGCCGAGCCATCCACCAGGTGGCGGAGCGACTGCAGCAATTAATTTCGGACTGGTACACATCCAGGTCTGCGTATGATCGGTAATCATCGGTCTCTTGAACGACCATATACCCTTCCCCGACAACCATCTTTCATATCGCCGGGTGCATGTAATGATCCGATGTAGTATTGTAACACCACACCGGGCATATTTAAACCTTTTTTAATCCCCAATACCGAGATTATCTCGGAGGGGAAGGCGAACTAATAGGGGTCTTGTATAAAAGGGTTACGGGATACCTGAAATCAAAATAAATTTTCATCGTTCACGTGTTATTGAACAACAATTGTATATACGATAACTGTATCGGGTAATTACCATAAGCTTTAATAATAAGAAGTTAAATAGGCGGGGGAATCCTAATCATGAGGTGTCAAAACCTTCATAGAATTACTTGATGATTTTAGGTGATACAAATGAGCACTACCAAAGAAATACGGCAGGTTTGCGATATGCTAGACCAGATAACAGGAGACACTTCTATTCCTAGAAACATTAGGAATGCAGCGGATCAGTGTGAAAAAATGCTTTTGAAATCTAATGACGAAATCGATGTGAGGATCGCCTCGTCAATTTTCAAACTTGAAGATATGGCTGATGATCCAAATATACCACTTCATGGACGTACCATGATATGGAATATAATCAGCCGTCTCGAATCGTTAAAACAGAATAACGGTTAGTTGTTATTCTTGAAAACCTTTTCCTTATTTATGTAACTCCATAATTCTTGCTTTAGGTCAGACACTTTTAGCCGTATTTGATCCGTAGATGAGATTTCGCGGATCGTTACGGTGTCATCCTCAAGACTATCATAATCAACAGTTACGCAGTAAGGTGTCCCTATCTCATCCTGCCTGGCATATCTTTTGCCTATGGAACCACTTTTATCCCAAAATGCATTGAAACAAGAGTTAAGCAAATCATAGATCTCTCGAGATCTTTCAAGCATCCCATCTTTCCTCATCAGCGGGAAAACAGCTACCTGATAGGGTGCGATATCGACTGGCAGATCTATCCAATCTCTGTCTCCGGTTATGTACCCCAAATCCAAAAGTGCCCATATATTACGATCTACACCGAAACTCAACTCGATAACATGTGGAACTTTCCGCTCTCCGTCTATAGGTACACTCATCTTTTGTCCAGAACTCTCTTGATGTTGGGTAAGATCATAATCTCCACGATAATGTAGGCCAGCGACTTCCTTCCACCCTCCTAGAGATCCCATATCCACTTCAACATCGAAATGTATGCGGTTATAGAATGCCTTCTCCTCCTCGGACAACTCACGTAACCTAAATTTATCCTCAGAAAGTTCCATCTTATGGGAATAAAATTCGAACATTTTCCCTAGGTGGTATCGATAAAATTTAGGTAGATCATCCAAATCGTCTAAAGACATCTTCTTTTGTTCTTCACACCCGGCTCTCAACACCGGTATTTTTTTAGTACTTAGGTTCTCGTAGGCTTCCGCAAAAGACCCTTGGTTATATTCTGGCACGAAAAATATCTGTAGTTCAGCTTGCCTGAACTCTCGCAACCTGTAAACTCCCTGTCTAGGAGATATCTCGTTCCTAAATGCGCTGCCGATGGTTGCCAATCCAAAAGGCATCTTCCTTCTAAGCGCACGGTATTCCCGAGCAAAATTCATGTAGGTTCCTTGAGCAGTTTCAGGACGTAAAAAACCCTTCCGTTCGCCCTTGGGTCCTATATCTAAATCAAACATCATGTTAAAGTCTTCACCTTCTCCTAGATCCCCCTGGCAGTCTGGACAATCTATTTCCTTCTCTAATATAAAAGTCGAGATCTCACCTTTGTTCATCCCTTCGGCGGATACTCCGATGATATCTTCTATTAGATGATCCCCTCGATGACTGTTTCCGCATCTTTTACATTGTACTAATACATCTGAAAAGTGATCAACGTGTCCAGAGGACTCAAGGACCCTGTATGGAAGTATGTTGGGAGTGTATATCATGTGATAATGTTCTCCAAGTCCTAAAAAGAAGTCCTTCCACATCCTTTCCCAATTATCTCTTAAACGAGCACCTAAATGTCCGTAATCATAAAACCCAGCCTCTCCACCGTAAATTTCTGAGCTAGGCCATAGAAATCCACGGCGTTTACATAAAGAATCAAGCTCTTCCTTATCAGCCATCGGAAAACCTCATATCAAGGTCGCTATAAGATCTAGTTCATAGACCATTGTTTTCAAAACATCCATTTCATCCACAATCGGAAGCTGTCCAAAGTCATTCCTTCGCATCATCCGGGCAGCTTTGTAAACTTCTGTTTTAGAGAAAACAGAGATCGGATCTGAAACCATAGCATCACGAACAGCTATTTCGGGCATATCTACTTTTGATTCTTCATAGTATAACTTCATTATGTTTCTAACGCCCTCCCAAGACCAAGTTTCTTCATCTTCACCAAGCCCTAACTCAGATATAACGATCTCTCCACTTATTTCAGATAGGTTGAAAAGATCCCTATCTGTGATTATACCGATAAGTGTTGCATCCTTATCAACCACTGGGAATGCATATAATTTAGTTAGCTTCATTATCTGTAAAGCTACCTTGATGGGCGTCCCCTCATAGAGCGGAACACATTGTCTTGTAGCTGCCTCTCCAACAGGCACATCGATCTTTTTCTCTACCACGTATTCGAGCATATCCGCCGTTGTCAGTATACCTACACAAAATCCCTCATCATCTATGACTGGCAGGTAATGGATATTTTTATCCACAAACAACTCTGCTGCGGAATCTAGTGCCTCATTTTCGTAGATACTTGGATGGTCCTTTGCATAAAGCAAAGCTAATTGTTCCTCATATGGATGTTCAAAAAAATGGTGACGGCTTATCAAACCTCTAAGTTTACCATCTTTGATCACCGGCATACCGGTCAGTTTGTTTTTAACCATTAAATTCATCACTTCTCTACGGTTTCCAGGCAGCTCCGCTACGATGGGTTCTGGGGTCATCAAATCTGATACTTTTTTCATCATCTATCATTCCTCCTCTGTTTTTATGATCAACACAGGACACTTAGCGTGTCTAACAACTCTTTCCGTAATACTACCGACCAATAGTCTAGAAAGTCCTGAACGTCCATGAGTTCCTATAACTATAAGATCAAAATTTTTTGATTCCTCTACAATAAGGTCGTCGGGATGTCCATGAACTAAACTTTTCTCCAGTTCTACACCCATATCATCTGCACGTTCTTCTATCTCATCAAGTATCTCGTTACCTTTTGATTCCATATGGCCTCGAAGGGTCGTAATAAGGTCGTCAGGAGGTATATCTCTGAACGTCTGTGTGTCCACAACAAACAGAACTTTGACTTTCGCACCTATCAACCTCGCCAAAGATAGTCCTTTATCCACTGCAACTTCGCTTGTTTTTGATCCATCGGTCGGTATCAATATTCTTTTGAAATCTTCCATCTTACCACTCTACGATTTCCAACACATCTTCAGGCCCCTTTCTGGTGACCACATCATATGCTGGTTCTCTCCTGGGTGGAGTCAATACCATGTAACTTTCTATTGGATTTCCCCCAGGTTCTGATACTCCAATACAGTAAGGTAAATTTAAAGCTTTTCTAGGATTCCACGTAGCCATCAGCAATATCTCTAAAGGATCAATATCTCCAAATAATTTAGACACCCTAAATGCGGCCTCCATCTCCCTGAACATGTTTGGTGATGCGATCATGGCGTTGTCGGTACCTAAAGAAAGTGTCAAACCGGCTTCGAGCATGCCTGGTATATCCGGAACCTTTCTAAAAAACATATTCGAGCGTGGGCAAACCACGATCGGTATATCCTCTAACGCACAAGCTAGAAGGTCATCTGAAGTGGTCTCTATCATGTGGACCAGGTGATGAACTCCAAGCTCGATCACATCGTCGATGGGTTCTCTTACATCCTCGCTACAGTGCATAGACAAGGGTTTATTCCTCTTTGCAGTTATCTGAGCTATTCTCATCAAGAGATTTTCGTCCCAATCACGATACGAACTCAGACCGATCCCATCCGATAGCGATAACAGCTTATTCAACTCCCACTCATCATAATTCATCTGACAAGGTCGCGACATTATCCTTAGTTTAAGTTTGTCTTCTAATCCTTCGAAAGCCGACCGAATTATACGTATACCCTCTATCCCCTCTTCTCTGAAGTCAACGATATCTCTGATACCGGAATCGATGGCTCTTTCCAGATAATGCTGTAGGGATCGAACTATATCTTCTTCCGAAGATTCAGCCAATGCTTTGTGTTTGAAACCTCCGGGTCCAACTACCTCCGCCAAGCTACCAGTGGGCACTTCTTTCACAACGGAGTCCCCTGAGTGGGTGTGAGCGTTGTATAATGTAGGTATGATAACAGAAGGGTTTCCTTCATCTCCCCCCTCTTCAAAATCAACTATGGTGCCTATACCTCTTTCACCCCAGATATCTGATTCTTCCGAACCACCTTCGATAGATATCTGGGCTTGTATGAAACCATCTTGGGTTAGAAAGGGACCTGAGTATGTTCTCATGATATCTCAAAATAGACTTCTGATTAATAACTCTTTACGTCTTTTTTATTCAATAATAACTTTAGGCGATACTCGTATTATAGTATATACTAATCATTTTCAATCAAATCGATGTTAGATTTTATATGGTCCCAGTGAGTCCCCTTCCAGTATATCTTATTGCATCCGTCACACTGCCAGAATTCCACCTGTTTTTCATAGACGCCATCCGGTACTTCACCCTTGACTATATCTTTTTCTATAGGGGAAACAAGTGAATTACACAGCGAGCATCTCGATAACGGATCTATTTCTAGATCGAAACTTGATAAGATAATCGAAACTATCTCTCCCGATGGTAGCTTGGGTACTAGGAAGGCTTGATCGGACTCTCCCAGAGTCTTGTCCCTTGTAACGATTATGCGATCTTCTTTCTTAGCCTTTTCAAGTAGAGCCTCGTCACGGGCTTCTTGTGATGCATATTCAGCGTCGATACCTAATAGGCGTAGCCACTTTACAGTCTGTCCTAACATACAATCCACTAAGAACTTAGTCAATTTTTTTCACCCTGTACTTAAGCAGTATACCATCATCCATGGGCGTATATGAAATAAGTTGAAGCCCCCTTATTTCATCGATACTTTTTGTTCCTTCTCCGTCGGCTGGTGTTGGTGCGTTTTTCCCACCGATCATCATGCTACCTACATAAACGTAGAATTCATCTACTAAACCCTCTTCAAAGAAGGAGTATATCACTTCACCACCTCCTTCAACCAGTAGTTGCTTTACACCTCTTTCCTGAAGTTCTTTCATCAAAATATTCAGATCCACACTTTTCCCGTTTCCACACTTTATCCAGTTTGGATCACTCCTATCTAACGTCGTTGCGATAAGGTATTTTCCTTCGTCGAATAGTCGGGAGTTTTTCGGTGTCTTGCCCTTTGAATCAAGCACCACCTTGAGAGGATGTTTTGGATCTTTAACGAATCTATCTTTGACAGTAAGCTTAGGATCGTCGGCGATAACGGTTCCTATGCCGACTAGTATTGCATCTACCTCGTTCCTGAGTTCGTGAACTCTGGCGAAATCTTCCTCTCCAGATATCTTAACTTCAGTCTTGTCTGCCAGTGCGATCTTACCGTCAGCCGACATCGCAACGTTCACTACTACTTTAGGTCTCATAAGACTTAATGGTACTTAAAATACTATAAAGTTTCTGATTTTTATATTCTAGTAAATCATGTATAATCCATTCTCTCTTTTTTCTATTTTTATTTTATCAGAGCAAAAACGATTGACTAACCATAGATTAGTTTCCAGATGACCTGTGAGTTTTTCTACTTTTATCTCTCCATTACCTTCGTACATAGCAATATATGGGATCAACTGGTCCGCACTCCATCTGTCCAACTGGGATCCTGAATCTATTACTCTTCGCATATAATCTGCCACTTCTTTACCCACGGCTTCCGCCGGTATTCCTTTCTCTCCCAGCTTACCCACACCGATCAGTCTATTCCCCCCGGTCCAAAGGGTGATACCAGTTCCAGGGCTGGCAGATCGATATGATGCGAGTTCGATCTTTATGTCGGTGTCCACAAATTCTTTTAACACTGCTTTGCGCATCCGTCTCGATATATGGTCTGGAAGGGACGTGACGAATGCCCGGCCGGATATGCATTCAACATCACCTGAATTTTCAATGGGTGCAGGAGTACCAGGTTCTATCGTTAGAGATACCTTTCCTCCACCCTTTGGATAATGCCCTCTTTTGATTAGTTTAGAACTGATGTTTAGTCCCATACGCCGCAGGTGTTCAAGGAACACATTTTCAAAATAATCGTAGGGTGGGGACCACTTAACATCCGTTCCTCCTCGAACCTGTATCTTGACCGAATTATCGGCATGAAGTGCAGCAGGTATGAGAGCCTGCAGAAGTAGGGTGATACTTCCAGCGGTACCGATATCGAACCGATAGCTACCACCATAAACTTTTCCTGGAACAAACGTTACTTCAGTAGCTCCTTTACCAGCCCCCTTCAGCTTCCCACCACACATCTCCGAAGCAGCTCTCAAAGCCATCAGATGTTGATGAGATAAGCCCGGATTCGGTCGGTTAGCTCTGATGTTGTCTATGCGTATGGAAATATCGTTCACTATTGACATCGCCACTGCAGTTCTAACGATCTGTCCTCCGCCTTCTCCATAGGAACCATCGATCTCTAGCATATCTATCTTCAACAGGCATGGTCATTATATCTGTTATGATAACAATACAACAAATTTAAGTATCTAATTATACATTATCGTTAGAGGTGTTAAAATGGTGAGAAAGCCTGCAGTAGCCGGTCAGTTCTATCCTGGAAGTGAAGATAAGTTGAAGAGTACTATAAAAGATTGTTTTAATCATGATCTGGGACCGGGTAGGTTATCCGAAAAAAAATCAGATTTGCATGAATTGAAAGGATTAGTTGTACCCCATGCAGGTTATGTTTACTCAGGACCGGTGGCAGCCCATGCTTACTCAGCTCTTTACGAGGACGGAAAACCAGATTTTGTAATTTTAATCGGACCGGCACATTCCAGCTACAGTCACGGTAATGCTTCAGTAGCTGACCAGGATTTTCAAACCCCTCTAGGGATAATTGAAGTGGACTCAGAAATAGTAGAGGAGATAGTCAAGGGTCCTATAGCTGTGGATAATCAAGTGCATCAAAGGGAACATTCTCTCGAGGTTCAATTGCCCTTTTTGCAGTATATCTTTAGCGACTTAAAGATAGTACCGATCTTATTATCTTCCCAGGATCTCGAAACTGCATCAAAGGTTGGCAAGATTATCAATGATGTGATAAGTGGTACAAAGGCAGTCGTGATCGCTTCTACTGACTTCTCACATTACGTGACTAGAGAGGTGGCTAATGAACGGGATAAATCAGCGATAGCCAATATATTGGCTAACGATCCACAAGGGTTGTATGATGTGGTCCGAAGTAAAAACATAAGCATGTGCGGATATGGTCCGGTTGCATCTATGATGTACTCTACCATGTATGAGGATGCTATGCTACTTAAGTATGCTACAAGTGGAGACGTATCCCCGATGAGAGAAGTCGTCGGATATGCGGCGATCGCTTGCAAATGAGAAAAGATAGGAAAGCTTTATATACCCCGTTTGCACTGATATGCACATCACGATAATCACCCTCCCTCCCTTTTTTTTACTCTTTCTAGGTTTTTAGGTATAGAATGTTCTAACCCTATTGCTTCTTTGACTGATCTTGATATCATCACTTGATATCCTTTAAATGTAGCTCAAAGATAAGTGTTTTACCGGCTAATGGATGGTCGCCTGATTTTCCATAGGCTTCTTCGGGAGGTATCTCCACTTCTTTTTTATCCCCGACTTCCATACCTTTAACGCCTTCTTCAAAACCTTTGATAAGCTTCCCCTCTCCAACTTTGAATTCAAGAGGTGCGTAATCCCTTTTTGGACTATATACATTGTTTTTCTTCGCGGTCTTTTCGATGGAAGAATCGAAAACTGTACCATCCTTAAGTCTACCAGTGTAATCTACACTTACTACGTTTCCTTTCTTAACAGCCATGTTATCCTTCTAACCGAGAACGCACGTCAATATAAAATGACCGGATTATCACAAAGGTTTAAAATCATCCGTAGGAATACTTGATTCAACACGGTTGATATCATGATAAGATTAGAACTGAACGGATGGGACGCACATGTAGGGTTCTCCGCTTCCCACATCATCCCAAAGCACGACAAGTGCGGACGTTTACATGGACACAACTATGCCATCAACGCAAGGATCGAGGGCGAAGAAACTTCGCAAGGTTTAGTATTCGACTTTTTAACGTTAAAAAAAGAACTCAGAATTATAGCGGATGAGCTTGACCACCGTACTCTTATAGCTAAGGGTGGTAACACATTCGAAAAGCAGGGAGAGGAGATAGAGGTGTTGGTAGGCGATAAGAGATATGTGTTTCCCCAAGAGGACGTAATCCTCCTAGATATCGATCACTCCACCACCGAAGAGTTGGCAAAGTATGTGCTGGAAAGACTTATCGAGTACACAAATTTTCCAGACAACATCAAGGCGATCGAGATAGGGGTTGACGAATCATTGGGGCAAGGAGCTTGGGCTAGGAGGGAACTTTAGTTGACTCTCGGCATAGTCCTGCTTTCTGGTGGACTTGATTCTGCTACGGTACTAGGTATCGCGGATCATGAGATGGAACGGGTGAGTGCCCTTACATTTGTTTACGGTCAGAAGGCCGATAAAGAGGTGGAATGCGCTAAAAGATTGGCTGAACACTACGGTGTTGAAGAGCATATTGTGTTGAGCATACCTTTAGCGGATGTCACTAGATCCTCTCTGCTGAAAGGTGGCGAGGAAATTCCTTTCGAAGAGAGTGAAGTTATCCCTAGTACCTACGTTCCCGCTCGAAATATAATTTTACTCAGTTATGCACTATCCTACGCCGAAGCGATAGATGCGGATTCTATTTACATCGGCGCTAACGCCGTTGACTTCAGTGGGTATCCCGACTGTCGTCCGGAGTTTTACGAAGCTTTTCAAAAGGTGGTTAACGAGGGTACTAGAAAATGTGTAGAAGGAGATTCGATTAACATCCGTGTTCCTCTGCAGAACATGTCAAAAAAAGAGATAATCAAGAAGGCCGATGAACTCGAAGTTCCTCTTGAGCTCACCTGGAGCTGTTACAGAGATGGGAACAAAGCCTGCGGTAAATGTGATTCTTGCAGGCTAAGATTAAAGGGATTCAAAAAGGCTGGTTTGCAGGACCCAATCGAATATAAGTATTGAGTATCCATCAACCTCTAATTATGAGATCTTAATAGGTAAATAGTGCGGGGGATCTTATGTCTCCATTGCGCTTAGGAAGGCTATTGCCTCTCGGCATATGCTGCAGGAACTCGTTCCTTCTTTACTTTATTTCCCTACGTTCCAATCCAGAAAAGTAAGTATTCACCGTACTGTCGTCCGCTTACTTTTTTGTTTATTTGCTTCGCTCAGAAACATAAAAAAGTGCGTAGGAAGCAAAACTTCCTTCTTTTCAATCACTTTCCTCGCTACTCTCGGAAAGGTAATTGAATGCGAGGGAAGGGATTTGAACCCTCGGACCTCTATAGGACAGCGCCCTCAACGCTGCGCCGTTGGCCATGCTTGGCTACCCTCGCAGAAATGAGAGGTTTCGAATTTCGAGGAGTTGGTGGAAATCCTTTCCACATAAACTCGCAGAAATGGGTTTATTGTAATGGTGATTGGGTCTTGTGGTTTTAATGGTATGTCAAACAAGCTTTATTCTATGGTTTCAACTAGATCGATGAAACCGCCGAATTTGTCCTGTAGGATCTCTAACGATTTTTTGAGAACGACTTCTGCAGCTAGGGATCCATCTGTTTCGTACCTGAGTATTAACTTATCATCTAAACCGTTAACTTCGAACGCGTCTTTGGTACAAGTTTCCACACAGGATTTACACAGTTTACAGGCTTCCATATCCGTTACTTGTACTCCACCGTCATTCTCTTCTAAGATATTGGCGGGACAAATATCTAAACAATCGCCACACATATCACATTTATCTTGATCTATGGTCACATCGGGATAGTATTTGTATCCCACACCTGTAGTAGGTTGCCATTTTGCGTGTTTATTTGCTGTACCCAATTCCGCGATGGCGTATATCAATATAGCTTGATCGTCGGTTAGTTTTATGATCGGAATAAGGTCGTCAACCACTCTTAGGTCCACCTCTCCCACAGGCATCATATCCCCTGAATATACTGTACAAGGTCCTTTTTTGTTCAGGCTGTAAATTACGGTGCAGTTGGGGCATCCTTCACCACCACACTCTTCACATTCGTCTCTGAAGTTGAAAAGATCAAGGTCAGTTGGTATAGGTATCATCCCAAGTCTGTGGGCGATTATCTCGTCGAAAAGAGGTGTAGAACTTTTATACTCCTTGGTTCCACTTTCATCGCCTATGGTCCCTAGATGGAACTCTACATCCTCGATGGCAAGCTTTGGAACGTCGGCGATCAATACCCGTCTCAAAGCGTTTGCGAGTGTGGGATTAGCATCGGAAAGCAGTAATTTAGCTTTCCTTTCCTGCATCTCTACGATCTCTATTTTCATCTTATTCACATCTACACCCTTCTACCTCTACGACCGCCCTTGGGCCTTGTAGTATCGTGAGGTATAGGGGTTACATCTTCTATTGTACCGATCCTGACACCAGCTCTCGCGAATGAACGAATAGCGGCTTGAGATCCTGGACCTGGCGAATGTGATTTGCTTCCACCAGGGGCTCTAACTTTAACGTGAATGTTAGTGATACCCTTCTCTTTTGCATCATCGATCGCCTTTCTAGCAGCTTCCATAGCTGCATAAGGAGAGGCCTGGTCTTTGTCTTGTCTTACAACCATGCCTCCAGTGGCCTTTGCAATAGTCTCTGCCCCAGTTACATCAGTTATAGTTATTAACACATTATTATAGGATGCGTATACGTGTGCAATTCCCCATTTAACCATGATCATCGTCTCCGTTTATGATATTTTTCTTTTTCTTCTTCTTTCTGCATCTTCTCCTCGATTGACATACCAACAGCTTCATCACCTGGTCTTTCCGGATGAAGTTCGTCATTCAAAGGTGAATTGTTGTGATATTCTAATGTAGCTTCATCTTCCCTGCTAACGATATAACTTGGTATCGTTGTTCTTCGACCGTTCAAACGGATGTGTCCGTGGGTTATAAACTGGCGAGATTGATTAGGTGTTCTAGCTAATCCTTTGTTGTAAACAACTGTTTGTAATCTCCTATTTAATATATTCTCAACCTCAAGATCTAGAACATCGTTGATCCCAACGCTTTCGCCAACCAAATACCCTTTACGATGTAGCATGCCGATCAGATCATCTATCTCTTTAGTCGCCTGCTTATCACCGTATCTCAACCTTGCCTGAAGATGACGTGCCTGCCCCCTGATCCTTTTAAGATTGGACTTTGCCTTCCAGAACTCCTTTTTATTCTTGAGCCCGTAGTGCCTAAGGTAATCGTTTTCCGTGTTGATACGATCTGCTTGCCATGGATGAGGTGGATTCTGATATTTTTTTCTACTAAATTTTGGATCGCCCATAGATCATCACTTATCCTTTCTACTTTCCTCCAGCCGCTTTCCTTCGCTGTACACCTACTGTCATACCTGACCGACCGTTGGATCGAGTTCGTTGACCCCTTACTTTTTGACCCTGTTCATGTCGGATACCTCGATAACAGCTTATCTTCTTTAGTCGGTTGAAATCCTCACGGAGTGTTAGGTCCAAATCGTTACCAAATAGATGCAGATCTTTACCGGTATAGGGGTCTCTCTTACGATTGAACATCCATTCCGGTGCCATTTTTGAAAATCGTTGAAGTGCATCTTTTAATTTTTCCACATCTTCATCTTCTAGGTTTCCTATCTTCTGACTAGGGTCTACCCCAGCGTCCCTTACAACGGACTCTGCAATCCTGGTACCTACGCCCTTGATACCTCTCATGGCATAGAGCGTGGGCTGTTCCCCGTCAAGGTCGGTATTCATAAGACGGACTATGTAGTTGAAATCCTCTGCGTGTTCTTCATCAGCCAAGTTAATTGCCTCCTTTATATATGATGGAGTATTGTTAGGATAAAACGCTACAATAAGGCTCATATAAAAGCGTTGTCCTCCTCAATAGCCGAAGCCTTCTATTCTAATCTTCATACCTCATCCATGTAAAAATAGTTATCCTGCATAATCTATTTATACGAGTTTAACCTCGCCTGCCACGTGGAGACCACCACATGTTAAAAAGACATAAATGTCGGTGCATGAGGTTTGAATCGCCTCTGATCAAAAGGAGTCTAAAGGATTTCCTATGGGGACAGTTTTTATTATATCGGTACCATGCCCGGTTCGGTGAAAAATTAAAGATTTGGCACGATGGAGGTATGAGATGATGGAAAAAGAAGAGGAAAACAAAGGTCAAAGATGTTGGAAGGTTGAATCTAAAAAAAACAAAGGGACTATCTGTATGATGCCCGAGAGATGCAAGGGTTGTGGATTCTGTATAGAATTCTGTCCCATGAAAGCTTTGGAATATTCTGATAAAACCACGGATAAGGGGTATCATCCTCCTGAGCTAACAGGTGACTGCATCTTATGCGGTAAATGCGAGAAGGTATGTCCGGAATTCGCTATATATCTGGAGGAGGAAGAATGATGGAACCTGGAGTACATTTTATGGACGGAAACACAGCATGTGCGGAGGGGGCTATAGCCGCAGGTTGCACTTTCTTCGCAGGTTATCCCATAACCCCTGCATCTGAGATATTGGAAAGGATCGCGAACCGCTTTCCCGAGATCCACGGCAGTTATCTTCAGATGGAGGACGAACTTGCCAGCATAACGGCAATACTAGGCGCGTCATGGGCCGGAAGGAAGGCGATGACAGCTACATCCGGGCCTGGATTCAGCTTGATGATGGAAAATTATGGTTTGGGATTGATGACCGAAACACCCTGTGTGATAGCTAACGTCATGCGTGGAGGACCTTCTACAGGACTTCCAACAAAGGTGGCACAGGGGGATGTGATGCAGACTCGATGGGGCACACACGGCGACGTAGGTGTGATAGTACTAGTGCCCTCGTCTCCTCAAGAGATGTTCGATCTAACTATCGAAGCTTTCAACATGTCTGAAAAATACAGACTTCCAGTGATCGTGTTATCCGACGAGATGGTATCCCACATGACCGAGAAAGTAGAGATACCTCCAAAAGAAGAGCTGAACATCATCGATCGGAAGAAACCTAAGGATCCACCTAGTGAATTCCTGCCCTTCTGTCCCGACGAAGACCTAGTACCACCTATGGCAAATGCAGGTGAGGGGTATTCGGTACATGTAACTGGGCTAACCCATGACGAAGAAGGTCATCCCTCGGTAGATGAGAAGACTCAAAACCGTTTGGTAACTAGATTGATAGATAAGATCCGAAAGAACGCGGATGATATCTTAAAGTACGACGAGTACAAAACGGATGATGCAGATATGATAATCGTTGCCTATGGTAGCGTATATAGAGCGGCTACGGAGGCAGTAGATATGGCTAGAGATCAGGGCTACAAGGTAGGTCTTTTGAGACCGATAACCATATGGCCATTCCCAGAAGAAAGAATCTACGACCTAGCTAGAAACGGTACGAAAACCTTCTTGGTGGCGGAGATAAACTTCGGCCAGATCGTGTTCGAAGTTGAAAGATGTACTGCAGGATCTGCAAAAACATACCTCGCACCGAAGATGGGGGGAAGCATACATACCCCAGAGGAGATAATGGAAAGGATTGTTGCTATCAATCAAGAAAAGATACCTGACTTTAAGGAGTGATATATATGAGCATAAGAAAAAGTAGAGATTGGTTTTCACCTGACTACATGGATCAAAAACCCAAGAAGGGAGCTTCACACGGCCTTCATCCTCTAGATAACTATCTTAGAAAGGACAGGATACCTCACATATGGTGTCCCGGCTGTGGTCTAGGGATAACCCTGAACGCCTACCTTCGCGCACTGAAAGACTCTGGCATCGCCCCGGAAAATACGGCGGTAGTTTCCGGTATAGGATGCAGCGGTAGAGCCGCAGGGTATGTTGATGTTGATTCGTTCCACGTCACCCACGGAAGGGCGATACCTTTCGCTACAGGCTTAAAAGTGGGCAATCGTGATCTGGTAACCACCGTATTCAGTGGAGACGGAGATCTATTCGCTATAGGTGGTAATCACTTCATCCATGCAGCTAGGCGTAACGTTGATTTCAATGTGATATGTGTAAACAATTTCAATTACGGTATGACCGGTGGGCAAGCAGGCCCCACGACCCCCACGGAAGCGGAGACATCAACCACTCCTTGGGGTGGCTTCGAGCAGCCTTTCAACCTACCTGCAGTGGCAGCAGGGGCAGGAGCGGTTTATGTTGCTAGATGGACTACTTATCACGTTGAAGAGCTGATAAAGTCACTGAAAGAAGCACTCGATAAGAAGGGATTTTGTTTCATCGAAATACTCTCGCCTTGTCCAACAGGGTATGGTCGAAAGGTTGGATTGAAAACCGGGGTTACAACCATGAGATACTTTAAAGAGAACTGTGAGGTAAAGAACGATGCGGACCCGACAGATGTGGCTTTAGATCCAAAGGATCCAAAGAGCAAGATAATTGTTGGTAAATTCATAGATAGAGAGGCTCCCACATATCAAGACGAGCGTGGAAAGGTCTTTGAAGCCGCACGCAGTAAACTAGGGGTGAAATGATGAAACAGGAGATAAGATTCTCTGGGTTCGGTGGTCAGGGAATAATCCTCATGGGGCACATACTGGGTAAAGCCGGAGTACTTGATGGTAAGGATGTTACACTCACCAAAAGTTATGGGCCAGAGGCACGTGGAGGTGCTTGCAGCACGGATATAATCATCAGTAACAGCAGGATAAACTATCCACAAGTTAGAAACCCAGATGTTTTGATATCCATGTCTCAGTCAGCACTAGACACTTACCTTCCCACGCTGGACGATGATGGTATCCTTATCATAGATACCGGGCTGGTGGAAACCGAGAGAGAATCGATTGGTTTACCAGCGACTAAGATAGCTGAGGAAGAAATAGGATTAAGGATGGTAGCTAACATAGTGATGCTTGGTTATTTCGCCGCAAAAACCGGATATGTAGGAAAGGATGCTATGAAAGATGCTATCGAAAGTCTAGTACCCTCGGGTACGGAAGAAAAGAACATCAATGCCTTCGAGATCGGATATCGATGGGGAAAAAAGTAAGCAAGTAAAACGGTCAAAAAAGATATATCAATCACGTAACATTAGGGTATGAACTACCATGTTGATAAAAGGACCGGGGTCCCGAGGTTTGTGTAAAAGGCTAGATGATCTCGAAAATATAGAAGTTGAAGCTAAAGTATTCCCAGATGGTGAGATATACGTAAGATTGGAAGGTGATGTTTCCGGCGAAGACTGTGTGCTGATACAATCCACCTATCCAAATAAACATCTTATTGAAATGTTGTTCATTTTAGATGCTTTAAATGAAAACGGTGCATCTTCGATCACTGCGGTTGTCCCTTATTACAGTTATTCCCGCCAAGATAAAGCATTCAAAGAAGGAGGGTGTGTAAGCTCTCGGGCTATCGCAAAGACTATCTCACTATATGCAGATACATTTTTTAGTGTAGATCTACATTCCAAAGGTATCTTAGAATTTTTCGATATCCCTGCTGAAAACCTTAGTGCCATGGGACTTCTCGCAGAACATTCACTACTCCATGAACCCGATCTGTTTTTGTCACCTGACGAGGGAGGCAAAGAGCGGGTAAAGTTAGCTGCAGAAAGCGTAGGTGTACCATGGGATTATTTGGAGAAACACCGTATCGATGGTTCAACTGTTGAGATCAAACCCAAAAACGTAGATGTGGAGGGGAAAAAGGTGGTAATATTGGACGACATAATATCCACAGGTGGTACGATGATGGAGGCTGCTAATCAGCTATTTGATAGGGGTGCAGAGGAAGTCCACGCGGGATGCACTCACGGCCTATTTATTGGCGGCTCAAACAAGAGATTAGAACAACACTTTGATTCAGTGTTTTGTACGGATACTTTAGAGTGTAAAAACAGCGAGGTAACTATCGCTCCGTTACTCAAAAAAACCATCTTTTAGATGTATCAGTTCGAGAACTGTGCGAAATTCCTTTTATAATACCCTTACGTTATTCTAATTGTAACTCGTACACATATGCCTTTATCACGATAAATCTCCTCAACCCTTTTTCTAAATGGGAGAGGAATCATAGGTAGGATAGACATGAAAGAAAATAGGGCGTCTTTGGCCGTTACGACGGCGTTGATATGCACCGTACTTTTGATGTTAGCTCCCCTAGCACAAGCACAATCTACATTATTGGGCCATGAGGAAAATATTGAAGTTACGATATCATCTGAAGAACACCCCATTATCTCATTATCTGCTGATGATTATCTTTTCAGCATCGAGTATACCGCTCTTCAATATCGTTCAGACGAAGGTATCTCTGTGATCTCATTGGATAGCGATTGGGAAGTCGACATAGAATCTTTCAGTCAACACAGGTATCCGCACATGAATATAGCTATGGAAACTACACTGATACTCGAGGGACATGAGATCGAATTATACTTTGACTTTAACGTGATCTCCGTGAAGGATACTACAGAGTTGACCTTTTCCTTTGAGATCGTAGGACTCGACGGCGATCTTTTGGGTGACTACTATATTCACCAGAACATAGACGTAAACGGAACCATGATAACCGACGCTGGACAGGTGCATTCTGGACAATATCCCATAAATTATTTTCAGTTCGATTTGCCCGATGGTCTGACAGGATATTACAGCTGGAACTCCATCGCCATGGTAGATGTTTTCAACGGTGGCGATACTTTATATCTAGGAGTTAGCTACACCGATCCTGATACCAATAAAGTTTCTCTTTCATCTATAGATATCGAAAAATCCATGTCAAGCGCAATTGTACCGGTACCCGAATCATACGACCGTTTGCCTTCATTCTTGGTTGGTATGCTGGTCGCCGGAGGATTCGTTATAGGTATGCTCTTCCAGGAAAGGAACCGTTTCTACAAAAAGGAAGATAATACAAGTATCGTAAGGTTAGAAGATTCTCCTTACTACAAAGGTAAAGAGTAGGGAAGTTCAAGCAATTTTGCAAGCTTATCTATTCCCTTTCCCTTTCTAGCATCTGCTTCTATCAGAGTTCCATTGGGGTTTACCTTTTTGTAATCGCTTCTTATTACATCAAGGTCAACTTCCATAACCTCTGCTAGATCCACTTTGTTTAAAACGGTGATATCTGCTAAAGAGAATATCAGAGGATGCTTACGTATCATGTCGTCTCCTTCGGTAACCGAGATGACCACTATCTCAGTTTCCGTCCCGAGTGGAAAATCCACCGGACAAATCAAATTACCGACGTTCTCAATGAAGAGGTAATCTAATCCTTTCAATGGAAGGTCCTCTATGGCATGATTCACAAGATGAGCGTCTAAGTGGCAATCTTTACCGGTGTTTATAGACAGTGAACGTATCCCATGTGATTCAAATCGCAGATGGTCGTCCTCTCCTGTTAAGTCTCCTGCGATAGCCCCTACATTTTTATCTTTCATACCTTTGTAAAGTGATTCTATCAGAGTAGTTTTACCAGAACCTATGGCACCTAGTACGTTGAATGCTCGGATGTTATTTTCTTTAAATGCTTGTTTGTTCAGATGAGCTATACGCTGATTCTCTTCGAGTATGTTCTTCTCCATACTAACGTCGCAGATCTTGTGCATCGAAGGGACTCAAGAACAAATTAGATTTAAAGTTTGTTCAATTTTCCTTCATATTGAAAAAAGCACGTATATTTCCCGAAGCGTCCTCAGTCGGTTTTAATCCTGGTAGATATTCCTTGAAATGAACCGCCCTCTCATCCATGATCAGAACTGCCCCGAGGTCTGTTTCGCTGCGAACTACCCTACCAGTGGACTGCAGTATCTTACGTACGGCCGGTGCCTTAACCGTGTACTCCCAACCCTTTCCGAACTTCATATCGTAGTAGTGCTGCAATCCTCTCTGCCTAGCAGTCGGTTTAGGATAGGGTATACCTACCACAACTGCCACCTCCAGCTCTTTACCTGGAAAGTCCATACCCTCACTTATCCTACCGCCGATGACAGATAACAAAGTGCCTCCATTCTTCTTAAACCGGTCCACTAAATCCATCAACTCGGGCTGGGTCATGTTCTGCCCTTCTATCATTATACCGTCTTTAAGAAGGGGACGGCAAACATCATCCATCAATCTGTAGCTCGGAAAGAAAACGATGGTGTTCCGTTTTACTCCATTCAACACACTTTTCAACATATCTCGTATCTTGGTCACCATGCCGTCGTCCCTGGCCAGAGCTTCGTATCGTGTAGTTATCTCCCTAACATAATAAAGCATCCTGTTTTCCCGAGGAAAGGGAGGTGGATATATTTTGGCAACCGTGTCGAAGGGAAGACCGATGGAATCACGGTACTCGTCAAGCGGTTCAAGGGTACCGGACATGTGGATACTGGTATGGCAGTGATTCAAGCACTCAGTTATTTGGCTTGGGTCTAGACAAAAACCTTCTATCGAAGGATTACTGCCGCCCTTAACAAGCTTTATGTAGTGAGCTCTCTCCATATTTATCCAGAAACGTAGAAAATCTGCCATTGAATTCATGTAAGACCTAGCTAATTTTTTCTTCTCCCTCTTATCCTGCCGTACTAATTCGCCGTGGAGTTTTAGTTCTCTGACGATATCCCTTATGTCGTTGGTGTTCACTTTAAGTGAGTGCATGAGCTCCGTTCTTAATTCGTTAGGAGGTACCAAACCGTCGTCGTCTACAACGTATTCTCTAACCATCTCGTTTATTATGGTAGAGAGTGTTCTACAGAGGTGGGAAGTGGATATGTCCGGTCCGACAGTCGGGTCACCTCTTTCTATGCTTTCAGAGATGGTCCGTTCTATGCTTATCTGGCTCATATCCCCTGACGCTAACTCTCGTGCGTAGTCCGGAAGGTTGTGTGCTTCGTCTATAACCACTATCAAATCGTCGATCTCAACACCCATCCATTCCAGTAACCGGCGTCTTATGAAGGGTACGAAAAAGTAAACATAGGGTGCTGTAACTAAAAGAGCGTCGTTTACCAGTATCTTCGCAGCTTCGTAGGGGCAGACATCGAGTTCTGCGCACTTGCTCCTGAACTCGTCGCCGGTTGGGATGTTCTTCTTTGCCCACCTTTTCAGATCATCAAAAGGAGAGGTGAGCAGACCAGCGTAGTAGTGGCAGCTAAAGTTGTCAGAATCTTCCGCCATCTGCTGACGCACTTCTTTCTTTCTATCGCTGCAGTACTTTGAAAGTTCATCCGCACTACCTTTAGAAAGCTCTTCATCCTCTAGGGCTAAGATGCAAGTGTTGTTACGCCCCTGAATACCTATACCAAAATGGTTACACATACGCCTCAATTCCAACAACACCTGTTTCTGCTGGGAGTTGGTTCTTGTTAGGTACAGAACCTTTTTTCCTTCTTTTTTAGCATAGTCAATGGTAGGTGCAAGGGTGCACACCGTTTTTCCCGAACCCGTGGACGCTTGATATACAAGCGATACTCCATTTTCAACACTGGAGCGGATATCATCCATTATTTCTTCCTGATTCTTCCGAGGTTTGTATGGGAAAATTGAATTTTCAGATAGTGCCATCTTTTTCGAGTACTTATTGATGTTATACTTAAATAACTTCGCTAGAGGGGTTTGTGAAAGTGAGGGGTAAATCTCTAATAACAGTCAGTTAGTAATAACTAGATCACATGTCTAAGAAAGTGGAATCAGCCTTAGAACTGATAGGAAATACTCCTTTAGTCAAGATCAACAAGTTAAATCCTAATAAAAACGTTGAAATCTACGCTAAGCTTGAAAAGCTTAACCCGATGGGTTCGGTGAAGGATAGGATCGCACTTTACATGATAGAAGAGGCGGAGAGAAGGGGAGAGGTCAACAAAGAGACCATAATCGTAGAAGCAACCAGTGGGAATACTGGGTTAGGACTAGCCATGGTATGTGCGATAAAAGGATATCATCTTCACCTCACCATGTCTAGAGGAGTGAGTATAGAAAGGGTGCGAATGCTTACTGCTTTGGGTGCTGAGATCGAGTTTACGCCGGAGGATGAAGGAACAGACGGCGCCATCAAAAGAGCGGTGGAACTGTCGGAAGAAGAGGATTACTGGAGGCCGAACCAATTCGATAACCCAATTAATATGCTCGCCCACTACGAAACCACCGGTAAAGAGATCATCGATGCCACCGGTGGTGAGATCACACACTTCGTTGCAGGTATGGGAACTACCGGAACGTTGATGGGCATTTCAAAAAGGTTGAAAGAATACGATAATTCGATCAAGATTATCGGGGTAGAACCGAATCCAAACTACTGTATCCAGGGTCTGAAGAATATGGAGGAAGATATCGTTCCAAAGATATATCATCCAAGAAGATTAGACGAGATAAGAAAAGTAGAGGACGAAGATGCCTTTGAAACCGCTAGAAAGTTAGCCATAAAGGAAGGACTCTTCGTCGGTATGAGCTCAGGTGCGGCGATGCACATCGCTTTGGAAGTGGCTTCAGAGCTTGACAGTGGTACGGTCGTGACCTTGTTTCCCGATGGTGGAGAGAAGTACTTCAGCACATCCCTCTTCGATGCCGCAGAGTGCCTTAGATGTGTTCGGGAACATGGCGGGATGGACACCCATCCACCCATGAATCTTTCCCAGTATCTTGAAGAACTGAACGAGTTGATAAAGAAAAATTACATATGAGGTTGATAAGATGAAAGACAAAAGTACTTTTGGTGTGGATATAAAGCACCTGGAAAATATGAAGTTCGAGGTTTCCTTCGACCATGAAGAGATGGGAAAGTTGATAACCGATGAAACAACGGAAGTGGGGGGAGAAGGAAGTGGACCGACACCAGGCATGCTTCTTGCAGCATCGTTACTGAACTGCATGATGGCTAGTTTCTTGTACTGCTTGAATAAAAAGAGGATCGATGTAGATGATTTCAAAGGGGATATCAAAGCCACTATCGAGAGGGTCGATGATAGGCTGAGGATAACAAAATTGGATGCCGTGCTCAAACCAGAAGTCGAAGATAAAGAAAAAATACAGCAGTGCATCAAGATATTCGAGGACTACTGCATCGTAACTCAAAGTGTAAAAAATGGTATAGATATAGACGTGAAGGTTGAAGCATGAATTTTGAGGAGCAGATATCGAACTGTGTTCGCTGCAGACTGCATAAAAACAGAACTAATGCGGTACCAGGTGAAGGTACATATGATGCAGAAATCGTATTCATCGGAGAGGGGCCTGGAAAAAAAGAGGACGAGCTCGGAAGACCTTTCGTTGGTAGATCTGGAGAGCTTCTGGACGAACTGCTTTCCAAGGCCGGTTTAAAACGAGAGAAGGTATTCATAACCAACGTGGTAAAATGCAGACCACCTGATAACCGAGATCCACGGAAGGACGAGAAGGAAGCGTGCTCTTATCATTTGAAAAAACAACTAGGTACGATCAATCCAAAAATTATCTGTACACTCGGCAATCATGCCACTTCACACTTTTTAGGAAGTGCGGGTATCAGTGAAAAGCACGGAAAGATCTTTGAAATTAACGGTCTAACGATAGTCCCACTTTACCATCCTGCTGCAGCACTTTACAACCCCAATCTGAAAGAGGTCATGGAAGAAGATTTTAAATCCATAAAAGAGAAGATAATAACGTAAGTAAATTTTATTTATAGGCTCCCCTTAGACCGTAATCCCATCGGGCCCATGGCTTAGGTTGGTTATAGCGTCCGGCTGATAACCGGGAGGTCGAGAGTTCAAATCTCTCTGGGCCCATCTATCATTTTTCTTTTTCTGGAAGATAGAGTTCACAGTCCTCATATTGGAATCTGGTGTCCCGTCCTAAAACATGAACTCTGATCCCACCTACGGATAGAGTCTCGCCGTACTCAAGGTCCGGTATATTGCTTTTAGTCAAATGTTTTCCTTGTATCGCTACCACGTTACCTCTTCCTATGACTTCGAACTCGATTTTTTCGAAATTCCACACTGCTCCAGTACCTTCACCCAATCCTATACCTAATATACCAGGATTTTCGCTGACTACGTGTATCAATCTTGGAAACCTGCCTCTTTCAGCAAAGTGCGTATCTATGACAACGTCTTCTATGAATCCTAAACCTTGTGTTAGATCAACTTCTCCTTTGTAGAAAGGTCTTCTTATAGCACCCTCGCCGATCATTATGGTAGTAAGACAAACGGCACCGGCACTGGTTCCACCGATCAATGCACCTTGGTAAAACTTTTGTTTTATATTTTTCAACATCTTTGTTCCAGATAAGAGGGCGGTGATACGTAGTTGGTGCCCTCCCGTTATGAAAAACGAATGGGCTGTTTCTACCTTTTCAAGCAATTTCTGAGAGTTCGCTTCTTCTCTACTTGATGGATTTAAGACGACCACATTCGCCCCTATCTCTTCAAAAAGCCGTGAATAGGCCCTTCCACTCTTCCTTGGATTACCACTCGGTACTGGTATTATCCCAATAGTCGGTTGCCCTTCAGATATCAACTGTGATATGTTAAAAAATTCTTTAAATAAAGGTTCGGTCGGAGAAACCTCTACGTTGCCTCCCATGGTGATAATTTTTCCCTTGGTCAAATAGATCACTCTATAAATTGTAATGCACATCGCTCTATTTAATATTATGCTTTATATCTATTTTTGGTAGATCAACTTCAATATCACGTAAGCACCGTATATTTCTTTTAGTTTAGAGTGAATCCTTTCTTGTACCATTTCAGCATCTTTGATTCTATACTGTTTTGTTTTTATTCCCTCTTTCATTGTAAGAAAACTTCTTTCTTCAAGGCGGTGAAGTGCGGGATAAACGATACTTGAACTCAGATCGAGACCAAAGTACTTGTTGAGCTCATTCATCAACTCCTTACCGCTAGCCCCCTCTTTTAAGGAGATCAGCATCAGTAATATCTCATCCAACATCCATTCTCTAACGACTCTATTAAGATCGTTCTTGTCGAATATACCCTTTACAAAAGATGGGATCGTTTCTGGAGGAGAACCCATCCTCAAGCCTATCAGTGATTCCTCCACCTTCTTCAACTCACCTAGAACCATTTCGAAGGACGTGAAATCGATGATAGATATCAAGCAGGAACCATCGTCGTCACATGTAAAAGATGCGCAAACGAACTTTTCCTCCTGGTATTTTGTTATTAAATGAAAAGTATAGGAGCTTGGTGCCAGAGAAGGATCTATGTTTCGCAGTTTATGATGCTTTTTAATTTTCTCTTTCTCATCATCCTTAACGAAATCCAACCAATTTCTTTTTCCCTCCACGTTTTCTCTAGCACATGAGACCATGTTTTCAAATGACTTATTAACCTTGGACAAAGTCATATCTTTCTGTAAAGAAACTATGGCTATATCCATGTTGTTGATCATCGAATCTAATCTACGTTCTATGCGTTGGTGACGTTTTATTTCAGTCTCGAGGTGTTCGATCTCTTTCCTCTTTTTTACTTCCTGTTTTATCGCTAGAGCTAAAAATTCAAATTGCAGGGTAGGATCACCGTCTCTACGGATATAACGGTTTGCGCCCATACTTAAGGCCTGGATAGCTGATTTATCCTTATCGGTAAAAAGTATGAAAGGTATGTTGGCGTTATTATCACGTACCTCTTTTAAAAAATCGAGGCTTTCTTTTTTAGTCTTTAGATAGCCACATACCACCACTTCGATATCTTTACTACCTAGGATATCAATAGATTTTTTTGTAGAATCAGCGATGATAACATCCATATCGGACCATTTTGTCTCTAAAACATATTTGGTTTGGTCAAGGAACCCATGGTCGTAATCAACGAGTAGTACTATCATATTCTCCCTAGGTGCTAATAAACGCGGCTCTATTTATATTTTTTTAAAGAAAAATAGAAAAAAAGAGGAGGAGAAATTATCGTTATCAGTTATCGGTGATATTTCTGCTTATGTCTACCCTACAATCTAGCATGTAACCCGCTACTTAAATAAGTTCTCCGTATTTCGAAAATCGATACAGAGTTCGAAACACCGTACATATCAGGTATAAAACTTACTCTAGGTTTATTTATTTAAATTTACCCATAGAGTTCAACTCACTTTTTTTATCCATAAAGCCATACCATTTTTCTCCCAGATACCTACAGCGGATTTGCAATATTTTGTATGCCCTTCTTCATCACCCATCAACGATAACAAAAGGGCATATTCGTAATACGTCCTAGCTAGCTCGCGTTTCTCACCGCTCTTATCTAATAGCTCGATAGCCTTAATGAACTCCTTTTTAGCCCTTTCGTACTCTCCCTTTTCACGATGAACCATCCCGTAAATCGTCCTGCTTTTACCTTCCTGAGTCGTGCTTCCCAACTGAAGTGCTATATCTAATGCTTTTTTAGCAAGGTCGGAAGCTTTCTCGATTTCAACTTCTTTCAAATATATCTCACCTAACGCAAAATAATTCACAATCAACTGTCTTAATTCCTGGGACTCCGTGCACAATTGCAGACTCTTTTCTATATATCCTCGAGCGGTCTCTAGTTCGTCCATGTCAATATAAGCGAGACCGATATTGGTAAGAGGATGTATCATAGAACTCTTTTCATCTAACCTATTTGCTATAGAAAGAGCTTCTTCATAGTTATCCAGAGCTTTTTCAAGATCCCCTTGATCGTGGTATATGTTCCCGACGTTATTCAGAAGGGTAGATGTATAATGTTGATTACCCAGTGTTTTGAATATCTCAAGACTTCTCTTCTGACATTCCAGAACTTTATCCAGCTTTCCGGTTTCCCAGTAGATTATCCCCATATTGTTCAACGTGGCGGCGATATAGTATTTTTCACCGATCTTTTCAACTATCTCTAAACCTTTTTTGTAGTGTTCGAGTGACCTTTCTATATCACCAACAGCTTCCAACAGGTTGCCCATATTGTTCATAGTTTTAGCTATGCCTTTTTCATCGCCTAATTCTTGTTTGATACTAAGAGATCTTTTAAAATGATCTAACGATTTTTCATAAACGTTTGTAGTGTAAAAAAGAGTGCCCAGTGCGTGATGCATTTCACCCATCTCATCTCTATCATCAGCTTCCTTGGCTATGTTTAATCCTTTACTCATATATTCATTTGCTTTATCGTAGTTCCCTTTGCGAAGATGAGCCCAACCCATGACCTTGTACAATTTTCCTTCTATGATCGAATGGGTCTCTTTGACAAGTGAGAGACCGGCTTTACATCGTTCTATAGCCTGATCATAATCTCCCTTGCGATTATAGGTATAACCTATATTTCTGATCATATCTGCTTGTTTGGAATAGTTCTGGGTAGAATCTAAAGCCTCGCCGTAGGCCGATAAAGCTGCACCGTGGTTCCCTGTACGCAGATAAAGGTCCCCGATCTTGACCAAAAGTCCCGGGTCCGGTTTATCCATCATATCCAGCGCCTGGTCGTAAAGTTCGATCGCCTCTGAGTTGGAATATCCTGCAGAAGCCTCATCAGCAGATTTTACAAGGTATTCGATGGCCCTCTTATCTTTTCCGTGATATAGGTGAAGGGCGGTATCGACCAACAGATCTTCTCCGCCATCTAGGTATTTTTTCTCGAATCTCTCACCGATGATCCGGTGGTACTCCACCTTCAGTTCATGTAATATATCTCTGTAAATTACCTCCCTTATCTCGTTGTGATCAAAAAAGTAACTTCCATCCTCTGAGTGTATCAATCGGTGCTTTTTTTCTAAATTACTTAGCTTCCTCAATACCGATAATCTATCCAATCCGAGTACTTCCTGGAGTATATCACTCCTGAAATTGACACCCATCACACTGGCGCATTCAAGGATGTTATAGTGCTCTTCCTCTAGCTTGTCCAATCTTCTCTTTATCACATCGTAGATCTTGTCGGGTATCTTCGTTAGTTCCAAAGATCTCTTCAACTTCCAGGAACCCTTCTCTCTGACCATATGCTCTTCATCAATCAGAAGCTGTATCAACTCCTCGATGAACAAAGGATTTCCGGTCGTTTCTCCGTATATCGAGGTGTAGAACTCCTCGGAAAGCTCACTGGCATCTAAGGTTGAATCGACTAAAGCTTTGGATTCTTTTAGATCCAACCGGTTCAAACCGATCTCACTGTATAGACCCTCTCTGTTCATGCCCTTCAGGGTATCTCGTAAAGAACTACCCTCTTTTTCAGATGAGTTCAAATCCTCCGGCCGATAGGTGCCAAGTAGGAGGACATGAGAATCGTTGATATTTCTGGAGAGGTAATGGAAAAGTGAAAGTGTGGTAGGATCGGCCCACTGCAGATCGTCTAAAAACAGAACGACCGGTCGCTGCTCGGCAAACCGCTGTATCCCCAGGACCACGTTATCAAAAAGGTTCTCCTGCACCAATTTAGGGTCGTCGGTGAGGTGGTATCCCTCGTATTTACCGGAAGTTATCAGTTTTTTGATCAGCTCTTTCGCACCCTGGACTTTAGAAACGTCCCCGTCCCATCCTTCAACCAATCCGTGGGCTTTTTTCAACGTTCGATCTAGATCATCTATGAGGAATTCGTTCTTCTCACCTTCTATAACCGCCGCAAGGATAAGTCCCTTCCAGTGTTTTAAGAGTATCCTGAAATCTCCGAAGGAGATACCGTTCAGACCTCCCTGTGAATCATGCCCCATCATTGAAAGAGAATCTTTTACAAAGTTCTCGACCGCTTTTATCATGGATGAAAATATATCTGAATCTAAGTCGGTCATCTCCCTTTCTTCCTTCGCTATCAGCAAACCTGAAGGATCTATAAGGTAAGTAGATACCAGCAAAGGTGGGGGTCTGCCGGAGATCAGGTATCCTATGTCAGTATCGCGGAATGCCTCTTTCAAAGGCATCATAGGATTCGTACCACCGGATAAGCACCATCCCTGGAATATATGAGCGTTCCTTTTCTTCGCTTCATCAATTGCTATGTTGGCAAGGGTGGACTTTCCGATACCCGCTTCACCGGAGATAAAGACGGTAGTGCCTTTACCTTGGAAGGCCTGTTCTAGTTTATATTTGACTTCCTGGATATCACTATCTCTTCCGACTAGCTTATCTTCTTTCAAATTCTTTCTCCATCCTTTTTAACGCGACGTTGTTAAAAGATATTTCTAAGAGTTAGATATAAGTTACGCTAAAATATCACTTAAATCTTTATCCGGGAAAAAAGGGAGGAGAAAAAATTTATCGTGAGTTGTGATCCTTTTGGATTGTAAATTAAGATGGTGATAGGAGCCTTATATATGTTCTTTGGTTATCGTCGTCCGATATAGAACTCGAAATGGTTCGGTGTTAGATATCCCAATCTGGGTGGGGTGTAGGCAATCGCAGAACATCGTCGAGGTCCTCTAGTAAAGAAGTAGGTCCGCTGAGTTCGTCTGTCATGGCAAGCGACGTTGCCGGTCTTACGCCCAACCAAAGACGGGTGAAAGCGTTCACCGACGCCTTGAGAGTAGGTAGTTTTCGCCTCCTAACTTTGCCTATGCTAGACTCTTTACCTAGTTTGATCCTGTAGTCTCCGGAGAGACCTCTCCAATCAGAGGTGTTATCCAGCAGGTCTTCGATAGGGTCGTGTAGTAATAGGTTGAAATGTATCTGTTTGTTTGTTCGATAAGAAGAGGATTTAATACACCCCTCGAGATCTATTATCCTCATCTGCCAGTAAGCACTAGCGGACATCTTATTCTCGAACTTAGATGATCTCGTCATGCGTCGATGTCTGAAGGGACGTGCCAACATATCTTGAAATTGTATCCCTGGAGGTTCACGCATGATGATCAGATTCACTTGATCTGAGAGTGATCTGAGTATGCTCATCAACTCCATGAACTGTTCTCGGTTTTGATAGGTCATCCACTGGACAGTGTATGGTCCCTGGTCTAAGTTTTCTGTGCGGAAGTAAACATGATGGGTGATCTCACCGTTGTCGTCGAAGTAACCTAAGCCGAGATTATGACTGGGCCAGTGCATCTCCAGTTTTGTATCTTTCTCCTGGTGAAGATTCACCAGCCCATGAACCTTTCTTCTGTTGAGACGTGCCCGATGTACCTGCTTCCAATGTTCTGATGAGATCCTGTCAGGGACACGGTGCTTTTTTTCGGTTATTATCGTCGAAGGATCGAAAAATATCCAGTTCTCGTAAGAACCTGTTCCGAAGCCCAGCTGGTTATAGAAGCCTTGGTCAAAGATACCTAGTGCGGACAGGTACGCTCCGTTTACTGCATCCTCGGCTATGGCTTTGGCGGTCAGTTTTGCCGCCAAGCCCTGCCTTCTGGCTACTGGACTGGTGATCACGCTGTTGATTATGTGAAGTGGCAATTCCGCATCCTGATAGAACAAACTTCCCTCCGATGTGTTAACGTTGCATTCCGGGGACCCCTTTACCTCGGCTAAGTATTTACCACCCTCCATCTCCAGTATGGTATCCAACATATCCTCCTTCCCCTTTTCTAACCAACCCACTTCTTTCCAAATACGAAGAAGTGCATCTTTGTCTTTCTCAGGATCTACTGTTCGTAATGAGGTCATGATAGATGATAAAAAAAGGAGTATAATGATTTTTTGGAATAGGTTTTAGTCCTCCTTTCAGCGGGCTATCCCGTAAACCGAAAGGAGGCTTGAGTTGTCGTATGCGTTTTTTACTATCTTGCTGTTTTGTTTCATATTTACTACATAGGGGTAAGAGTATTTATAATTATTTTGAATATAAAATTTAATAACTTGAGCTTCTTAGTTCAGAGCTTCAACTCGTGGGTTGACAAATAGTTCTCGAAAATATTAAGTAAATCCCAGCCTTTGACCGCCTTGAATAATGAAAGGTGAACAAGATGAAATTCAAACTGGCGTTTATAGGATTCGGTGTGGTAGGTCAGGGATTGGCCGAGATACTGCAGAATAAAGAGCGGGAACTGAAAGAGAGATACGATTTTGAATATGAGATCGTAGCGATCTCCGACATGAATAAAGGGGCGGTTTACGTCGAAAGCGGTCTGGATATGGATAAAGTGATGGAGATGGTCGAGGAGGATGTATCCCTTGAAGATTATCCTGAAGGGATCAAAGGTTGGGATCCTATAAAGACGATCAAGGAGACAAACGCGGATACCATCGTTGAGGTTACCTATACAGACATGAAAACCGGTGGCCCGGCTTTAGAACATGTGAAGACCGCTTTGAAGGCTGGAAAACACGTTGTCAGCACGACTAAGGGACCGGTGGCGGTTTCAGCCGTTGAACTGATGGAGCTCGCGAAAAGGAACGAAGTCCAGTATCGGTTCGAAGGCACCGTATTGAGCGGTACTCCCGCTATCAATCTTGCATGGGAGACCCTGGCAGGGTGCGACATCAAAGAGATCAAAGGTATCGTCAACGGAACCACCAACTACATATTATCTAAGATGGAAGAGAGGATGGAGTACGAAGATGCCTTGAAGAAAGCTCAAGAGTTAGGTTATGCTGAAGCCGATCCAACAGGGGACGTCGAAGGCATAGACGCCCAGGGAAAGATGCTGATCTTGTCGAACACGGTTATGGGGGCCACCCTTAAGTTAAGCGATGTGGCACGAGAAGGTATAACCGGCATATCGCTGGAAGATGTGGAGAAAGCAAAGGAAGAGGGATTTAGATGGAAATTGGTGGGAAGTACGAAGAAAACAGATAAAGGTATAGAAGCTAAAGTGGCTCCTGAAAAGATACCTTTAAACCATCCCTTGGCAGGTGTGATGGGTCCCACGAACGCCCTCACATTTTCAACCGATCTGCTGGGAGATGTAACTGTGGTAGGGCCAGGAGCCGGTAAAGAAGAAACTGGTTTTTCACTCTTGGTCGATCTACTTGCCATCAATAAATCACTGGAGGGATAAGATATGGATAGCGCGTTCACCGGAAAAGTACTCGAGATCGACCTCACTGATAAAAAAGTGGATGTCACCGACCTGAACATGGAGGATGCAAAGCTCTTCATCGGTGGAAAGGGCTTAGGTGCAAAGATGCTTTGGGACCGTACCGAAGCGGGTACCGACCCCCTCGGACCGGATAATCCCCTTATGTTCGTCACCGGTCCTTTGACCGGGTTATCAGCACCTACATCAGGCAGATACTGTGTTGTCACCAAATCACCACTCACTGGAATATTCAACGACAGTCACTGCGGTGGATTTTTCGGCCCGGCGTTGAAGAAAGCGGGATACGACGTGCTGGTGATAAAGGGAATATCGGATGAACCGTGTACCGTGGTTATCCAGGACGATGAGGTCAGCATCGAGGATGCGTCGGACCTATGGGGTAAAACTACCTCTGAAACCACCGTCGCCATGAGAGAAAAATACCATGAAGATTCACTCAGAGTAGCCAGCATCGGTCCTGGCGGTGAAAATATGGTCAAGTATGCTATGATAAACATAGATACACACGACCAGAAGGAAAGAGGCGGACAAGCCGGGCGTGGAGGAGCCGGTGCGGTGATGGGTGCGAAGAAGCTCAAGGCCGTAGCCGTCAAAGGAACCGGGACCATAGGCCAGGCCCATCCCGAAGCGTTCAAAAAAGCTTCCAAAGAAGCCTACCGTATCACCCGGGAGGACGATTTCATCCCCAACCGGACAAAATACGGAACTCCCATATGGATAAATCCCATGAACGAGTACGGTATTTTGCCGACTAAGAACTTCCAGCATGCCGTATTCGATGATGCTGACGATATAAGCGGCGAGACCATGGAACAGGATATAGTAGAAGATAATGTGAGCTGCTATGCTTGTCCCATACGGTGCGGTAAACACAGTGTGGTCAAAGAAGGCGAATTCAAAGGAACTAAATTGGAAGGTCCCGAATACGAGCTCCTAGTTTTACTCGGTTCTAACTGCTGCATGGGAGATCTAGGTGCGGTGTCCAAAGCCAGTTTGTTGGTAGATGAGTTGGGTTTAGACGGTATAACGACTGGAAACGTTTTAGGCTGGGCTATGGAGTGCTTTGAAAAGGGTATCCTTTCCAAAGAGGACTTCGACGGCTTGGAGCCTCGTTTCGGTGAAGCAGAGCCATACATCGAATTGATCAAAAAAATCGCAGAGCGAAAGGGGGTCGGTGACCTGCTGGCGGAAGGTGTGATGAGAGCATCTGAAAAAGTAGGTCAAGGTACTTCAGAATTCGCGATGCACTGCAAAGGCATGGAGTTCCCAGGTTACGAGCCAAGAGGCTCCCCCGGTATGGGTCTAGCTTACGCCACCAGCGATAGAGGTGCCTGTCACCAACGGGCGTGGACGGTTAGGGCTGAATTGGAGATGGAAGATAGATTCTCCGCCGACGGAAGGGCAAAGTTGGTGAAGGATACACAGGACGAAAGGGCTGCCGCTTATTCCCTGGTCATGTGTGATTTCGTACCCTTCGGCGTGCCTATATTTGTAGATATGTTCAATACCGCCACCGGATTCGATCTCACTGAAGATGAATACTTGAAGGCCGGAGAAAGGATGTGGAACTTAGCCAGGATGTTCGCTGTTCGGGAAGGTATGGACCGCCAGGACGATCAACTGCCTAAAAGGTTGATGGAGCCTCTGCCGGACGGTCCTACAAAGGGCAACGCCTTCACCCAAGAGATGTTCGACGAGATGCTCGATGAATATTACACTCTCAGGGGTTGGGATGAAAACGGTATCCCTACTGAGGATAAGCTGAAAGAACTTGGATTGGAGTTCACCTTATAGTCTGATTCGGAGATGTTAAATACCTTAGACATGTTAACCTATCCACTGATTGAAATTGGTGGATAATATGGACTATATGAAAGAAATTTTAGAAGCCCTGGAAGAGATCGGCGTTCCGAGTGAAGACCCTAAAGACCTGCCTAGATCTGAGAAGAGTTTCCCAGACGGTGCACAATACCGAATGGAGATATCCGGTGTCGAACGGCCGTCAACACTAGAGGCATTGATAGAAGAAAGAGAAGAGAGGGATATACCCGTTCATCGTTTGATAAGCACGGTGATGGGAAGCACATTACTTACCGACGACGAGCTGGAGGATTTTGCTCAGATGGCAGCGGATTCGGACATGGAGGTAATAATCACGCCAGGTCCTCGTGCAAGCTGGAACACCGGTCGACAGATAGCCACTCCAGAAGGAGCCCTTTCCGGACTAAGAGTTAGAGGCTCTGACAACATGGTCTATGCATTCAAAGATATCAAAAGGTGCATAGATTTCGGTTTTAAAGGATTTTTAGTTACCGATGAAGGAATGCTGTGGGCGGCGAATGAACTAAAAAAGAAAGGTTTGATACCTAAGGATATCACCTTTAAAGTATCGATTTATGCGGGACACGCCAACGCTGCCGGTGGTAAGGTATTGGAAAACCTTGGAGCAGGAACCTTCAACCCTGTTGGAGACCTATCCATACCTATGTTCGCTTCCATAAGGAAGGCTATAGATATACCCATAGACATTCACATCTATCTGGCGGATTCCATGGGAGGATTCAACCGCTTCTACGAGGCGCCTGACCTTGCACTCGTATCCGCTCCCTGCTACTTTAAGATCGAGCCTGGATATGGTTTAGCTGCTGGAGCAGGCATGTACAAGCCGTGGGTAGATGAAGGTTTCCTGGCAAAGTTCGCTAAAGAGAAGGTCAAGTACGCTGAGATAATACACAACATTATCCAGGAGAAATACCCCGATCTTAAACTGTCAGAACACGGTGCTAAAGACCTGTGCATACCCAAACCATAGGGGAAATCACATGTCAAAAGGATTAGCCGGGGATATTTCCATGCTCAGAGGGGAACCCCCCCTCGAGTACCTGGCCAAGGCCAACCGCCTGGAAGCACAGGGTCGAGATATGGTGAGGTTCGAGATAGGACAGCCCGACTTCGATACTCCTGAGAACGTTAAAGAAGCGGCAAAGGGATCTTTGGACGAAGGTTTCACACACTATGTACCTACATTGGGGATACCCGATCTGATCGAAGCCATACAAGACGATATAGAGAAGAGCAGAGGGTTCAGACCGGACAAGGAACAGATAATGGTACTTCCCGGTGCAAAGCCTGGTATATTCTTTGGTTTGATGACCACAGTGGAGATGGGAGAAGAAGTGATCTATCAGAACCCATTCTACTTCCAGTACGATTCTTTGATAGGATACATGGGCGCCAAAAAAGTGCAGATACCTCTTTACGAAAAAGATGATTTCAGGATGACTCCTGAACAGGTGCAGGAGAAGATGTCCGGTGATACCAGATTGATCCTTCTGAACTCGCCTCAGAACCCTACAGGTGGTGTGCTGAAGAAGAAGGATATCGAAGCCATCGCCGAGATGGCTGAAGAGAACGATGCCTATATCCTATCCGACGAGATATACAGTAAGATGTTGTATGACGGTGAAAAGCACTACAGTCCATCCTACCTTGACGAGTGTAAGGAACGGACCATCATCGTGGACGGATTTTCAAAAGCGTACTCCATGACGGGCTGGAGACTGGGATACATGGTTGCCCCTGAGGAGATCATCCACAAAACACACAACCTCTTTGCAGATGTTGGTTCATGTACGACTTCCTTCGTACAGAAAGGAGGTGTTGAAGCGTTGAGGAACGGACAGCACTTTGTGGATCATATAATGGAACACTTCACGAAACGAAGAACGGCTATCGTCCAGGGACTGAACGAGGTCCCAGGTATGAGCTGTATATATCCTAAGGGAGCTTTCTATGTCTTCCCGAACATCAAGGAGACAGGTATGAAAAGTGAGGAACTGGCCAACTACATGATCGATGAAGCCGGTGTATGTTTGCTGCCGGGTACATCCTTCGGAAGTCAAGGAGAAGGATTCCTGAGGATATCCTACGCATCATCCCTTGAGGATATAGAAGAGGGGATCAGGCGTATGAAGACCGCTATGGAAAAGGTGCTGTGAGCAGTTCACTCTTCCTCTTCCGCGATCCTTTCCATCTCTAATTTATCCGCTTCCCTTAGCGACTCGAATGTACCTATATCGAACCGCTTACCGGTGAATATGTAGCCGTACATGGCATTACCGTCCTTCCTCATGAGTTCTATGGAATCGGTGAGCCACAGCTCTCCCTTCTTACCGGGTGTCGTCTTTCTGATGTACTCGAATATCTCTCCGTTGAGTACCATGAGTCCGGCTATATTGAGCCAGTGATCGTTGACCCTGTACGGCTCCGCCTCATCCCAGGTGGGCTTCTCGATCATACCGTGTATCTGGTTATCTTCATCCATCTTCACCACACCGAACCTTCTAGGATCTTCAACGGGGTTAAGAACGAGGGTGGCCCGACTGTTGTTTCGTTTATGAAAATCGACGATGTGCCTCATGGTGTCGTAGGGGGTTATGTAGTTATCACCGTACATCACCACAAAATCGTCGTCACCGATAAAATCATCACCGAGTGAGACCGCGTGGGCCGTACCTTTAGCTTCCTCCTGCATCCTGAAGTATATCTTCAAGCCCAAACGCTTACCCGAGCCTAGATAATCCACGAGAGCGTGCTTTTTCCAGCCTACTATTATCAGAACGTCTTCGATACCGCCTGCTTTCAGCACTTCCAGTACGTGTTCGATGGCTGGTTTTTTCCCAACTCTTATCATCTCTTTCGGTATGGCGTCGGTTATCGGTTTGAGCCGTGTACCCTCTCCGGCTGCCAGTACTATCGCTTTCTTTACCATAAAGTTCACCTGATTTACTCACCCAACGTGAGCTCGCTTTTTAATTTTTTCCGGTCTATCATCCATATTACCAATGAGTAGGCTCCCGCCACTAAAGCCGGCCACATATCTGTACTTAGATACAATCCGGGTGTGGGTGGTGAATAAGATGATACGGGCCAGAACAGGGGATATGAGTAGCCGGAGGCGTTCAGTAAAAGTGAGTCCAGGAGGTGATGTGAGAGGGCACCCGAACCGATGATCGGGAAGGCGAGCTCATCGTTTACGAATTGAGTGATGATGAAGGCGACGATCAGCGATCCGAGGATGGTATGTAGCGGGGAATAGCTGAACGGTAGGCCCAATCCCTGGATGTATCCGGGATCTATGATCAGACCGATCCTGGTGAGATCGGGTAACGTTGCCCCGATCATGAGTAGGGTCACGTGATGTTTTTCTATCCGATCGTATCTCCACGAGAGAACGGTCCCAAGCGAATAAGCCAGCAGTACATGGGTCAGTAAGTCAGCCATCTTGGTCCTCCCTTTTTATGAATAACGATCTCTCCATGTCCCATCTGAACTGCCTGCTGATCCTGAACAGGATCCAAAGTGCTGCTGCTACAGATACCGCGTACATGTAAAGATAATTGATGTAGGGTCTTGAGATGATCTCTGATGCTGCTATGGTGTTCTCGTCCTCCAAAGTACCGAACACCGTTACCCTATCGTTTTTGTTAGGTTCCTCGTCAGCCCCGGTGATGTAAAGCTCCCTGGTATCGCCACCGTGTTCGATCTCTATGGTTAGTGGAGTCGTGGACACGACCCTTCCCCCAACCTCGACCTCTTGGCCAACATACTTTTCTTCATCCTTTATCAGATCTTCCGCTCTAGGGTATCGGTGTACATCGGGATCCGGTTCCAGTGAACCGTACCAGACGAAGAGAGAAATGAGGATGGCTGTTAGTATGATGACCACGGCGAGTCGGTGTTTGAACGTAGCGAGCATCGGGTTAAGGATAGTTTATTGGTTATTAATCTTCTTCCCTGAAAGTTACCCGGGAATATCCCATCTTTTTCAACCTGATGAGCGAGCGTATCATACCGCGTGTGTTGTAAACCACCTCTTTGCCTCCCATTTTACGATAGTACGAGCGTCTTCTGTTCTCATCCCCTCTATTATATAGTCTTATATTGTTGTGAAGGTCTCTCAGGTGAAGATGTAACCTCAGCAGCTCATCCACCACCTCGGGTTCCAGGTGCTCTGAGTACCTTGTATTCAGTATCCTCCATAGGTCTTCGGCTTGTTCTTGGAAGTAGCCGTCGTAACCATCGCTGAGGTACGTATCCTCCAGTATATCAAGCATGTCTTCCGGGTGGATGGAAAGTAGTTCTTTGAACCTTTTATCCTTCTGCTTTCGGATGTCTGCCTCGATCGAATCCACATCCATGTTACCACGGATATCCGGTTTGAACGAAAACATGTTCCTCAATATCTCGTCCCTCAGTACGTTTATGCTCCTGGCCAGTATGTACTCTATCTCCTCCTTCACCAGGTTCCAACGTTTTCTTTTAGATTTCACCAGCATCTCGTCGATGATCACTATGGTGATGATAGCACCGAGGAGTTCTATGGTTATATCGATGCTGAAATCTTCATGTATCCTCCACAGCAGTCCAGTAGCCACGAAAGCTAAGACTATTATGACATAAAGCATCCAGGGCCTATCTTTCCACTTCATCCGATCACACCGTAGGTAGTATGTCTTTTCTATGATAAATAATCTTCCGCTATATTAGAAGATGTTATGCTATTCTGAAAAATAAAATTGGTTTCCCGAACCGAAATGCTTACAAGGTATAGATTAGATATGATGTATATGTATGGAAAAGTGATCTTACCTACAGACGGTTCTGAGTTATCGTTCAAGGGCGTGAAAGAGGGTTTGAAGTTCGCTAAGAAGATGGACATACCAGCGGTGGCGGTGTACGTGATAAAACCCAGCAGTTATTCTTACAGCTTTTCAGGTCACGAGATGGGCGGTCTAGAAGTGACTGATAAGGAGTTCCTGAGAGAAGGATTCAGGAAGCAGGGAAAAAGAGTACTGAAAAAGGTGAAGGAAGAAGCGGATAAGATGGGGGTCTCTTCGGAAGGAAAAGTGATCGAGGGTACACCCTACGATGAGATAACTAAACTGGCCGATAAGGGAGATATTATCTATATGTCATCACACGGTAGATCCGGACTCTCGTCGGTGTTACTTGGTAGTACCACGGATAGGGTGATCAAGAACAGTAGAGCGACCGTGGCCGTTGTCAAAGCGAACAACAAGTGAATGAGGTAGGTTTTAGATAGCAACAATAAACATTTCTTTGTCTCTATGGTATCGACCCATAGGTGACTCTAAATGTTAATAATGTACAACTAATGGAATGCATGTAATAAAATAATTAGTAAATTCATAATAGGCTCTAATTAAGGTGTCTAAGAGAAAAAGTTAAAGATTAGGAACGGTTGAAACCGTAAAAGTGAAGTGAAAACCATGACGGAAAAAATCCTAGTCACCGGACCATTTGGCCAAATAGGCTCTGAGCTAGTGCCAGAACTGCAGAAAAGATATGGAAAAGAGAACGTGGTGGCTTTAGGCCATCGGCATATCCCGGAAAATTTTCAGGGAGTGCTTGAGAAGGGGGATGTTAGAAACAAGGAGGAGATGGAAGGGGTGATCAAAAAACACGAAATAACCCAGGTTTACCACTTGGCATCCCTACTATCCGCTGTCGGTGAAAAGAAACCTCACCTTGCATGGGACGTGAACGTTAACGGTTTGAAGACATTCTTGGACCTCGGTGTAGAACACGACCTGAAGATGTTCTGGGCCAGTTCCATAGCTGTCTTCGGACCCACTTCGCCGCTGGAGAACACACCACAGCATACCATACTAGAACCCGTGACCATATACGGCGTTACCAAGGTGACGGGGGAACTGATGTGTCAGTACTACCATAAAAAGTACGGCTTAGACGTCAGAAGTTTGAGGTATCCCGGTCTGATAAGTTACAAGGAAGAACCCGGCGGAGGTACCACCGATTACGCCGTGGAGATATTCTATAAAGCCATAGAGGAGGGCGAATACACCTGCTTCGTCAAAGCGGACACAAAGCTCCCCATGATGTTCATGGAAGACGCCATCCGAGGTACTTTGATGGTGATGGACGCTCCCGAGGAAGATATAACAGTCTGGACCAGCTACAATCATACAGCTTTGAGTTTCACCGTAGAGGAATTGGAAGAGGAGATAAAAAAGCACATACCGGATTTCAAAGTCGGCTACGAGCCTGACGAGAGGCAGGAAACTGCCGATTCATGGCCGGACTCCATCGACGACTCGAAAGCCAGAGAGGACTGGGGTTGGGACCACAGATACGATCTCAAGAAGATGACGGAAGTCATGCTGGAGAACCTGAGAAAGAAATTGTCTGAATAGGGTTTTGAACCGATCAATATCCTCTGAAACTAGAAGCTTTTGCATTCTCCCGGCATGACTTATAAGCATATGCCCCGGAACCGTTTCTGGGTGACGTCAGTTCTATCTTCTCAACGAGTGAACCTTCTTTACTGGAATTCTTGATCATGTTATCCTAGTTGACCATCCTATCCGTTATAACGCCTATAATGAGGACAGCGGGTACTGTGAATATGCAACTGACAAACATGGAAGAGGAGGATAGAAAGTACTATCGCTTGACCTCGAAGGGGAAGGAGGAACTGGAGAAAAGGGAAAGCGGGATGAAGGAGATCGGAGAGATGGCCCAGGAGAACGTTCTGGGATTCCTCTGCGTTTACAGGGAGATCTACGGTGAAGATAAATTCCAAGATCTCATGGATAGGGTGAGAAAAGAATTCTAACTCACGATCACATAGTGTAAAAGCTTATATACTTACGAGTATATTACTTACGAGTATGACCTTGCAGTTCATAGATAGAAAGGAAGAACTGAGCTCTCTCGAAAAGAAACATGCATCGAAGAATTTTGAATTTGTCCTGATTTATGGTAGAAGAAGGGTGGGTAAGACGGAATTGATAAAGAAGTTCATAGAAGATAAAACATCCATATACTGCCTTGCATCCCTGGAAGACAAAGAGAGACAACTTGAGAGCATTACGGAAAACATGTACAAGCACTTTGGAGGGTTCAAGCCGGACATACGACAGTGGACAGATCTGTTCGAATACTTTTCCAGTAAAGCGGAGGAAAAAACAGTACTAGTCATAGACGAGTTCCCCTATCTAATAGAGGAAAATAGATCCATACCGTCCTATTTTCAAAAATTTGTGGATGAATATCTTAAAGATAGGGACGTGATGCTCATACTGTGTGGTTCATCCATCAGTATGATGGAGGATCTGATGTCATACAAGAACCCTTTATACGGAAGAAGAACCGGACAGATAGATCTTAAAGCCTTTCCTTTCAAAGAAGCGAAGAAGATGATCCCGGAAACGACCTTTGAAGACTCTATTAGGTACTACTCAGTATTCGGTAGTATTCCATTTTACCTGAAGAAACTCGACGGACCTACGCTGAAAGATGACATAAAGGAAAGGGTCTGCAGAGACACCGAGATATTGTACGAGGAACCTCAGATACTTCTGAGGCAGGAATTCAGGACGCCGAACAGATACTTTTCGATCATGGAGTCCATGGCATCGGGTAGGACCACACCGAAAGCCATCTCTGATGATACCAAGATCCCACTCCAGAGCATACCGAAATATCTTGGGGAGCTGCGGCGTATCAGGCTCATAAAGCATGAGATCCCGGTCACGGCTAGAGGAAGACGTTCTCGGAGGGGGCTGTACAAGATAGCTGACAATTACTTCGATTTTTGGTTCCGTTTCATAGGCCCACACCTTTCAGATATTGAGGGGGGATATGAAGGGTTCGTAGAAGACTATGTGATGGCAGATATGGATAGGTACGTGGGTAAGAAATTCGAAGACGTTTGCGTTGAATATTTAAAAGAGATAGTTCGGTATGATGATCAGTTCAGATTCACAAAGATCGGAAGATGGTGGTACGGAGAAGATGAGATCGATATAGTGGCATTGAACGAGAGGGAGAGTCTGATATATCTTGGAGAATGCAAGTGGAGTCATCAAAGGGTCGGTACCGATATATTTGAGAGGTTAAAAGACAAGGCAGGAAAAGTAAGGTGGAGGGTCGGTAACAGAGAAGAAAGATATATCCTCTTCTCCAAAGCCGGTTTTACCGACGAACTGACTGATAGAGAAGACGTATCCCTCGTGCTTATCGATATGGAGGATCTTGAGGAGGTCCTTGGCTGATGCATAACAGAGATGGATAGAAATATGTTAGAGGGTATCCAACATCCCTGCGGTTATTTACATCTGCACTGGACGATCTACAGGGGGACATCGTGCACTGATTTTTCAGGGAGTTCAGGAACAAGGTC
>PWKY01000046.1 GCA_003560595.1 Thermoplasmata archaeon | reverse complement strand
AGACCCCGGGATATATACTGTAGAGTTCGGTGACGAAGTGGTGGAGGTCGAAGTAAATGAACCGTTACCTGTCTTGGTAAACTACACATTGACGGTCGAACCGACCAGTGGGGATGCACCGCTGGAAGTGACCATCAACGTCAGTGCGGAGAACCAAGGTGATGCACATGGCAGCATAGATCTAGTGATAAACGAAACAGTGGTTTATACACTCGAGGTACCAGCTCAAGGAAGTGCTTATCACCAGTTGGATCACACCTTCGACGAGCATGGTGAATATGTTATCGAGTTCGGTGATGAAGTGGTGGAGGTAGAGGTTCGGGAAATAGAGGAAACTCCAGATACTTTTTCTCCTCCACTGGTGTTGGGTATAATTGTAGTAGTGATCCTTGCAGCTATTTTGATGATCATCTTCTTTAAGATGTACAATATGTAGAGGTGAAGATATCGGTTGATTCAGGAGGGGGTTGGAGCCCCCACTGAATCGTGGTCCGGTAGTATCTCTTCAGCCTCTCGTATCCTGGTTGACCCGTAGACAACTATGCTGATCAGCAGCCCTATTATCCCGGTAAAGAAGAATATCAGAGCCATGCCTGCACCGGCACCGGTGCCTATCAGATCCCCGAAAATCGGTGTCAGCGTCCCTCCCTCCGTCATCCCAGGTTCGAACACTTTATCTGAAAGTGGGCCAGAGATCAAGGTGGCCATAGGTATGGCTAGGTGTGCGATGAATCTACGGGCGGCGAATACCTTTCCCTGTACTGAAGGTTCCACCTTGGACTGCCAGAATGACTGGCTGCATCCCCCGGATATCACCATGAAAAAGGAGAATATGAAACTGCCCAATCCCCAGAATATCAGATCTCTGCCGATTCCCATGAGCGAACCACCGATTATACTTGAGATCGCGATGCACAGGAATATACCTCTGATCCTTTTTTTCGGACCGCCCCATGTTGCCAGCAATGCCCCTCCGGCGACACCTCCCACCGCAGCTATCATCTGAACGCCTGCTAGTACCATCTCATTTCCCCCGGACCTCGCAAGTATCATGGGAGTCCGTATCGTGTTACCCATGGTGAAGAATATATTGATGATCAGGAAAAACAGCAGTATCCCTAGTAGAGATTTTCTTGCGTATATGTATTTGAAGCCATAGGTTATCTCGGACCATATATTCTTCAACCCCTTCCCGATATCTGGATTTTTCTCCGGTTGAGGTATGTGTACCATCAACAGGGTTCCCACGGCTGCCGAGAAGGTGATGATATCTATGATCATGATACCTTTGATCCCGATGATACCTATGAGCATGGCTGCTAGTATCGGTCCTGCAAGGTTAGAGCCGGTATCAGCTATGGACATGAGCCCGCTCGCCCGCGCATAGTCCTCTTTGGAAAGCATCAGTGATATAGATGCTGTAAAGGCTGGGAATTGAAAGGCCGCGAAGAATCCTCCGAACATACCGGTTATGTAAAGGTGCCATATCTGCAGATTCCCGGTGGTCATTAGTATGAATATCGCTACGGTAGAAGCACCGGCTCCCAGATCACCTAACATCATACTGAACTTCCTGTTCCATCTGTCTACTAAAGCACCGGCCAGAGGAGTCGAGATCAGCAGAGGTGCAAAGTAACAGAAGCCGAATATGGCGAAGGGAGTAGCTTCCCCTGTCTGTGCCCATATCCAGATCATCAGGGCGAAGCCTGTCATAACGCTGCCGATTATCGAGATCAGACGTCCGAACCATACTATCATGAAGGCCCGCATCCCCGTGGGTTTGTGAATCGAGTCTTTTTCTTTCATGATAACCCGAAATGTTACGGACTATTTAATAATATTTTGAATTTTAAATTTAATAACTTCAACAGCACTTTGGAGAACTTCAACTTTTGAGTTGAAGCTCCTTCTCCAAGCACAACACTTTTATCTACGAAATCAATCAACAGAATCAGTGAGAATATGAGTAAAGAATGGACGAACGTGGAAGAGATATTAGAGGGAAAGCACACCGGAAGCGAGGTAAACCTGAGAGGTTGGATCCACAGGACTCGTAATATCGGCAATATGGTGTTCTTGAACCTCAGAGACCCCACGGGAGTAGTTCAGATAATGACTTCGAAGGATACCGTCGACAACTTTTCCGAGGTCAAATCACTGTTGATAGAATCTTCGATCAAAGTTAAAGGGGAGGTGGCGGAAGACAAAAGAGCTCCAGGAGGATACGAAATCAGAGCATCGGAGGTCGAGGTCGTTCATGCGGCGGATGTTTATCCGATCCAGGAAGATCACAGTGTTGAACATCTTCTGGATAACCGTCATCTGTGGATCAGGTCCACGAAGATGATAGATATACTCTCCGTCCGTTCTTCCGTTTTCGGAGGTATACACGAGTATTTTAGAAAAGAAGGGTACAAGGAATTTCAATCACCGATACTCACCCCGCTAGCGTGTGAGGGCGGTTCTACCCTGTTCCCAGTGGAGTACTTCGATGATAAGGTTTACCTGGCTCAGAGCTGGCAGTTGTACGCCGAAGCAGCTATCTTCGGACTCGGTAACATATACACCATCGCCCCGAGCTTCCGAGCGGAAAAATCACGAACTCCAAGACACCTCACAGAGTACTGGCATGCAGAAGTCGAAGGTCCGTGGCTGGAATTCGAAGCACTCCTAGAGCTGGCCGAGGGTATGGTATGTCACGTGGTAGAAAAGGTGATGAACGAATGCGAAGACGAACTCAAACGGCTGAGAGAAGAAGACATGTCTTATCTAAAAAATATCGCCCCTCCCTTCCCAAGGATCACCTACCAGGAAGCGGTAGACATTTTACAAAAGGAAGGTTTCAACACGAAGTACGGCGATGATTTCGGTACGCCTGAAGAAAAAGCTCTCACAGATATGTTCGAGAAACCGGTTTTCGTCACCCACTACCCCAAAGAGATCAAGGCTTTCTACATGAAGCGTGCTCCCGAAGACGATACCAAGGTACTTGGATTCGACCTGATGGTACCCAACGTGGGTGAGCTCATAGGTGGTAGTGCCAGGGAAACGGAGATAGACTCCCTTGAAGCGAGGCTAAAAGAGGAAGGTGAGGACCTTTCGATCTATCAGTGGTTCTTGGATACACGCAGATTCGGCAGTGTTCCTCATGCTGGGTTCGGCTTGGGTGTCGAGCGTATCATAATGTGGCTTTGTACACTTGACCACATAAGGGATGCTATACCGTTCCCAAGAACACCGAATAGATATAGGCCATAGATATCCTAGGTCCGATTGAAATAAGATGGAAATTAATTTAAGCTAGTATTCCTTTTACATGTTTAGATAAGATGTCTTTAGATTTACATGATTACGACCCAAAAACTCTAGAAAAAAAAATTAGGGAGTATTGGATTTCATCAGAAGTTTCAGATCTATCAAATAGAAAGAATCAGGGAGGAGAAAATGTATATCTAGTCAACACCCCCTCTCTATTAGAAGAAGAGTGTAAGGCCAGTCTAGTTTTCAAAGAAACGCTGTACGACATCATGGCAAGATTTCAATTATTATCGGGTAACAACCCAAGGAATTCTACCGGTTTTGATGTTTTCTCTCCTAAGATCGAATCTAGCGTTTTGAAGAACGCTGGTGTTGATCCTGAAAAAAAACTGTCAGAGAAGAATATGAAAAATCTTTTCCATCGCTGTCAAGAAACCTCGGGTCTGTTTTTAAAGAATAACGAGGAGACCTTGAAATCTTTATCCTTAATAAGTAGAGATAAATATCTGACATCCCAACGTAACTTCATTGATTCCGCTTGGTGGACCGTTTCGCGATTGAACGAAAATGGTCTTTTGGAGAAAAAAGAAAAAAAACTACCGTGGTGCAATCAATGTAGGTCCTCATTGACGGATCTAGAAATAAATACCAAAGTCAAAGAAACTGAGAGACATATCATCAAGATACCTATAAGTAAAGGAAAAAATAGGTACATAATCACTGAATTGAAGGAATTATGGCACCTTTTAGGGACCGTAGGTTTTGCAATAGATCCAAAAGAAGAATACAGTATCGTCGCCGTACGAACGGATGAAGAAGTTGAAAAGTATCTTATATTGAAGGAGAAAGCGGGTGACATAATAAATAAACTTGGCGATATAGATTATAAGGTGGTAAAAGATGTACCTGGTAACAAAATGAAAGGTATAGGTATCACAAATCCATTAGTCGATCACATACCATATCTCCATGAGTTGGATCCGGAAACGAAGATAGTAGATGATGAAAATTTAGTTGACACATCTACAGGTATATTCGCTATTTCCCCTGGTATAGATGACCATTCTGACGAATTGGCAGATCTTTTTGATAATGCTACTATCGACTTAATCGGTACCGATGGACGATTAGAAGACATTGAATCATTAGGGGATTTTGCGAATATATCTACAGAGAGAGCTGATAAGAGGATACTTGACATTCTAAAAGGAAAAGCTCTTCATCTTTTTACGGAAGTTGGTAGTCCGATAACATATGAAACCTGCTCACATTGTGGAATCGAACTAGTTGATAGGGAGGTGGAGGAATGGTTCTTTTTGGCTGAAGATTCAGAGATGTCTTTATATTGGAACATACTGGATTTCATCCCCTCCTGGATGGGAGGTCCAGAGCATCACAATTGGTTGGAGGAGAAGAAAAATTGGCACATCACAAAAAAAGAAGGGTGGGGCCTCCCTTTACCTATCTGGGAATGTGATTGTGGAAACAGAACGATCCCGTCTTCACTGGAAGAACTATCTAAGATTTCAGATGTCGCTATCGAGGATAAGGTAGAACTATCAACTATAAATAATATAAAGTTAGACTGCGAAGAATGCGGTGGTACGATGTTAAAAGAGTCTAAGGTGTTGAACCATCTATTTTTGGCTTCCATTTCACCTTGGACACAACTGGGATATCCACAACGTAAGGAATATTGGGAACATTGGGCTCCTGGGGATTATATCTTTGCACCGATAGACGATCGATATGGAATCTTTTACGGAATGCTCACCCTTTCATCTGCCTTGTTCGATGATAACATAATCGATACGTTGATCGGATACGGTAAAGTTTCTCTTAGAGGTTTATCCCTAGATCAGATACCCCCCTCATTCGGAACGGATTCATTTAGAATAGAGCTTATCTCCGATCGACCACCTTGGGACGATATAGACATATCCTCGGACTTGTTCGACTCTCCGAGTAGATTACCAAAGGTGCTATGGAATCTCTTAAATTATACTAAGGTTAGGATGGATGATTTTTCTTTCGACCCAAACGAATCCTCCTTCGAATTTCTAGATGAGTACATGAAAGTAGAAGATAGATGGATATTTTCCCTTATTGAAGATTTAATTACAACATGTAAAGAAAACTATCTTAACTCTCGTTTTGATCTCGTATTGTCCGATGTTGAAAAATTTATCTTAGAAGATTTTGCACAATTTTACTTTACTTTAGCCTCGACGCGACTTGCAGTTATAGAGGAAAACGATAACCTTGTTGTGTTAAAAGTTATGACGAAAGCGTTGATTATGGTGAGTAAGATACTCTACCCCATATGTCCATTTATAGCTGAAGAGATCTATCTGGAACTAGATGGGCGTCGAAAAAGCGTGCAGTTGACTGATTGGCCGGATAATAATCCCAGATATGTAGATGAAGACCTGAATCAGAAGATGGAGATGATAAAAGAATTGGTAGAAGGAGTTTACCAAGGTAAACGATTCTACGATATGCCAGAGAAATGGCCTCTAAAAAGATTGATAATCGATGCCCACGATTACACTGCTAAAGAATTAGTAGATGATTTTGGACATATCATCAAAGATAAATCCAGGATAGAGAACATCGAAATAATACCTCCTGGTGAAGAATGGGAAGAGATGATATTGAAGGTCCACCCAAATCACAATGCCATCGGGAAGGCATATCGCCAATGGGTAAGTCGTATTTCTTTGATGTTGAAAAGGCGCCCTGCTAAAGAGATAAAAAAAGGTATAGATTCCGGTGAGTTTAAACTCGGAATCGAAGGCAATCTAGTAGAGATCCAACCCCAGATGGTCACCTTTGAACGTGAAGTTCCAGCTGACTTTGTAGAGATCGAACACGATGTAGGGCCTATATATCTAGATATCAAGATCGATTCAAAGCTGTGGTACAGGCAGACATCCAAGGATATAATCCTTCGTTTAAAGAGTATGAGAAAGGAATTGGAACTTGAGGCTGAAGATGAATGCGAGGTATTCATAAGTGCAGAAGACGATATAATACAATCGATACAAACCAACAAGAAAGAATTGATCGATGAATTGAATGCTATAGAGGTCCACCTGACCCCAGAAATGTTGGAAAATGCAGAATATGTATTAGAATGGAACATAAATGGAGAAAACGTTCAACTTGGATTGACACCCCTTTATAGGACAAAATTGATCAAGGTGTACGAGAGCATACCAGGTTTTACCCACGAAATAGCTGTAGATCTTTATGAAAAGGGCTATAATAATGTCGAGAAGTTGAAGAACGCATCTAACAGTGAATTATCTTCATTGGATTGTCTTAATAGTGGTCTGGTTAGAAATATAATAAAAGAATTGGAGATCAAAGGTGACGAGTTTGGAAAGCTTAGAGAGAAAGAGCATATATCTGATGATGAATATAAAGATGAGCTGATGATGAAACTACAGGAAATCGAAGGTATCGATTCAGAGGTCGCTGAAAATATCTACTCTAAGGGTTATATCACACCTCAACATATATTAGAAACAAAAATTGAAAAATTGGCTAAAGATAATGATATAACGATAGCTCACGCTAAGGCCATGAAAAAAATGGTGAAAAAAGGCTTCATGGAGATCGATGTTATAGAGGAAGAACATGCTGTTGAGCAAGTAGATAAAGAGATCGCCACAGTAGAGATTGAAGATAAAGTAGAAGACATCGCTCCAGATATAGATATGCAGGAAGGTATAGAACGCAGCAGTACTTATCTGATTTTAGATGATCAAGAGGAGACATCGGTTGAGTTATTCAAGAGTATAATTGATAAAGGTCTCAACGGTATGTTAGTTACCCGTGAGTATCCTGAAAAAATTAAGCAAAGGTACGATCTTTCAGATATCGATATGATGTGGCTATCGAACGTCGATCGTGAGAATACAGTCAGACCTAAAAATCTTGAAAAGTTCAGTCTGACTATCGAACAGTTCCTTGCAAATGAACACGGCGTAATATTATTGGAGGGTATGGATTATCTGATAAAGCACAATGACTTCCGTACCGTGTTGTATCTTATACAATCGCTTAAGGATCAGGTTGCAAAAAGCGGATCTATATTGATATTACCCGTGGACCCAAAGAAGATGGAACAAGGACGAGTAGAACTACTTAAGAACGAGGTGAATATCGTTATCGGTGATGAAAAGGCATTTGATGAAGAAGTTTATGAGGAGATCGAAGAAGAATATGTGGAGGAGGAAAGCGAAGAGGAAATTGAAGAAGAAGAGGAAGAAGACCTCTTTGAAGAAGAAGACGAGGAGGATGTGGAAGAGAAACTTGAAGAAGAAAGCGAAGAGGAATGGAGCGAAGAAGAACAATATGAAGAGGAGATAGAGGAAGAAGAACAATATGAAGAAGAGATAGAAGAAGTGGAAGAAGAACAATATGGGGAAGAGATCAAAGAGGAGGAGATAGAGGAAAAGATAGAGGAAAAGATAGAGGAAATAGAAGAAGAGGAAGAAATAGAGGAAGAGGTTGAGGAGGATAGTGAAGAAACCGAAGAAGAAGTGTTTGTATGCCATGAATGTAATAAAACATATAAAACTGAAGGATGGCTTAAAAGGCATCTAGATACAGAACATCAGGAAGAAGATGTCGGAGAGGAAATAGAGGAAGACGAGGAAGAAGAACAATATGGGGAAGAGATCGAAGAGGAGGAAATTGAAGAAGATGAATGGAGCGAGGAAGAACAATATGAAGAAGAGATCGAAGAGGAGGAAATAGAGGAAGAACAATATGAAGAAGAGATCGAAGAAGTGGAAGAAGAACAATATGGGGAAGAGATCGAAGAGGAGGAAATAGAAGAAGAGGAAGAACAATATGGGGAAGAGATCGAAGAGGAGGAAATAGAAGAAGAGGGAGAGGGAGTTTGAGTATTGGGTAAAAACATCTGATCAATTTTGTTTTTTTTAGACGGAAAAAGCTTTAATCTATCCTATTTAAATTCACGATCATGAAAATTGCTATCGTAGGTCCCGGTGCACTAGGTACCTTTCTTGCCGGAGTTCTGGGTAAACACAACGAAGTGGTGCTTCTCGGACGTGATGAGTTGGATCTCTCAAGAGTCCACGTTCGAGGACATACTGAGGTCGATAGTGATGTTGATTATACCACCGATACTTCCAGTTTGACAGATCGTGATCACATAATTCTGTGTACCAAATCCTACGATACAGAACAGGCCATGAAATCGATCCACCCTTATATTGGCGATGATGCTAAAGTGGTCTCTCTGCAGAACGGTTTGAAGAATGAGAGGATCATATCTCGGTACGTCAGGCCAGATCAGGTTATCGGTGGCGTTACCTCCAATGGAATAACTTATGAATCACCTGGTAACGTCATACATGCAGGCGAGGGTGACACACTCATGGGGCTTTATCCCAAGGGAAAAAATAAGAGCGTTATCAGATTAGCAGATAGATTGATAAAAGGAGGGTTGGATGTGAAGGTGGTTGACAGCATCTACGGATACATTTGGCAGAAGGTGATCGTTAACGCCTGCATCAACCCTATATCCGCACTCACCGGTTTAAAAAATGGTGCGCTTCTGAAAAATGAAGGTTTATATTCATTGATGGAGAGAGTATGCTCCGAATCATACGACGTGGCGATAAAAGAAACCGAGTTGCCCTCAGATACACCTATGGAAGAGGTGAAACGCGTGGCATCCCTTACCGCGGATAACAAATCCAGCATGCTTCAGGACATAGAGAGAAAAAGAAAAACGGAGATCGGTTGTATCAATGGTGCAATAGTTACCGTAGGGGAAAAAATGGGCGCGGATACCCCCTTGAATCGAACCCTTTATTCGTTGGTCAAAGGTCGAGAACTATCTTTTCAGCGGCTAGAATCAGATAAATAATTTAAGGGAGCATCCTTTTTGGATTTTCATGTCCCGGATCCATGATCTGATTAAAAAACATGAATTACTGAGAAAGGAAGGTTTAAACCTGGTAGCATCTGAGAATATTCTTTCACAAAATGTTAGAGACGCTCTTGCCTCGGACCTAGCCGGTCGTTATCACTCAAATTACTACGGAGGCACAAAGTATTCACAGGAGATGATCGAAACGGTTGAGGAGCTAGCCCAGGAACTGTTCGGTGTTAAGCATGCATTGGTAACACCACTGGCCGGAAATATATGTGATCTGACCGTACTGTTTACCTTCACCCGAACAGATGATAACGTTGCTATACTGCCTTTTAACGCCGGAGGATATCCGCTTGGACTTGAAAAGTTTGAAAGAAAAAGGATATCTCTACCTAATAAAGCTGGAACGTTCGACATAGACGTATCCAAGTCCGAAGAATTGTTCAAACAGAAGATACCACTAACTATCCTCGGTTCATCATATATTCCATTCCCGCATCCTGTAAAAGAGATATCCTCTTTAGATCAAGGAGGAGTAACGGTGTACGATGGTTCTCACGTGCTCGGATTATTGGCCTGTGGCAGTTTTCAAAAACCCCTAAAGGAGGGAGCGGAAGTTATGATAGGCAGCACTCATAAATCATTTTACGGGCCTCAAGGAGGTATCATACTCACGGATTCACACGAACATGCTGAAAGGATGAGTGAATATCTAGATGTGGATGAAACCACCGGCATAGGTTTGGTGGATAATCCTCACCCCAACCGCATAGCCGCTTTAGGTGCGGCTATCGAAGAGATGCTGGACGATCAAGATTACGGAGCAAGGGTAGTCGCTAATTCGCAAGCATTGGGCAAGGCTTTGGACGATCTCGGTGTGCCGATGCGATTCGCTGAACGAAATTACACACGGTCACATCAACTTTATTTTGATATTCCAGTGGATAAAGGCGTTTATCTTTGTAAACAGCTAGAAAAAGAGGGTATATTTATAGACGTCAGTGCACGTTTCGGTACATCTGAATTAACACATAAAGGTATGAGCCCTGAGGATATGGAAGAAGTAGCACATGAGATATACGAAGCGTTCCCTTCAGAAATGAGGGCATGATTAATATATGTCCATCTAATGTTCAACCGGTGTTAGAATGGAAAAAGAATTGCATCTACCCGAAGACATCGACTCGATCGCACTCAAGTTCCTGGATCTGCGCGGGCGTGTTAGAGAGATAAGGATACCTCCAGATATATTCCCCATAATCATCGAAGACGGTATTAGTTTCGATTCTTCGAACGTGGGTTTTGCCGATGTGGCTCAGAGCGACATGGTGGCCGTACCGGACCCCCATGCCTACAAAGTCATGGAATATGGTGGTGAAAAGATAGCCGTGTTCCTGTGTGAACTGTACTGGCCCGACGGAGAACATTTCAAGGGGGATCCAAGACACCTTCTGAAAAAAACTCTAAGGGATCTGGCGGAAAAAGGGATCTCGGTGAGGGTAAAACCTGAGTATGAATTTCACCTATTGGATGAAAAAACACTGGAACCCATAGACACGGGTAGATATATCGATGGACGGTCCGAATACAGTGATGTTATCAGTAAGATAACAACTGCCGTCAAAGGATACGATATCCCCATAGAAAAGATACATCACGAAGCAGGTATGGGTCAGTATGAAATCGAACCACTGCCCTACAACACATTGAAAGCCGCTGATGACTTTATATTTATAAAAGAGATAATCAAAAAAGTTTCACGTGAGAACGGTATGGTGGCAACATTCATGCCTAAACCAGTAGAGGGAGATGCTGGAAACGGCATGCACGTACACATATCTCTCCTAAAGGATGGAAAGCCCCTATTCACACCAGGTGAGTTGAACGACCAGGCTAAAGGATTTGTCGGCGGATTGCTTGAACACGCCAAAGCACTCTCCGCAATATGCTGTCCCACTATCAATTCTTACAAACGACTGGTACCGGGATACGAGGCTCCGGTTTACATATGTTGGGGCGGTGAAAATCGCAGCGTTCTGGTAAGGATCCCAGCATATGGAAATAAAGAGGAAAAGAAAGGGCGGATCGAGTACCGAGCAGGTGATGCATCCGTGAATATCTACCTGATGCTTAACTCCCTCATATCGGCGGGCATGGAAGGTATAAAAAAAGGGATTGATCCCGGTAACGAAGTGCGACAGGATCTTTTTGCTTTGAGTAACGAAGAGATCGAGGAGCTAGGTATAGAAACCTTGCCAAGTGATCTTCACGAAGCACTTGATTGCCTTGAAAAAGATCCTTTCATCAGAGGTACTCTAAGCGAAAGTTATCCATACTATATGGCGGAAAAGAAAAAGGAGATACTGGATTTCAATAGGGTTATAACTAAGTGGGAAAAAGAAACATACCTGGAATATTGACCCTAAAATTCTTATCGTATCTCATATATGTATCAACATGGACGCCGTAAGAAAGATAGATGGAAAGATCAAAGAAAGAGACGTAAAACTTTTTGCATTGAGTACTTGTGGCTGGTGTAAGAAAACCAAGAGTTTTTTGAAAGACCTAGATATTGAATACTTGTGTATCGATTTTGACCTTCTTTCAGAGGAAGAGAAAAAAGAAATGAAAGAGGAGGTAAAGACATTCAATCCAGCCCTGAGCTTTCCAACCCTGGTTATCGATGAGGGGGATGAAGTGATAGTCGGTTTCAAAAAGGATCGAATAAAGGAAGTGCTGTGCCATGAGGACTGAAGAAGAGATGTTCGATTATGTCGAAGATGATGCTGAAAAGAATGGATATTACCTCTGTCCTGATGAAGACCTCCTGTATGACCTAATACAGGGGTTGGTAGAAAACGAAGGCAGATATGGATATCCTTCATGTCCCTGTAGGCAGTCCTCCGGTAAAAAAGTGTACGACTCGGACATCATCTGTCCCTGCGAGTACAGAGACGCAGATGTTGAAGAGTACGGTATGTGCTACTGCGGACTCTTCGTATCTGAAGAGATAAAAGATGACACGGATAAGCTAGAGCCTATACCAGAAAGAAGACCTCCCGAGATAGTAGAGGCGGGTATAGATGCAGATAAATCGGAACTAGAATCCACTACGTCCGAAGACATACCTGTTTGGCGCTGCAAAGTGTGCGGTTACCTGGCTGCAAGAGAACTTCCACCCCCGATATGCCCTATCTGTAAGGCTAAAGCGGAAAGATTCGAGAAGTTCGAATTTGGGTGATGTGTTGAATCTTATCCAAGATGGAAAACTCGATATAATCAGTCTAAATGAGTTGAGTAAAAAGCCTCCTATATTCGAAGAGGGGGATAGACCGATTTGGACCGACGATCATATCTCTAAAGGTATGCTAGAGGCACACCTGGATGCAGACAGCGATATGGCAAGCCGCAAGCACGAAAGGATCGCAAATTCATGTGAATGGTTGGTATCTCGCCTTGATTTGATCGGTTCGAAAGTGATCGACCTGGGATGCGGTCCCGGTCTTTACTGTGAAGAGCTGGTACGCCACGGAGTGGATATGACCGGGGTAGATTTTTCACAAAGATCTATCGAATACGCCAGGTCCAAAAATGAGGGGGCTATCAACTATGTATTGGGCGATTACTTATCGCTGGATTTTGATGAAAAATTCGACGCAGCTTTGATGATCTACTACGATTTCGACGTACTCTCGGATATTGAAAGAAAGAGATTGTTGGATAAATTAAATTCGCTGTTAAAAAAAGGAGGATATTTTGTATTCGACGTTCTCACACCCCGCCATGATGAAGCGGGTATAGAAACCACTAGTTGGTCTACTTCAACAGGTGGGTTCTGGCATCCTCAGGATTATATGGAGTTGGTGCAGCGGTACTACTATCCCGAGGAACAGGTGAAGCTGGATCAATATATCATATTGGATGAGTTTGGAGAAGCAACACTATATCGAGTATGGCACAGATTTTTTACTCTGAGAAAAATCACTAACCTGCTTAAAAAACACGGCTTCATCGTGGAAGACTTCTACCAAAACTTTGTCGGAACACCCTACCAAAAGGAGTCCGATTCGATCGGTATAATCGCTAGGAAAAAATCACGATAGGATTAAATATAGTGAACTCGTTTTATCATCAGGTGATATGAATGTGTAAATCATGCGGATGTGAAAATGCCGGAAAACCCGTCAAGTACAAATGTGCCTGTTCGGAAGAGGATTGTGAATGTGATTCTGTCGTAGAATTTGAAGAAGAGCCGAAAACAACGCCTTTGTGCTGCGGCTTACCTATGAAAAAAATCAAATAAACGATCCTTCAAAACCTTTTTTTAAATAAAAAGAAAGGGGTTGGGAAAGGGTGTTTAGATCAGATCTAGTTCGTTGCCCAGTTTCTCGTAGGCGTTCAGTATAAAGTCTAGATCATCCTTGGTCATGCCTGCGTTCATCTGATTCCTAATACGTGCCTTACCCCTAGCCACCATCGGGAATACTATCGCAAGGCCAAAGATACCTTCATCGTACAATCTGTTAGCTAACTCCTGAGCTTTCTTGCTGTCACCTATCATAGCCGGTATTATCGGTGTCTCGCTCATGCCGGTGTCGTAACCAAGACTTTCGATCTCCTTTTTGAAATAGTCAGTAAGTTCCCATAGATGTTTGACACGATGGTTCTCTTCGTCTACAAGTTCAAGGGCCGCGATATTGGTGGCTGCTACATGTGGTGGAAAGGCTGCACTCAGAAGCCATGAACGAGAAGTATTGTATGCATACTTGATCAGCCACTCGCTTCCTGCTAGCATACCTCCAAAACCACCCAATGCTTTGGAGAACGTTCCCATCTCGAAATCGATCCTTTCACCTAGATTGAACTCATGGGCTATGCCGTGACCGTCACCAAGAACACCTTCACCGTGAGCATCGTCAACATAGGTCATCGCACCGTATTCTTCCGCAAGTTCCACTATCTCATCCATCTTCGCAATATCGCCGTCCATGCTGAATACACCGTCTGTGATCACGATAGCTCGTCTGTAGTCCTTTTCATCTGCGGCTTTCAAGCACTTTTCAAGTTCACCCATGTCGGAGTGAGAATATATCATCTTATCTGCTTTAGATAGTCTCACACCATCGATGATGCTCCCGTGATTAAGTTCGTCGGAGATCAACACATCCTCCTTACCGACCAACTGTGGAATCAAACCGGCGTTAACTGCAAACCCGGTCTGATATGTCATCCCAGCTTCAGCACCTTTAAACTCGGCTATCTTGTCCCAGAGTTCCTGATGGATGTCCATGGTTCCGGCTATGGACCAATCGGAACCGGCGCCTGCACCGTACTTTTTGACAGCTTCAATAGTTGCCTCTCTCAGTTTAGGATGATTTGCCAGATCTAAGTAATTGTTAGAGGCCAGCATGATACACTCTTTACCATCAACCATAACATGTGCTTTGGATGGCCCTTCGAGTCCCCGTATAGTCCATGTCAATCCATCCTTCTTCATCTGTTCGTATTCCCTTTTAAGGAATTCTGTCTTCTCTTTCATATTATATCACTCCTGTGTGATCTTGAGCGATGCGTTATTTTATGCATCTACCGCATGTTAAATCCTGCGGCAAACTCATAAAAAAGAAGTGTTTCTTAAATGTTTCTAATAGTCAACATCAAATCTCTACAGAACCCCATCCCCCTCCACCCGGAGTTTCTATACGTACTCGCCATCCTCTTTTGATATCCATGCTTACATGTCCCCCTAAATCAGTCTCTTTTGAGTCTATAAAAAGTAGGTTGCTACCCGCTGTACCATCACCACCCCCATTGAACCCTCTTGGCCCTTCAATCCTTCGTTCAGACTGAATCGATAAATGTGCATCTTCCAATACTTCTATCTCCCTTACTATACCGTCTCCGCCTTTAAATAAACCGCCGCCCCCAGAATTTTTTCTCAGTTTGTAACAGTTGACCCTAAGAGGATATTCGTGCTCGATGGATTCGATCGGGGTGTTCAAAGTATTTGTCATGTGAACATGGACTCCACTTGCTCCATCACCCAAGGAGGAAGCTCCCGATCCTCCACCGATGGTCTCGTAATAGGTAAATCTCTCGTTCCCGATGATCAGATTGTTCATGGTACCCTGGCTTTGTGCAGGTAATTTTTCAGGTAACGCTGCCCTCAAAGCATCTAAGATAAGCTCTACCACCCTTTGAGAAGTTTCCACATTACCTGCAGAAACCGCAGCGGGATACTCAGGATTGAGAAGTGTACCTTCAGGAGCTGAAACCTTTATCGGTTGGTAAACTCCTTGATTCATAGGTATATCTTCAGGTATGAGACACCTAACTACATAGTAAACAGCAGAAAGAGTCACCGGTAGAGGTGCATTTATATTTCCTTCTACCTGCTCTGAGGTACCGTCGAAGTCAAAGTATATTGTATCATCTTTTACAGTCGTTCTTAGGCAAAGTTTTACTTCTTCATCCCATTCCATGAATGATACGGCGCTGTAGGTACCGTCTTCTATTCTATCGATGGTGTTCCTTGTTCTCTCTTCCGAATAGATCAATGAAGAATCGATGAAATCCAGGTACTCGTGGAGTCCGAACTTATCGATCACTTCCGATAACTCACGTGCCCCGAGCTCGTTAGCTCCGATCTGTGCCCGGAGGTCTCCCTTCCTTTCCTTTGTATTCCTAGCACTGGAAAGCAGGTCGAAAGTTTCTTCGCAGAATTCGCCGTTCTTGATTATATGGGTCGGGGAAATCACTATCCCCTCTTCTTCCAACCGAAAACTGTCTCCTGGCATGGATCCGGGTGTAGACCCTCCTATGTCTGCATGATGCGCCCTGTTCACAACATATCCTAATAGGTCTTCATCAAAGAATACCGGCTTAGCCACGGTTATATCCGGTAGGTGAGTTCCTCCCTTGTAGGGGTCGTTCATCATAACCTGATCCCCTGGTGATAGCTGGCAGGAGGATATTATCGCATCTAAAGCACTTGGCATGGCACCTAAATGCACCGGTATGTGTTCGGCTTGAGCCACCATCTCACAGCCTGCGCTGAATAAAGCACATGATTCGTCCTTCCTTTCTTTTATGTTAGCAGAAAAGGCACTTCTTTGAAGAGCCGCCCCCATACGTTCGGGGATACCTTCCACCGAGTGACGAAGTACTTCGAAAACCACCGGATTCATCTTCGAACCACCTCTATTATACCCTTATGTGTAACTTTAAAGGCCCAATCAGGTGGCACTAAGATCGTTGAATTTGAGTCCTCTATCACTGCAGGGCCGTCATCTCCATTTTGTAGATATTTTCTGTAGAATACCTTACACTTTTGTTTGCCACCTGGGAAGAGGCAAGTTCTTGATGATGGATGATCACCGGACCGAGTAGTCTCTGGAAGTCCGATGAAGTTTCTCTTTTTAACATGTTCTACCCTTACATTCACTATTTCGATCTCTGCTTCATGATCTGCATAACCGTAGAGTTTTTTGTGCTCTAGGTGAAATCTTTCCGCCATTTCACCCTCTAAAATAACGTTCAAATGATGACTCTGTCCTTTGTATCGCAAACCTAGATAAACCTCTTGTTCACCCTTCTCTTTAACGAGCAGTTCGTTTATAATATGGTTTATTTCCTTTTTACCGTTCAACGGTAGCAGTAGGGTTCTTGACCTTTCAGTACGTAGATCACCTGTTAGCATGCCGAGGGCTGAAAAGACTCCTGGCGCCGGAGGTACGATCACTCTATCTATACCCAATTCTTGGGCCAGGTAAGATGCATGTAGTGGGCCTGCACCTCCAAAGGCGAGTATGCTGAATTCGCTTGGCGATAAACCTCTTTTCACCGTGATCTCCTTCATACAGCGGGACATCTTGGAATTTGCGATCATGATGATACCGATTATCAGTTCATCCATGGATAAACCCATTTGATCAGATAATCCATCGATAGCGGTTTCAGCCCTATCCACGTGGAGTTCTATCTCACCACCAAGAAAATAGTCTTTGTCTATATATCCCGCCAAAAGAAGGGCATCAGTGACCGTGGGTTCAGTTCCCCCAAGTCCATAGCAGGCGGGCCCTGGATGAGCACCTGCACTCTTTGGCCCTATTCTGAGTACACCGCCGTCGTCCATCCAAGCGATGCTTCCACCTCCCGCTCCAACTGTCTCTATGTCAACCATCTTTGACTGGACTGGAAAGCCGCCTATGGTGCCTTGATCCTTCCAAGCCATGTCACCATCGACGATAGTGGCCATATCCGCACTGGTACCTCCCATATCGAAGGTGATCAGGTCATCGATCCCGAGTAAACCGGAGATATACTTTCCCCCTGCTACACCTCCTGCTGGTCCGGAGTAAAAAGTATCTATAGGGTTGATTTCCGACGCAGGCTGTAAACCGCCGCTGGATTTCATCACCAAAGGCTCAACACCGGTTCCTTCTTCTATCTTTTTAAAATACTTTTTTACTACCGGGCCGAGGTAAGCGTCGAGTAGAGTCGTTACCCCCCTTTCGTACTCTCTGAATTCATTCGATACTCGATTAGATAAAGAACAGGTGACTCCTGCTTCGTTCAATATACCTTTGATTTCTTCTTCATGTACGTTATTTTTGTAAGAATGCAGAAGACACACTGCTGCAGAACGGTCCTTTTGCTTCAGTGAGATCGCTAAACGCTCTAGATCTTCCCTATCTATATCATGGAGAATAGTCCCGTCAGCATCAACCCTACCCACGATACCATGACAGTCCTCCGATGAAAGAGGTAGGGGTTTTATTTCTATATGAAGGTCGTAAAGTTTCGGTCTCACCTGACGACCGATGAACAGTATGTCTTCGAAGCCATCGTTGGTTATAAACGCCGTTGGTGCTCCCTTTCTCTCCAAAAAGGCATTTGTAGCTACAGTTGTTCCATGGATGAATTCATCACAGTCTTCGGGAAATCCTTGTATGACTGCCTTGGCTGGATCCTTCGGTGTTGATGGGATCTTAAAATGCTTTAACCCCTCATCTACGATTATCATATCGGTAAAAGTACCGCCAACATCCACAGAAACCAACATCCTTTATCGTAAAGTATCATCTACTTATATGATTATCGATTTCTTACTTATGACCATAAAGGAATACTAGGATTTCAAAACTTATTTATACATGATTTTACTGGTCTTGAATTACTTCGATCTAGTAACGGGATCCATTGGATATTGAGCAAAAAACTTAAATACAGTAGTACCATTGCATACTTGCACATACGAACATACATCACGATAATCACCCTCCCTCCCTTTTTCTAACAGGGATTGGAGGATTCATCAATCACGATAACCTCCCCCCTTCCCTTAATTTTTTTAGTTCATTAACTGATAACGAGAGATTGGGGCAACCTTTATAACTATCATGTATCTTTTACTCGTAGGTGAAAACGAATGCAGCCAGGACAGATGGGATATGACAGGGGAATAACCGTCTTCTCCCCCGACGGTAGACTATTCCAAGTTGAATACGCAAGGGAAGCAGTCAAACGGGGTACTACAACGATCGGAATAAAAACGAAAGACGGTGTTGCCTTAGTTGTTGGTAAGATAATATCAAGTAAATTAGTAGAGCCAGACTCAATAGAGAAGATTTTCCACATCGATAAAAAGATAGGTCTAGCCACCTCAGGATTGGTAGGAGATGCTAGGGTTTTAGTAGATTACGCTAGGATGGTGGCCCAAGTTAACAGAGTATCTTATGATGAAAGGATCGACATTTCAACATTAGTGAAGCGGATATGTGATTATAAGCAGACTTATACTCAATACGGTGGTGTACGACCATTCGGTACAGCCCTTTTGATAGCTGGTGTCGACGAGGACGGACCTCACCTTTACGAGACCGATCCAAGCGGTGCTTTCCAGGCATACAAAGCCGGAAGTATAGGTATGGATCGTGAGGAGGTACAGGAAGTATTCGATGAAGAATACGACGACGATATGTCTTTGGAAGAGGGAATAAAACTAGCACTCAAGGGGCTAAATAGATCCACTGAAGGAGACTTAGACCCTGCGTCACTTGAGATCGTTGTTATCACCGCAGAAGAGGAGTTCAAGAAAGTCAAGGAGGAACAGATCAAGGAGTACTTGTCTTCCCTTGAATAGGGTGGTAAACGTGGGAAAGAAAGACTATCCTAAAGAACACACCGATACACTTCTGGACGAGTATGTTATAGCCCGGTTTAAATCCCGTGGTGAAAGTTTTGAGATACTCGTCAAGCCCAATGCCGTTGAATCCTTTCGAGGCGAAAGAGATATCAACATACTAGAGAATATGCCTGTAGATAAAATATTTTCAGATGCTAAGAAGGGAAAAGAGGTCTCTACAGAGATGTTAGAAGAGGTCTTTGAAACCACAGATGTAGAAGACATCGCCATAAAAATATTAGAGAAGGGCGACGTGCAGATAACGACAGAACAGAGACGCAAAAGGCAGGAGCAAAAACGTAAAGAGATAATAAATAGGATAGTCCGTAACTCGATGAATCCACAGACAGGTACACCGCATCCACCTGCCCGTATTGAAAATGCGATGAACGAAGCAAATATTCACATAGATCCTTTCAAGCCGGTCAGTCTGCAGATGGATGAGGTTGTAGATAGCATAAGAAGCTTGATACCATTGAGTTTCAAGAAACTAACTGTATCCATAAAGGTCCGAGGCGATCTTTACGGCAAATTATATGGTGAATTGAAATCCCTTGGTACTATAACGAGTGAAGATTGGCTTTCAGACGGTCGATGGCATGGTACCATCAAGATACCCGCCGGTATTAAAGACGAATTATTTGAACGAGTTAACCATCTCACCAAGGGTCAAGTAGAGATAGAAATTAAGGATTAGATTTATTGATTGAAAAGGTGTATTAAAATGAATAAAGAAAAGAAAAGAGAACTCCTTTTACCAGGGGATATCATCGAAGAAGAAGATTGTAGACCCGGTAGAGGCACTTATAAAAAAGAACGGAACATATATGCATCCAAGTTAGGCGTTAAAACCTTTCGTTCAGGTTATGTGAACATCGCAGCTCAGAGAGGACGATACGACCCTAATCGGGGCGACAAAGTGATCGGTACTGTTACTGACTTAAACCCATCCATATGGATGGTTGACATAAACGCTGCATTTTCTGCTATCCTCCATGTGAACGATGTTCCCTGGAGGGTGGAGTTCGGAGATACTATCAGCTACATCGACGTAGGTGATGCCATACTTGTAAAGATATCAAATGTGGATGAACTAAAGAAGGTACAGATACGCATGGATGAAGAGGGACTTAGGAAGTTGAATAGTGGGCAGATTATCGAGATAGCTCCATCACAAGTTCCCCGCGTCATAGGGCGTAAAGGTTCCATGATAACCATGCTGAAAAACTACACCGGTTGTAGGATATTTGTCGGTCAGAACGGCCGTATCTGGATAGACGGTGATCTTGAAGGCCAATATATTGCTGTAAAAGCCGTTCAGATGATAGAAGAAAAAGCACAAGCAGTAGGCCTTACTGATGCTGTAAAGGAATTTTTGAAGAACGAAACTGGTAAAGATTTTGATCAGGAGGAATAAATATGGGAATGGATTCCGATATTAAATTGATAGATGAGAATGGATTAAGATTAGATGGAAGAAAATTTGATGAATTAAGAGAGATAAAGATAGAGGCCGGTGTTTTACAACGTGCAGACGGTTCTGCATATCTCACATGGGGTGAGAACAAAGTTATGGCTGCAGTCTATGGACCCCGAGAACTTCACCCTAGGCATGCACAGAACCCCTCGAAGGCTGTTGTTCAGGCCCGGTATAATATGGCGGCCTTTTCTGTTTCCGATAGGAAACGACCTGGACCAGATAGAAGATCGGTGGAGATAAGCAAGCTCATCTCTGAAGCTTTGGAAGAGATAGTCTTTGTAGAGCAGTTCCCCCGGGCCGCTGTTGACGTATTTATAGAGGTATTAGAAGCTAGTGCAGGTACACGGTGTGCCGCTCTGACAGCAGCATCTGTTGCACTCGCTGATGCAGGCATACCCATGTCGGATATGATCGCTTCATGCGCCGCAGGTAAGATAGACGGACATGTGGTCTTGGATCTTGGTCAAAAGGAGGACAACTTCGGTGAAGCCGACGTACCCCTTGCCATAGTACCAAGAACAGACAAAGTCACACTACTTCAGATGGATGGAGACCTTACCACGGAAGAATTTGATAAAGCCATGGAACTAGCTGTTGGAGCATGTAAAGAGATATACGAGATACAGAGAGATGCCTTAAAGAGGAGGTATTCTACATCCCTTGAAGGCTACGAAGATTTTGAGGAGGATGAGTGATAACATGAAGGAGATAATTTCAAAGATCACTAAGGAGTACCTTTACAGACTTATAAAAGATGGAAAAAGGATAGACAGTCGAGATATGTACGAACATCGAGAACTAAAGATACAGTCCAACTGGATAGGGGCAGCCGAAGGATCTGCTAGAGTCAAGTTGGGAGATACAGATGTAGTCGTTGGTATCAAGATGGACGTTGGAGAACCGTTCCCGGATACACCGGATAAAGGTGTTGTTATCACTTCAGCGGAGCTTATACCTATGGCATCACCGAACTATGAGTCCGGTCCACCAAGGGAAGATGCTACCGAATTAGCTAGGGTTGTTGATAGAGGCATCAGAGAAGGTAATGTTGTTGATGCTACTAAACTATGTATCGAAGAGGGCGAAAAGGTTTGGTTGATATTCATAGACATGCACATCCTTGACTTCGACGGTAACCTATTCGATGCATGTGGTATAGGCGCGATGTCCGCACTGATGAACACAATGGTGCCAGCTGAGAAATTTGATCTTGGAGAGGATTACCCACTACCCATAGACCACGTAGTAGTTCCGACCACATTCAGTAAGATCAGAGATCAGATACTATTAGATGCAAGATTGGAAGAAGAGAGGATCTCTGACACCAGATTGACGGTTTCGACCAATGAAAATGGGAACATAGTAGCCATGCAGAAAGGCCTTTCTGGAGTCTTCAGTTACGATGAAATCCGAGAATGTATTAAAAAGTCCAAAGAGATCGGAGAAGAGCTGAGGGGAAGGTTAGCGAATACATCAGAGGAAAAAATTTAAATATGGTGGAAACAACACCAGCGTGCTTAAAGGGCTGATTGACCATGGGAAAAAAGAAAAAAGTAGGTAGCACTGGTCGCTTTGGTACTCGTTACGGGGTTAAAGCCAGACGGAACATCAAAACCGTCGAGGAACAGCTTAAAGCCTCCTATGAATGTCCCGAGTGCCATCACAAAAAGATAAAGCGTAAGAGTACGGGTATTTGGAGCTGTAGAAAATGCGGCCTCACATTTGCAGGAGGCGCCTACAGACCGTACCTAGGTAGGAACATCAGACTCCAGGAGGATTAGAGATATGTTTAGATGTGCCGTCTGCAAGGAAAGAATCAAAACAGACATGAGTACCGTGGGGATACAGTGTGAAAACTGTGGAGCCAAGGTATTTTACAAGGATCCACCGAACGTGAAGAAGGTGTTGAAGGCTCGATGAAATATGCACTTATCGAGCTGGAGGACTCCGATGTTAATAACACGGCATTGGAAGCACTCCAGCCGGAAGCTCAAGAGGGTATGAATCGGGTTTCGATAGATATATCAACGAACCCTCCTTCCATCAAGATTGGTGCAGAAGACAGTCATGCACTCAGAGCGTCCGTCAATTCCTATTTAAGATGGCTCGGTGTAACTACCGATATAGCAAATAAATACTCAAATAAAGAGGTAATAAAATGAGCGTTTCGCAGGAAGATATACAGAATGAGATAGCAAAGGCACAGCAGATGCAGCAACAGCTTCAGCAGGTTAGTTCGCAGAAGCAGCAGTTGGATATGAAAAGCAACGATGTAGATAGGGCACTTGAAGAACTCAAAAAGTTGGATGATGACACACCTATATTCAAAAATCTGGGTGGGGATCTACTCGTAAAGGTTAAAGATAGAAAAGAACTTATCGAGGAACTCGAAGATGAACTCGAGACTATCAAAGTAAGAGTTAAGTCCCTTTCCCGACAGGAAGAAAAACTACGTAAAAACTTCCAGGAACTACAGCAGGAACTCACATCTAAATTGAGTGGTATGCAGCAAGGTCCTATCGGCGGGGCGTAGATGGATAAGATCCGTCCCGGCCTTAAAACCCTTTTTTTATCACATCAAAATGCGGATCCCGACGCTATCGGGTCTCTCTATTTTTTACAAAAACGTTACGGAGGAGACGTGGTACTTCCTAATTCACCGGATAGGAAGGGCAAGCCACTTGCTGAATACTTGAATTTAAGATATAAACTTCCTCCCTTAACTGAGGATTATGAACAATACGTCGTGGTGGATACACCCACACCTACACAGCTGGATCCCATAAGTATACCTCTAGAGAAAGCTGTGATCATCGATCACCATCCTACGGATGGGTGGGAAGTTGAAGTCCATAAAGAAAAAAGGACTTCGTGCGTAGAGATCATCTACGACATGGTAGCTCCCGAGAAGCTTTCTAAAGACGAGGGGATTGCCTTAATAGCAGGTATGATCACAGATACTTCTGGATTCCGACGGGCAACCGTGGATACATTTCGTACGCTGGCGGATATCATAGAATTATCTGGTGCTAGTATTTCTGAAGTATATGATACCATATCTTCAAGAAGAACGTATTCAGAGAAGATATGCAGATTGAAGGGGGCGGAACGCTCCTTACATGTAAGAGAAAGTGGTCTTCTTATAGCATATACATACGTGAGCAGTTTTGAATCATCGGTATCAGATATGCTTTTGAGAACTGGGGCGGATATATCTTTTTCAGGCTCTCAAAGAGATGAAAATTTCCTGATATCGTCACGAGTTAGGAACGATATCATTAAGATGGGAGTTGATATGGGTCAGCTGTTTAACGAGTTAGCGAAAGAATTTGATAATGTATCCGGCGGAGGTCATCCGGGTGCTGCCGTCCTCAAAGGTAAAGGGGAGGTGGAGGAATTTACAGAGCGACTGGTTCGGAGAACACGGGCGATGATCAAAGAAAGGGACATATCGATCCGGATCCAGTGATGATATCATCATTCTTCCAAAATACTCTTTAATTCATCATAATTTTCACTTTTATCGTTAAAGTAATCTCTCACGGGCTTCAATATATCAGATAGTGATGTTGCCACCGCTTTTTTAAGGTCCGCTGGATGCAGCTGATCTTCAACGTAGTCCTTCTCCAATCCTTCGTAGTTATCATAGTGTAGGTCTCCACCCCATTTTTCAGGCCGATCTATGTGTAGTTCTCCAGTTGCCGGCAATATCAGATATCTACTCATCTCTAGGATCGGGTTGCCCTCCACTTCAGCGGGACAGTAAGCACCGTTGATCTTTCTTGTGATATCATCCGGCTCATCGTGTATGAAGATACAGGAATCAGGGTCACTTTTGCTCATCTTACCTTTATTTGCGGCATCCATCCGACCGCCTCCTTTCAATCCTGAAAGTATTGGTGTATGCAGTGCCACCGGTTTTCTCCAACCTTGTTTGTCGGCAGTATCTCTTGCTAGCATGTGGGCTCTTCTCTGATCTATCCCTGCATAAGCAACGTCCACTCCTAATTCGAATATATCTGTCACCTGTAGTGAAGGATATAGGAGCATGGAAGAGTCCGCATCGGTTTCGTCCGATCCTCTCCCCATGATATCAACCGCCCTTTTTATACGTGCTACGGAATTAGACTTTGCCACCCTGATCACACGTTCCCAATATGTTATCCGGTCCATGAGGTCGGTGGCAAGTATGAATTCAGTTTTGCTGGCATCGACACCTAAAGCAAGGAAGCAGTCCTTTATGTAATCACCACATACACGTATGGCATCTATATCTCCCCCTAGCTTGTCATTGATGTAAGCGTGCCAATCTGCAAGTAATATCTTAACGTGAAAGCCGGCTTCCTGCATATCTTTTATCTTATTGGCACACATCATACCCTGTCCCACGTGCATCATACCGGAAGGTTCGATACCGATGTATGCGGATGGGTTTGATACTTCGTTTAAAATATCTCTCAACTCATCTTCGGTAACCACTTCCTGCACATTATTCAACATGAGGTTCATACGTTCTTCGGTGTCCATCGGAGGATGATATAGGGCTTACAATATCAAAATTTTGGTCGATCTAGCGTGTTTTTATCCTTTCTTCTGATAGATGTAAAAATCAGCGCATGATATATCCGGATATGGATTTTTGATCTTTCTAATCAAGATCCATCGAGGTAAATTCTTTTCGATCCAGTCAGTAAATCGTCTATGTTTTACATGATATCTCTGTTCTGTTTCCACATCATCCGAGTAGATCATGACAAATCGGTCAGAAGAAGAAAAGAGATGGTCCATATGAAGTTGGAAAATATCGTCTTCTATCAGATGATAGATCACGTCTAATGATAATGCTAGATCCTTTTTACAGTCGAGTAGATCTACATCAAAATCATGAGGATCATACATCAAAAATTTTTTTGTTTCATCCTTTTTAAATCGAGACCTACACATCTTGATGGCTGTTTTTGATACATCTAAACCTACGTAACTAGGGAAGTCAAAAAAGGATAGTTGATTTCCATCCCCACAGCCGAATTCGATAACCGAGTAGATGTCTTTTTCTTTTACAAATCCATTGATCACTTTAGCTTTGAATCCTGCGAGCTTTCCATATGAGCCGATGCCTGAATCCATACCTTGCTTATATCTATCTTCCCAGTAATCACTACTGCCTGGGAAAGAGAAGTTTTTGATAGGCATGAATATTTTTTTTGCCAATGTATTGAGCAGCGGTGTTTTATTTATGATCTCTTTGATCTTGTTTTTCATAAGTACCACACTATGGTCGTTGGGCTCATATAATAACGACCCTTATCTTAAGCATGACTATTACATCTCATATCTCAGAATCAAAGCGGTCATACATTCCACCATGGTTAAGATCAAATATATCTCTTTTGAACCCTTATTTGGTCTCTTCGTCTTCAAGCGATTTTGCCTCCTTTTTACCCCGAAGCAAAAATATCGGTGAAACCACTGTAGGATAATTATCAGAGCGATAATCCAAAAATATGTGTAGCTAGATTCTACTGTGATCACAACGACCTTGGATGATACATCACCTTAGGTGCCTTGAACATGATGATCTACAGACTCCGTTGTATCGACGATGCCTTCATCATCTGATAAATACTTTGATTATTCTGCTATTGTTTGTTCTTCCTGAATGACAACCTCAACGAGCTTGTTCATTTCTCCGCTAGCAGTAGCTAGCATATTGAATAGAATTATCACTGTGAGAATGAAAGTTAATCCTTTTTTCAGTACATCATACATTTCCTATATCTTATATGGTTCGATAAAGTATTTGTAACCATACGGCACATATTATAATATTTAACCGTGTCGGTTCACCGTGTTCATATCCTAAAGAGCAATTTATTTATATCTCTTTCTACGCTCAAATAAATGGAATATTCATGCGAAGAGTCATCGTTGTGCTTCTGATACTATGCGTAGCATCAGTGCAAGTAGGTATAGCTTCTGGGGAATGGGAAGAAGACACTTCCTCGTCATATCGATGGATATATGATTTTTCTGAAAACGAGGAGGAGATAAAGTCAATGATCGAACAAGAGGATATAGAGATAACCTTGCTGCGCAACCACGGAGGTTATGTTTTTCTTTACACAATCGAATATAAGGGTGAAGAAAATGACATGCACCGATTTGATTATATGGGGGGCTACTATTCTGAAGGCAGGATTCATTATTCCATGGAATTGGAAAGAGAAGGAATGTCTGCTAGCGGTGAACTGATGATGGGGATAAATAAGGTGGAAATTGATTTTGAGGGCAGTCTCTGGATGAAGGAATATGAATACGATGTCGATCCAGAACCTACGAGTGCATATGGTATCGTTAGACAAACTCTGATCACAACGGGGTCAGTGGACGTCGAAGCTGACATGGAGGTTAAACTGCAAGACGAGACTGTTGAATTGACCATGGATTATGTTTTAAAAAATTATTGGGATCTCGAACTTGATATAAACTATGACCCGCCTCTTCCATTTTTTCCAACTACTTCTGAAGGGGATTCACACGACATCATATTAGACGTGGAAGCAGGATATAATGGAGATCTGGAAGGTGATATCGACCTGGCCATGGATTATGAATCTTCTTTAGGTTCTGATGATATAAAGTTGGAACAAAACGTCAGTATGCCCATGGAAAACACAGAGATGATAGAAGCGAAACTACTTTTTCAACATGATAACATATATCGAAAGATATCTCCGGTGATAGGCTGCATAAGTATCGGTAATACAGCCATGATCAAATACACGACTAGAGGTATATATTCAGAGGATGAGGGAGTTATAGGAAATTCCATAGGGATACCATCCGAGGGGCGATTTGATGAACAAGAGCTATTCTATGGATCTAACTTTAAATACGCTATAGATCATTTCTATTTCGAACCTCCTATCAGGATAGTTGATGATTTTTTTGAAGATGATTTTTCATTTTTAAAGTCAGAGATGATAGAGTCGGAGTCCGTTTCCAAAGAGGAAGTAGAAACTTTCAGAGATAACAAAAAAGAATACTTTGAGGAGTATGTTGAAGCTGCAGGGGTGCCTTCCTGGCTTCTTTACATAATAATACCTGTGATAATTTTTACGTTCATGGTTGTTATCTGGGTCGTGCTTTTTTCAAGGAAAAAAAAGAGACCTAAGATATACTATCCAACGGACGTCAAAGAAGATGAGTAAGTGTGTTTATTAATCGATGATTTGCGCTTCAACAGGCTCATTTTGCTAACAAAGCGAGGTAGTTCATTCGATATAACTTTCTCTTCTTTGCTCTTGCGAAGTCCCTAAATGCATCGTTTTTATCAGTATTATCTGCTATCAGGAAACCGGTTTCATTCAGATGGTACCATGCAATCCCAAATTCAAACATCATGGTTTCGTATGAATGTCCGCTGTCATGGATGAAGATGTCTGTTTCACCGATCTCTTGGAATATTTTTGGTAGAACGTAGTAAGTATTTCCAAGTAAAAGATCCCAACGATGTTTATATTCTTCAGGGACGACCCAACCAGAGGATTTTCCAGGTGGTAAAACAGCTCCGGTACGTCCTTCTATACTTCCCGCCACTACTGGAAGGTCCACTGAATAGAGCTTTCCTTTTTTATTATCCTCCAATGCCTTCAATATCATGGTGGAGGACATGCCGTTACAAACTCCTGTTTCTATCACCGTTGATGGTTTGTTCTCGCGTATAAGACTGTAAAGCCTAGCAGCGTTATCGACACCTAGGTAAGCTGGATGGTAATCTTCGTTTAAGTCGGAGAATGCTTTATCAACTTTATCCGCTAATCCTTCAACATATCCTTTTATATCATAGATCTCGGCGAGTTCATAATCCTCAAAATCGTCCCAGTAATTTCCATTCATACTGTCTAATTTGCCCTCGTGCTTAAATATGTTTTTGATATATACTGCGAGACTTAGGACAATATTTATAAGTGATATCATCTTCTACACTTTCTAAATCACACCAAGACCGTTTATGGTCTATCCAAAACATAAATGCGGGTGTGGTGTAGCCTGGTATCACTTAAGCTTGCCAAGCTTGTAACTCGGGTTCAAATCCCGGCACCCGCACTTTTTATAGAAATCCCTGATAAACCAATTTACGCCTCTCTTCTTCCTACGTACGATACATCATCATATACTTGCAGACGACCTAAACGTCATCCACGATGTGGAATCCTATAGTGTGTGTTATTCCATCGTACTCCGCCTTCCATATAGTATGTCCATGGTCATGACCATGTTCGAGTCCCGCGGTGAACGTACAAGATATACCATATGTCGATATAGATGCACTGCCACCTTCGAGGTTAGATATGGACCAGCATTCCACCATTCAAGATGATCAAGAGCCGGGACCTCCGGTGATCGGGGATGATAAATACTTGGTCGTTTTCCTTCTGATAATACCCGTTGCCGTGCTGATATCCTTCTTATTTTTCAAACGAAAAAAGAGTAAAGATGATGAAAGTACCGGGAAAACCTAAAACAGTTCAGCCATCCGAGTGTGTGCCTTCACCCATGAACTATCAGTAGGTATGAACAATCCCACAGGTATCAATCGTCTTCCTGGTATCCATCTGTCGGTTCGGACGGATCTTCTTCCGGTGCATCCCCTGACGGGAGCTTCTTTAGCAATGCGAAAGCCGTTATGAATACTATAGCGGCCACTAACATCAGCCACCAGTAAATTCCCGCAAACCCTCTTCTTACAGTGAACTCCACACTATCCACGGCAGTGTTGCCCACACCGTCGTAGGCCCTCACCGATACGATGTGATTCCCCGAAGAGGTAACGGTGAATCTGTGGCTGGTCCCGGTACCCACGTCTATCCAATCACCGTCGTTCAGGCGCACCTCGTAGCGGTATATACCTGAGAGCTCGTCTCGGCCTTCCCACTCCACAAGGATATCTCCCGCAGTCAGTTCGCTACTGTCTCCAGGGCTGATGATGGTAATCTCCGGTGGTGTGATGTCGATAACGAAAGTGACACTGTGGGCGATACCGCCGCCGTGATCCGCCGTCCATATCACCGAGCCTTCTTTTGGTCCAGAATTGAATGTACTTTGGTTGCCGGTGGCAGGCGAAGCGGATGCGTTTGCACCACCTGAGTTGGTAACGCTCCACGTAACGTTCATGTCGCCAAGGTAACCTGCGGCGTGGTTGAACCCGGCGGCGTGACCGTGGATCGTGCGGTTGCCGCCGATGATACTACCTGTGATCTCGTTATCGCCGGTACCCGCGGTATCCACTATGCGTATGTAATCTATATCTAGTAACACGGTGAACAACACCGTGCAAGTCATACCATCATACTCTGCGGTCCAGGTGACTGTACCGGTAGCATTTCCGATGTTTATGGTGCTCGAGGTACCGTTATCTGGATTCGTGGATGCCTGAGCACCGTCCTCATTAATCACACTCCATGCTGCTGACACTTCTCCCAAATAACCGGCCGTGTGGTTGAAGGCCGCCGCATGGCCCGTAACGGTGGTTCCCGCATGCAGCGGACCGTCTTTCATCTCTATCATCCCTGTACCCGCGGTATCCACTATGCGTATGTAATCTATATCCGGTATTATATCGAACACCACGGTGGCTTCCAATCCTTTATATTCAGCAGTCCAAACTGCCCTCCCGGTGGTGTCACCCGTGTAAAATGTGCTCGAGGTACCGTGGGAGGGTGATGTGTAGGCCTGTGCGCCGTCCTGGTTGTCCACACTCCATGTTACGTTCACGTCTCCTACGTATCCGATGGTATCCCTGAAACCAGCTGCATAACCGGTCATACTAAAACCCGGGATCACTGTTCTATCGGTTATCTCGGCCTCCCCTGTACCTTCGGTGTCAACTATACATAGGGAATGGTAGGTGGTATAGATGGTGAACTCAACCAAATCATATACGCCGGGAGCGTACTCGGCTTTCCAAACCGCGGTACCGGGATAGTTTCCGGAATCGAAGGTGCTCGAGTTACCGTTATCCGGATTCGTGAATGCCTGGGCACCTTCGGTGTTGATAACGCTCCAGTTAACATCAAGGTCGCCGATATATCCAACGGTATCGTTGAATCCTGCCGCGTAGCCAACGATGTTTTCCTCGGTGTGCAAGGCGGTATCGTTGATTGCCGATTCCCCGGCACCTTCCGAGTCGACTATCCGTATATAGTCCAATGTCGGCATGGTGAACTCGGGGTTTGCCCAGGGGTAGACGTCAACACCTGAAAGGTCAATAAGCTTGTAGCTATCCACTATTCCGTCTGCTCCGGGTTCGTCTTGCTCCGCCCCTCTGTAATTATCCGGCCCGGTATGGTCGCTCCAGTAATTACCTCCTATGGGATATGAAAGATTCCACCAGCTACGCACAACAGGGGGCCACCAAGGGTCATAGGAATCTAGAGCCTGTCTTGTATTATTTATGATCCAATTATGATACACAAAACTCCATTCACCACCCAATGTGATACCTATTCCGTTGTACGATACCATGTTATATTTGACAGTGTGATTTGAACCATAGATGATTAGCCCCTCATCATTATCTGAAACAGTATTGTTGACCACTTTACTGTTGCTGCTGTCTGAGTATAGATAAATGCCATAATCGTTGTATGAAAAGGTGTTATCGGATATGGTATTGTTATTTCCCTTATCAATGTATATGCCATATGTGTTGTTTGAGAAGGTGTTATCGGATATGGTATTGTCATTTCCATCATCAATGTATATGCCGATTAAGGAATCCATATAGGTAAATTCGGCCACTTCTATCCGATAATCCCTTAGCTCAATACCTATTCCTCCTTCACCATCTATGATGGTTTCAGCAGAACCATTACCTATAAGAGATATATGTTTTCGAATCTCAACATTTTCCCGGTACACCCCGGCCCAAACACGTACCGTGTCCCCCGGATTTGCAGCGTCCACCCCTTCCTGTATGGTGAGGTAATCCCCGTTACCTCCCTGATCGACGATGATTGTTTGTTGGTCCGTAACGGTGGGTGAGCTTATGGATACCGTTACCGGGAAGCAGGTTATTAGCACGAGCATAGCAACTAATATAACGCTCGCATGCTGCGAATAGGTTCTCCTATCAGGCCTCGAACTCATCTATTCCTGCCTCCTGTATATATCTCCTTATGTCATTAAATACTTGTTGGCGATCTAACCGTCATCCACTATGTGGAACCCTATATTGTGGTAAATTCCGTTGTGCATTGCATTCCAGACAGCGTATCCGTCGTCGTAACCATGTTCGAGTCCCGCAGTGAACGTACAAGATATACCATATGTCGATATAGATGCACTGCCACCTTCGAGGTTAGATATGGACCAGCTCACACGTACAAGGCCTAGGTACCTCCAGGTATCGGAATCCCCCGCCGCATAAACTGTTAATGCAGAGCCAGGGTATATACGACGATCGGTTATCTTACTTTCAACGCACCAGGCGAGTACACCGTCGCTCTCACCGTCGCGGACGCCTACGGTAACAGCGATACAGATACAATGACGGTCACCGTACATCCGGTGGAAGAGGGGGGCGAGGAGAAAACATCGTGGTTGCGATGGCTTCTGATCATACCTATCGTTTTGGTGATGACGTTTGTATGGCATCGGAAACGGAAGGAGAAAAAGAACGGTCAATATGAGTGATCCTCCGCTGAGAAAAGTTAAAAACACTAACTATTGACAATCCTTTCCACAATGTTTTTAAGTGTTAGCTATGATTGATCGAACATGGAAGATTCAACCGATGACGATGAAAGGAAGGATGTAGTTAGATTCAACGGAGTTAGCTTATTGGGGAAGGTTAAGGTAGGTGAGTTGTCGTTTATCTGGCCCGGTAGTTTGGTGAGGGGGACAGAGACTGGTGTCAGGATAGGGGATGAAGTCAGTATATTGGACAACGTGGTTATAACGGACTCTCACGAGAGTAAAACGACCATAGATAAAGGTGCTTTTATCTCTCCAGGGTCGGTATTGAAAGGCTGTCACATAGGCAGAAATTCCTTTGTCGGTATGGACACTGTGATCATGGAGGGTGCGGATGTAGGAGAGGGTTCGATGATCTCTAACGGCAGCATCGTTCCCGCAGATATGAAGATCCCTGAAGGAAAGATAGTTGACGGTTCTCCGGCGCGAGTAGTTGGTGATGTGTCTGAGGATGAACTTGAACGTATCACCAAGATACGCGAGCACGTCGATTGGAGGAAGGAAGAATACTTTACCATGAGAGAAAGGGGAAAAAGGTACGGTGTAAACAAAGCTCCTCTTCGACCGGATGAGATAAGAGCGCTGTTGCTCGAAGAAAAAGATGATGGTGGGGCCGCCGAAATTTGAATTCGAGTACCAGGCTCCCAAAGCCCGAAGGATGGACCAAGCTACCCCACGGCCCCGAGGGATGATTATCAGAATAAAAATACCCATATATACTTTCTCCCTAAAACAGTACGAAAAAGGTTTATTGGACAGTTTTGTTGACGTCTCAGGGATCAGCCTTGAAACGAGAAAACATAAAAGTCGCCGTAGTAAGGATCGAAGGCACCAACTGTGAAGAAGAGTCGTATCTAGCCTTCAAAAGATTAGGTGCGGATGCGGAGAAAGTACATTTAAAGCAGTTTACCGGAGAGGATGTTGTTGCCAGTGAAAAAAGAGAGCTGGAGGATTACGATATATTGATGATACCCGGCGGTTTTTCAGCGGGAGATTACATACGTGCCGGCGTCATATTCGGTGCTAGATTCAAGAGCGCACTCCGGGATGAACTCATAAGCTTTTCCAACGCAAAAAAACCGATACTAGGAGTTTGCAATGGATTCCAGGTACTGGTGGAGATGGGTTTTCTACCATCTATAAACGGAAAAGTGACCGATATCCCCGAGGCAATACTGGCAACCAACGACAGTAATAAATTCGAATGCAGGCCGAGTTTACTCAGAGTCGAAGATAAATCAAAATGTGTTTTTACTCGAATGTATGATGAGAAAGAAACTCTGATCTTCCCAAGCGCCCATGCAGAAGGTAAATTCGTGGTCAAGGACAAAGATACACTCGAAAAGTTAAAAAAGAACGGTCAAGTGGTCTTCAGATATACTGCACCTGAAGGAACTGATGTTAAATATCCATGGAACCCGAACGGCTCCGTTGAAGACATTGCAGGTATATGTAATCCTGAAGGTAACGTATTGGGTTTGATGCCACATCCCGAAAGAGTATTCCACAGTCATACCAACCCAGATTGGACTAGAAACAAAGATAGAAAAGGCGACGGAAGACTGCTGTTCGAATCGGTTCTGGATTATGTGGAAGAAGAGTTCTGAAAAACTTTGAGAACTACCTCATCCCCTTGATTCAACTCAAGTTTATCTCTTAAACGGAACTCTGAAATGACTTCCGCAACCCCCCTATGTATGCTTTTCTCAGGTACTACCAGAAAACATAAAATACCCTGTATTTCAGATCGAAATACTTTGACTTCTCCGTACTCTTTTCCACCTTCTTCAAAGGGTTCAAGTTCGATAGGATCTTCACGATCTATAAGAGAACGGAACCGATATGCACTCTCTTCATCCAATTCTATGTTCAAAGTACCTTTAAAAGGTTTCAATCCTAACTTTCTTTTGAACTGCTTCATGTAGCCTTCGAGAGAGACGAATCGCTGCCCCACACCTATGCCCGAGACTATCGTACCTTTTAACTTGATCATATAAAATCACCATCCACCATCAGATAGGATTTTTCTCTGAGGAATGCAACAGGTATGCCCCTCTCCAGAGCTCGTTTCCTAAGCTCTGCGTCGTTTGTAACCAGGACCGCATCCAGTTTGGAAGCGGCTTCAAGAACTCCATCGTCACGCTCCTTTTTCACCTTGTATTCCTCGTACTTCTCTGCCAGCATAAGAGCGTCCTTTATATTCAAACTTCTGAGCTCGTCTTTCACACAGGAGGGGACATACACATCGGGATCACCGAACAATCGCTGCAGCTCAAAATCCAGATGGACGTTGAACTGGAAGGGCATCATCAACGCGTTCGTATCCAATACCACCGAGGTCATGGCTCTTTAATGTACTCATTTGTTAAAAGATAATCTATTACCTTTTGAACACTTTCTTCTATCGTTTCTTTATGGGTTTCCAGTACTATCTCCGGATCCTCTGGCTCCTGGTATGGGTCGGATATACCAGTAAAGTTTTTGATCTCTCCGTTTCTAGCCTTCTCATACAGCCCTTTAACGTCTCTCTCCTCACATACTTTTACCGGACACTTCACGAAAACTTCGATGAAGTTGGTCACCATATCCCGGGTTTTTTCCCTCCGTTGAATATAGGGGGATATGAAGGAAGCTAACACTGCAACGCCGTTCCTGGATAGTAACTTAGCCACGAAGCTTACCCTTTCTATGTTCTTGTCACGGTCCTCTTTTGTAAAGCCAAGGTCGGCAGTAAGATGTTGTCTGACTATATCTCCATCCAGCCGTTCAACTGATTCACCATACTCTTCTTCCAATCGTATAGCAACCCTTTCGGCTACTGCGGACTTACCGGAGCCCGATAGACCGGTGAACCATAATGTGTAACCTTCCTCTATGTTCTTCTTTTCCCAATGCTGCTCGTTTGCGATTATATTTTCATTTACCATATTATCATACCTCTTAATCATCTGATCCTTAACTGTAATTACAACCTATTGACAACCTCTTTTAGGATCTCATCTTCTCTTTCCGTTGGTATAACCATACCTACCACGTCGCTCTTTCCGCCTGCGGAGTGTCCCATATCCCTTAGATACTCTATTATCTCCTGAGAATCAGGGATGGCCCCTCGTATATAGACCTGTGTTTCCCCATCTGTAAAAGAGGGATTAGTCACCATCACTATATCGTTATCAGAGCGGTTCCATGATATTCTGCGAGTCACTGTTGAGATGATATTGTAAGGCGTTTCAAGGCGTAGTGAGTAAAGATTTTCCTTTAACTTATTTAGCTGCCTTTTGGATTCCCGTTCGATGGTCTTTTCCAATCTGTCTAGATTGTCCTTTAGATCCTCCCTGGCCAATATCTCCCTAGGATGGATTACGTCCATCAAAAACCACGGGATTTCGCGTATCGCTTTCCTGTTTCCTAATTTATGAAGGGTATCCATCATGTACACACATCTCAGTAGATCATCGAATCCAACTTGAAATGAATCTAAAAGGGGTTTTACAACACCCATGGCGTGATGGTTATCTTTTAGCTTGGTTTCCCTGTCACCGAAGGCACCGAGTAGAGTGAGCAATCCTGGTTCTAGCTCCAGGTACTCCGTTACAACCCATGAACAACTTGGAAATCTTTTTGTTGATTCGCCAGAGATGATGGGATTGTGGTGCAGCTCTACATCATGTCGGTGCTGAAGATGATGATCGAAGATGTGAACTTCGCCGAACTCTTTCAAGAATTCGATGGAATCCTTTGGAAGAGCCATGTCGACTACTATGGTGTGATCCGGGTTTAAAGCCCTGATCTCCTCTTTATCTTCATCGTTCAGTAGATAATTGCCTATCATAGGTGTGAACGTTTCGTATGTACCTTCCAAACACCTGAGTAATATAGCTGCCGAAGACATACCGTCGGTATCCCAGTGATGCAGCAGTAAACCCGGTTTGTCCATAGCTTGAGACATTATGAACCCACCTATTCTACGAACTTAGGGTCGGCATCTATGACGATCCGAGCCACTTCAGGTCTCATCATATGTTCAGGGGGTATCTTTCCCTCCATGAGGATCTTCCTCATCTTTGTGCCGCTGAAGTTCTCCCTATGCTCGTCTCCATGTGGACAGATAAATCCGTCAACAGCACCGCCGCATTTCTCGCAGTATGTGAACGATTTGAAGAATACCGGTGTTATATCCAGATCCGGGAACTTCTCGAATATATCCTGGGCGGCGTAGGGCCCGTAATAGTCGCCTACACCGGCGTGATCTCTGCCGACGATGAAATGAGTGCACCCGAAGTTCTTTCGCAGGATAGCGTGGAATATGGCTTCTTTGGGGCCTGCGTATCTCATCTCGGCCTGCAGTATGCTCATCACCGCACGGTTTTTAAGATAGTAGTTATCCATCAGGCTTTGATAGGAATCGAGTATGATCTCATCTAGATAATCTCCAGGCTTCTTCTCACCGATTATCGGATTTATGAATATACCGTCGACGAAGGTGAGTGCGGTCTTTTGAACGTATTCGTGTCCAAGATGAGGAACGTTCCTTGTTTGAAAACCTACTATGGTCCTCCATCCCTTCTCTTTGAAAAGTACCCTGGTCTCTATGGGTCGAAGATGGTAATTATCGAATCCTGAATCGGTCTCGTTTATCTGTGTTATCTCTCCACCTACCAGAAAATCATCCATATCCCTGACCTTCTGTACTCCTGGATGTGCGTCATCGGTGGTTCCGTAAACACTCTCAGCCATGTGCTCCTTATCGTAGGTGTAAACCTCTTCTATGGACATCATAGCAAATTTATCACCCATCTCGTTCTGCAGTATGATCTCTTCTTCCTGCTTCAGTTCATCAGCCGTATCTTTGTTTACATCTAGAACTATCGGGATGGTCCATGGGATATCATTGGACAATCGATCGTGATGCAGTACGTTCTCGAAATCCTCTCTGGATAGGAATCCTTCGAGAGGACTGTAAACACCGGAGGCGATGTTTTCTACATCCTTCCGCAACCCGCCGTTCAATTTTAGGGTTGTCATGTTCTCCGCTTCTTCAAGCAGACGTTCTTTTTTAGAGCTGGAAACTATCCTATTTATCAGAGTTCCGCCGTGTGGTTTAGGCATCTTAACACCTATCAATCAAGGTATCCTAAAGCTCGAAGGCGATCCTTTACCTTCTCCTCGTCCTCTTTGGAGAAGCCTTCCTGCTGTTGTTCTTCCTCTTCGATGCTAGATATCACCTGACGCAGTACGTAGGTGACGTAGCTCGATATGGATGTGAAGCCCGTGCCTTCCATCCTCTTTTTGACCTTTTTCGCCAATGGTATCGGTATGGATACCGTCGTGTATTTTTTTTCCGCCATGATATTTCACCATATTTAATTAGATTTAATTGGGTATCATTAGGATGAGTTATTTATAGTTTTTGTTGAAAAGCTGGTTGATAAGCATGTGTTTTATAACCTTGAACTTCTATTGTGTATTCAATGAGTATGTTCAGAGGATTAGAACTACCCTTAGTTGGTAGGGAACAAGAAATTGAGTTATTCTCCAAAAGCATCGACAAAGTTAAAAAAGGAAAAGGTACCACCTTATCACTGGCCGGGGAAGCTGGTATCGGTAAAACTCGGTTAGTGGAAGAATTTACCTTTCGGGCAGAGGAAGAAGGATTCAAAGTTTTGACAGGCATGGCAGATATCAATTCTTTGAAACCATTCGATATTTTTTCCAAAGCATTAGAAGATGAGATCGGTGAGCCTCTCTTTAAAGAGGTGGAAAATACTTCCTTTGCGGAGATATTCGCAGTTAATAATGCGGGATTATTGTTGGCAACGGCGCTTCCAGGGGAGGAAGAAGAACTCGACGGTGATATATTTGCAGGGATGCTATCAGCTGTGCAGAACTTCGTTAAAGATTCCTTTGACAGGTCCGGAGATACCGGGGCAGGTCTTGGCAGATTGGAATATGGGGACATGAAGATACTCATAGAACATGGGGAAGAGATCTATGTAGCGGCGGTCATAAAGGGAAGAGAACATCCAGACATGAAGAGGGACCTCGCAAAGACCGTAAAGGATATCGAGATCGAAGATTCAAATTTGATGGAGGACTGGTCGGGAGATATGGAAGAGATGCAGGAGATACAAAATAAGATCTCAAAACTATCCGATATCCCATATGCCGTCAGAAAGGATCTGGAAGGTATCAAACTAGAGAACGAGCGTTTGAAGATGGCGGACCGTATAGTTCAAGTGCTCTGCGATATAAGTGAAAAACAGCCTATCTTACTTCTGCTAGAGGACTTACAGTGGACCGATGAATCCTCGCTATCCATCATCGATTACATCTCACGAAATATACTGGACGAAGAGATATTGGTTTTGTGTACACTCCGTCCAAATGAAGGACCACATGCCCTACAAACTTTACAAACCTTATGTGACGACAACCTGCTTGATTTCATCGAACTGACAAAACTGGGTCAGGATTGTATTAAAAAATTAGTTGACGAAATTTACCGGCCTAACGACTTCCCGGAAGCCATGATAGAACGTCTTTCCCAGGACTGTAAAGGCAATCCATTCTTCGTAATCGAACTGCTCAAACAGATGCAACAGGAAGGGAACATAGAGAAAACTGAAGGAAAATACGAACTACTGGAAGATATGATGTCGGTACCAACCAGTGTTGAAGAAGTGGTGCACAGACGTTTGGAATTATTGGACTCAGGATCCATCGATTTTGTGGAATACGCAGCCTGTGAAGGAGGTGAGATAAATAAAGAGATCATCGAATGGTTTGATCCTAACACAGATAACAGCATAAAAAACTTGGTTGACTCCGGGATCCTATTGCCTAATAATGGAGATATAAACTTCAGTCACGCCATATTTAGGGATGTGATCTACAGTAGTTTGCCAGGATGGTGGAAGAATATACACCATAAAAAATTGGGTGAATTCTACGAAACAAATTACAGCGGTAGGATACACGAAGTTTATTACGACCTCGCAAGACATTTTTCTAACACCAATCAACATGAAAAGGGACACGATTATTCATACAAAGCAGGAGAAAAAGCCGAGAACGCATTGGCTCCAGAGCAGGCTATAGAATTCTACAATAAATCCTTAGAGGCGTTAAACAACCTTCGTATGGTGGAAGGTAAGGTAGAACGAAGGTGCAATATTCTAGAGAGGATAGGAGACATGAGTGGCCTCCTTGGAGATTTCGAAGATGCTGTGACAGAATACGATAAAGTGTTGGAAACAACAAAAGATAAATCTATCCAGGCTACCTTACATCGTAAGCTTGGAAATGTATTCATGAACACCGGCGACTATCAGCGAAGTTTAAAAGAATGTGATTCGGCTCTTGAACTGCTGGAAAACGATGATCCGGAGATCGCTAAAGTCAAAAGAGTTAAGGGTAGAACGTATATGAGAACCGGGGATTATGATGTTTCATTGGATCTTTTGACTCAAGCCTTCGATATAGCTCATAAAAATAAAGATGGTAGAGAGATGGCGGAGATCGCGCATAATCAAGGTACCGTGGAGTGGTATAGAGGAGAATATGATCAAGCATTAGAGCATCTAGAGCATTCACTTGACCTACGAAATGAGTTAGATGATACGCGGGGTAAAGCACGTGCATCTACAAATATCGGTATAGTTTACTACTCTAGAGGGGACATGAAAAGGGCCCTAGATCACTATGAAGAAGCACTTCGATCGTTCAAAAAGATCGGAGATAAATTGAATCTGGCGTCTGTATATATAAACATGGGGATGGCTTACTTTAAGTTGGGTGAACTTCAGCGGGCGGCGGATTTTTTCGAGATCTGCCTTGATCTATTCAAAAGAGTGGGAGACAAGGGGAGTGTTGCATCTTCACTGAACAACTTAGGTCTTGTATTGCAGGATATGGGTGAACCCATTAAAGCTTTGAATTATCATCAAGAGGGTTTACAGATCAGAGAAGAGATCGGTGATAAACAGGGAACGGCCATGTCACTCCATAATATCGGTAAAGTGTATTTTGATATCTGCGAGATGGATAAGGCGATCAAAAATATGACCAAGGGACTGGAGATATCCACTGAGATAAATAATCTTTACCTGTCAGTAGAGATATTGTGCAGTATTACAGAAGCCGAGATCGTGATGGGTGAAATGGAAGATGCTAAAAATAATGCAAAAAAAGCCTTGAATCTCTCGGTAGATATCGAAAGCGATTCTTTGGAAGGACTGAGTAGAATCATGTTAGGTACGGTATATAGGGAGATGGAAAGATGGGAAAGTGCACAAGAAGAGTTTGAAAAGGCGAAGACTATACTAGAAAACAGTGATGAAAAAAAAGATCTTGCATCTTTGCTTTATGAATACGGTGTTCTATGGAAGGTTATGGGAGAGGACGATAAAGGGAGAAATTACTTAGAAAAAGCTTTGAATATACAAAAAGAATTGAACCTGAAGAGGGACATGGATAAAACACGAAATATGCTTGATAGTATATGAGAGTTTTACATCAGTAATCAACGATCCAATCTACGGTGTGATCTGCGCCGTTGTAAATCCAGTATGCTTCACCAGGATTGAACACAAAGGACCCTGGATCTGTATGGTAGGCGAGATTATGAAGCTCGCTGGCATCGAAATAGCCTATTTTCGTTACTTCAGTAGGTAGGCCGTTATTACCGATTTGTGTGCTTGGATATCCGACCATGTTCCAACCAGGATACAGTGTGATCGTTGTTTCAACCGGCTCAAATCCGATGACGGTCAAAGTAGCATCATCGGTCATGCGTATCCATATACCCATGGTATTATCTATATCCGTCAAATGGTTGAAATGAGCGGCTCTTCCAGGAACATAAGATATCCATCGGTCTTCAGAGGCATCATAGTACATCAGCCGATCGTAACTGTCGGATATACCAAATGTAGGGTCGTTCAAGATGCTTTCTATATCAGTGTTCTCAGGTATCAATGATAAAGAGAGGAAGCACCAATTGTCCGATGAACTAGAGGTTGTTAACGTGATTGTCGATGTGGTGTATGGTACTGCCGAGTCTGTATTGCTGGCAGGACCTTCACCGGCTTCATTTACCGCAGTGACGTAGTAATCATATTCTACACCGTTATCCACAGAATTATCGGTGTAAGAGACTGTAGGTGCACTTATGGTCACATAATAAAAACCGTCTCTATATATGTTATAATCTGTGACCTGCCTTCCACCGTCATTCAAGGGTGGAGACCAATCAAGTTCGATCTGATCCTCGCCGGCTGTAGCAGTCAAAGATAGTGGTTGTGAAGGCAAACCATATGGTACTGCTGAATCCGTATTGCTGGCAGGACCTTCAGCATCTTGGTTAAGCGCTGTGACATAATATGTGTATTCGACACCGTTAGTCACACCTGAATCGATATAATATAGAGTTGAAGTATCCACTTGAGCGATATAAGATCCGTCCCGATATATTTTATATCCAACCATCGGTGAGTCGCCTTTATCGTCAGGCTCTTTCCATTCAAGGTATACCTGACCAATCTGTCCAGTAGCGATCAGTTCTCTGGGTTCTGATGGTGCCTCGGGTAAAGAACCAGTAGGTACTACGGCTCCACTTCCCCTGCTGGCGAAGGGAGTGATAGTTCCACCACCCATTCCCATAAGTTCGTTGTTAATAGAATCCTTTACCTCTTTTTCTTGTTCATATCCCCAGCCCCAGACCTTACCTTGGACCGGTTCGTCAAGGGTGCGGAAGTTAACCCTGACCTTGAACTCGTATCCAGTTTCTGGTTCCAAATTTTCGGCTAAAAAGTAGTGTGAGCCGGTGTTTATTTCATCCGGGTTGGTCTTGTCATCCAGAGGTAATATGGGAGGATGTAGTTCTTCCATATTGTTTGGATCTACCTGTGAATCTCCCAGATATACCCATTCTTTTTCCTTTTCACTTCTTATGAAGACTGCGTAGCTTTCGTGTAGGTCGTATGTACCTCTAGATGTTGGTTCACCTTCTACTGTACTGCTGGTGTACTTGAAATTTGGTATAGAGATGTTTATCCAAGTAGGTCCAACTGCATCGTCTTTACCAACATATGGGTTGACCTCCGGTCTTGGGATTGGTTCATACCTTACTACGTTATCCCCTTTATTCGGAGGTGTAGCGTAATCTTCAGCTTTGAAGTTCGATACCCAAGTGTAATTTATGTACTCGTTATATTTTTCATCGTAATGCACATACTCTGCCAGGAACATTATATTATCGCCGAACTCCGGAGATGAATACCATTGATGTGGTTTTGGTTTTTCATCCGGTGAGGCATCCCACTCAAATCCCTCTTTACCAAAATCAACAGTTCCATCGTTTATTGCATCGTCGGCACCACGAGGTGTCTTATCTGGATTGTTTATGTTTATGGCAGTGATATTGCCCGAATGTCCATGTTCGGGACAGTACCATTCAGCGTTACCGTCATGACTTTCTCTGGGATCACCCTGTAATATGGAGGCTAAATTCTTTTCTTCGGATATTGTGGGGATCGTTGATACTCCTCCGGCTGCAAAGGGTGTGACGCTACCGCCAACGATAGGTTTTTTTCCTTCGTCACCGAGACCTCCTTCGTAGCCCCATACGGGAATAACCTCTCCTCCCAGTGTACGGAAGT
>PWKY01000080.1 GCA_003560595.1 Thermoplasmata archaeon | reverse complement strand
CTATTTAGTTCTTACTCAATCTATTTAGTAAGTCCCTCATTTCTTGTCCAGTGTAGATACGAGCATGTCGGCTACATTCTCCGCATGATCAGCTATCGCGTCCATCCTATCCACCACTTTAAGGAGATGGACCGCAGTGAGCGGCACCTCATCATAATTGAAGAGCCATCTCGATATCTTCGATTCGATATTATCCGCCTCGTATTCCATCTGGCATATCTGTTCGTGCAGCTTCCTGGTTTTCTCTTTAGATGGTTTGCTGAAAGAAGTACTCAATACCTCGGTAAAGGTGTCCATGATCAAATCGTATGCCTTCGCTGCCTCGAATATCTTATCGGCAAATTGTTTGAAGTCGTCGGATATAGGTTCGGGTATCTCCTCATTTCTCATAGGTAGGAGTACGCTAACGTTTTCCGCATTATCGATCAAGGCGTCAGTCTCCTTCAACAGTTTCATGAAGTCCTCACGTCTCATGGGCATGAAAATAAAACTGGGTAGGTTCTCCCATATGTTCATCTTCACCCTGTCCGCCTCATGCTCGATCTTCGATACCTTTTTGAAATGCTCTTCCGCTTTCCCGAATTCCCCATCTACATAGAGTTTGATCCCCTTCTTCAACTCTTGTATACCCAATTTTGTCAACTCAGCGTGTTTACAAAGTCCGTCGAAGGGTGATTTAAAGAAAGTTTCTTCAAGGCTCGCTCTTCTAAATTTTGCTCCCATTTATTACACCTCTTATCTCCATCAAACCATCAGATTCATCCCTAAATATATCGCCACACATGTGATAGATGCGATCGGCACGGTTATTATCCATGAGATCACTATTCTTCTTATAACTGATAAATCTATCGCTTCCAAACCTCTTGCTAGACCCACACCGATTACCGCGCCGACCACCGTGTGACTTGTTGAGATCGGCATCCCTAATTTACTAGCGACCAATATGGTCGTAGCAGCACCGAAATCGACTGAAAAACCCCTACTGTTGGTCAACTTAGTTACACTGAATCCAACTGTCTTCATGACACGGTAACCCCAAGTAGAGATACCTATAGCGATACCGACCCCACCCATCAACAGTAGATAATTCCCTCCCAGATAAAAAGGAAGACTTGAGTCTGCAGGGAAGGCGTTCTCCACCGCTAGCATCAGAGGGCCTATTGCGTTGGCAACATCGTTTGCTCCATGTGAAAAAGCCACAAAACAGGATGTTATTATCTGTAGATTTCTAAAGACGTTCTCAACGCCCTCAAAATGCTCATCTCCTCTTACTACTCCTCTTATCAAAAGAGGTTTTCCCATCAAACCGATGATCGAACCAATGACGAGCGATAAGGCTATCGCTTCGAAGTCGGTGGGATATCTTCCAAATAATCTTGCTGCGAGTGCAGTTTGATATAGAAGGGAAAGGGAGATTATGAAGAATGTCGCACCGATGAAAAAAGGACTGGTCTTCTTTATGGTTTCGAAGGGATCTTTACTGTTGAAGATGATTTTGACGATTATACTGAAGATCGTGAAAGAAAGTATCGCACCGAAGATCGGTGATGTCACCCAGCTAAGAACCACCCGGCCCAAAGTACCCCAACCTATCATCGAAGGTCCGCCAGCGACCAAACCAAATCCCAACATGGCACCGATTATTGAATGGGATGTAGAGATGGGCAAAGACTTCCAAGTGGCTATGGTCACCCATAGTGCAGCGGCGATCATGGCGGACAATGCACCAAGTGCTAATTCAACCCTACTGAAAGCTGTTGGATCGAATATTCCTCCTTTGACAGTGGCTGTAACATGTTCCCCTACTAGTACCGCCCCTAACACCGTCAATATCGAAGCGATGATTATAGCTTGTTTGTATGTGATAGCCTTGGCACCCACCGCGGTGGACATGGAGTTCGCCACATCGTTGGCACCTATGTTCCATGCCATGTAAAGCCCGCCCGCGAGCGCGGTCACCAGCACTGCTGTTTGAAAAGTAACAGAACTAAACATACATTAGATGCTAAATAGAATACATATTTCAAATTACCTTATATAGACTATATACCCTATATAGAATCAGATATCCCCGATGATAGTTCCGTGGAACTCCTTGTTATTTATCGCGGCTTCGATATTCTCTAGATCATCACCGGAAACGATGTACGTCTTGATCCCCGCTCTTTTTATTATCTTGGCTGCAAGAGGGTCGAAGACCACATTGGGTCCTGCTCCACCTTCGTTCTTTTCGACTATGGATATTAGCTCGTCGTGATCCAATCTGTCGAACCTGGTGGCCTCCTTATCATAACGAGGGTCGTCGGAGTAAACTCCATCCACAGATGTAACATTGATGAGACGTTTGCATCTCAACCTTTCAGCCAGCATGGCGGATACCGCGTCGGTTGTATGTCCTGGGTGAGTACCGCCCATGACCACTATTGAATAGTGCTTACCGGCCATCATCGCCTCGTGAAAGTTCCTTGCAGGATGGGGATTGACGTCTTTACCCAGAGCCGTTGACAGCAGCTTCGCGTTCACCCTGGAAACCATTATGCCCAACTCATCAAGTGTGGCTTCGTCCGCATCCAGATCTCTTCCCCATTTGATGTACTTCCTGGCTATCCATCCTCCACCGGTGACAAGATACAGATGGTATGAGTTAGAAAATTTTCTTAGAGTGGCAGCCAGTTCTTGTAAATATGATACATCCTGGTCAGTTGGTAACATTATTGATCCGCCTATCGATACAACAATTTCTTCTTTCAAATTAACACCTAAGAGGTGAAGGGATTTCGATATATAAATGGATACGGTGGTGAAATTTTATTTACACTATCACACCTTACTCAGCAAGTTTTTGGTTTTTTTAAAATACCTGAATGAGTAGTGGAGGACTTAACGAATTTGTCTTGAGTTATGTCTCGAGCGTCTTGTGCTCCCATTTACTAGACGCTAATGGATTAGAAAATAAGCTATCAACTTAAATAGTATTTGTTCATATCGCCTTCAAGCGGGAACTGATCACATGAATCTGATAGGTAGGTATGAAAAAAAAGTTTCAAAATTTCCAAAGATATTCATCGTAATACTGATCGTAACAACCATCATATTAGCTTATTTCGCATCTCAAGTTGACATGGCCCCCGGGGAAGACGATTTTCAGCCAGATACGGACATAGCATTGGCTAATAGTATGATAAATGAGGAATACGGAAGAGAGGGAGAACAAATCGTAGTCATATCCGTTGCCAGAGATAACGTTCTTACAAGGGATTCTCTCATCAGACAGTTAGAATTAGAGGAAAGAATCAGCAGATCGGAAATCATCTCCTCTGTCATAGAAAGAAGCCCTCAAAATCCTTCAGGCATATCTTCCTCTGCTAGGTTGATATCAACGGCTGCTTTCATCAACGAAGCTTCTACACTGATGGAACCATCTGCGTTGATACAAAATGCATTCCAACTTTCGTACGAAGATATGGTCACCATATTAGAGGGTGGCGAATTAACGAAAAATGAAGTCGAAATTTATTTTGATAGCTTCGAACCTGATATGTTGACGGAGTTCTATCAAGACCCGTCTATCTCAGCATACTTGCCATTGGAGGACATATTGGGCTTTTTGCTATCCAATGATTATCGTTCTGTAAGTCAAACTGCAAGTAAATCTCTTATGAGCGTAGATATCCAAAGAGATATCACTGATGATGAACTGTTAGAGGCTGAAAAAGAAGTACGCTCCTTTACCAGGGAATTAAGCGATGATGAACTTTCTTTGAGGATACTCGGAACCGCTCTAGTAAGTGAAGAGATAAGCGCGGCATCGGGTAGGAACATAGCCATCCTCATGCCCATCGCTTTCATCTTTGTGATAGTCGTTTTGGCGATAATGTACAGGAACGTAACAGATACTATATTGAATCTTGTATCTTTGATAATGGCTATTATCTGGGTGTATGGTATCGGTTCTATCCTTGGACTAAATCTTGGTAACCCCATGATGACAACGGTTCCTGTGTTGATAATTGGTTTGGGTATAGATTATGGTATCCATTTTACATCAAGGTATCGTGAGGAGTTGAAGGAGGGGCATGGAATCAACCGGGCGATTGTAATGACCGGAGCTACGGTCGGATTTGCAATACTTTTGACAACCGTCACAACCGTACTTGGATTTATGAGCAATATAACTTCGAACATCTCGGCGATAAGAGACTTTGGGATACTATGTTCTATCGGCATAATCAGTGCATTCATACTTATGCTCACCTTTTTCCCAGCTTCTAAAAAGCTTATAGACGGCAGGAGAAAAAGGAAGGGTAAGACGTTGTTCAAAGAAAGGGAAGCTACAAATAAAATATCCTTTGGAAAAAAATTCTGGAGCAAGATAGGCGAACCGGACACATTCTGTAAATCAGATAGACCATGTGTCAACAATGGTTTAGGCTTGGGTGCTATCGCTGCAAGAACACCTGTAAAAGTGATTATCGTTGTCCTGTTGATCACCTCAGCTGGGGCCTACGGAGCTTCACAACTTGAGGCCGAATACAATTTTACAGATTTCTTACCGAGTGATCTTGAGGTGACGGAAACCTTCAACATCTTCGTCAACGATTTTTCCTTCAGTCAAGAAACTGTTTACATACTTGTTGAAGGAGATGTAGCTCAACCAGAGATCTTTCAAAGTATGCCGGATGCTCAATCGGAGGCCTTGGCTAGTGAATATGCTGTTTTTGGAGCTAGGACACCTGAATCACCCTATAATCTTGCACTGAGCATGATCGACGAAAATTCAGAAAACTATGATCAAACATTTGCGGAATTTTGGTACGAAAACATCGATAAAAACGACGATGGGAGGATAGATGAGGACATATCTAGAGAAGACGTACAATTTGTCTATGAGATGATCATACAACTAGAAGATTCCTCTCGTGTTCTGAAAGAAGAAAACGGTGATTTTACTGGCTTCGTGCTAAGGATACCTGTGGACACACAGAATGAAGAGAAGGTTGAAGAAGTTGTAAACGACATGGAAACCGCTTCTCAGCATTTCCAAAATAAAAACATGGATAGAATCCTCGTTACTGGGGCCCCTATAGTCAGTCAATCCATATTTCAATCGATACAGGAAGGGCAGATACAAACGTTGATAATAACCTTCTTTATCTCACTTATAATCCTAATGGTGCTTTACATGTATTTAGGCAAAGGTCCGCTACTGGGTGCGGTTACCATCGTTCCGTTGGTGTTTGTTATAAGCTGGACCTTCGGAGCGATGTACTTCCTGAATATACCATTGAATCCAGTAACCGTCACCATAGCTGCGATTACTGTGGGTCTAGGCATCGATTATAGTATACATCTTACTCAGCGCTTTTTAGAAGATATAAAGGAGATACCGCATCCAGAATGTGCACTCTGCGTCACCACCTCTCACACCGGAACCGCCCTCTTTGGTTCAGCTACCACTACCGTAGTAGGATTTGCTATATTATCTTTGGCGATAATACCACCACTGGCCCAATTCGGCCAGGTTAGTGCTATCAGCATAACATTTGCATTCTTGGCATCGGTATTCGTATTACCGACTTTCTTGCTATTGTGGTACAAGTACAAATACCAATAGTTTCGTTCCGTTGAGTTTAAATATTCCATCTCAAATCCGCTTCAAGGACGATAACATGTCGGGATATTGGAAAAAACTTCTGGAAGTTGATTTGACCAGCGGAGAAATAAAAGAAAGAGAACTGTCCGATGAATTTTTAAGAGGATACATCGGAGGGGCGGGATTTACTACCAAGATAATTTACGATGAGGTAAAGCCAGGAACAGATCCACTTGGGCCGGAAAACGTACTTGCCGTCGCCCCGGGATCACTCGTAGGGCCGAAGATACCTACCGCTTCGAAAACTACCTTTGGATTCAAAGCCCCTCAGACAGGAGGCTACGGTAAGACCATCGTTGGTGCAAAGTTGGGCGATCAGTTAAAGAAAGCAGGATACGACGCATTGGTGGTCAAAGGGAGAGCCGATAAACCATCCATGATAGTCATCGAGGATCACGACGTTAAGATAGTAGATGCAGAACATCTTTGGGGTCTGGATACAAGAGAGACGGATAAGAAGATCAAAGAAGAGTACGGAAGATACCGTACCGCAGTCATCGGTCCAGCCGGTGAAAAGCTATCCCGAATATCTTCAATAGAGTGCGAGGACCGTCAGGCGGGAAAGGGAGGCGGAGGTGCTGTGATGGGTTCAAAGAACCTGAAAGCTATCGCAGTAAAAGGAACTAAAGGTGTTCCTGTAGATGACGAAGATAAGCTGAATGAGCTCAACACCAAATGGAGAAAAATCACCACCGGTAAAGGAGAAACCGCCGACGACAGTTTCAGTCCAGAGAATCAGATCAACTATGGTACCGGAGAGGCTATGGCCGCTAAAAACAAGGTTTACGCATGTTTCCCTACCAGGAACTGGCAGGCGGGATACTTCAAAAGAGCCTACGATAAGCTTGACGACCCGGACGATAGGATCGAACTAAACCCCAGGTACTGGGTGGATGTTTACCGGGATGGTAGGAGACCTTGTCCTTACTGCACAAAACCGTGCAGCCAGTACTTCGTAGCCAAGGATACCCCCTATGGAGATATAGAAGTCGATGGGCCGGAGTATGAAACACAGTACTCCTTCGGCGGCGCCTGTGAGATAGATTCCATCGAAGCGGTATCTAAAGCAAATGAGATGTGTGATACACTTGGTTTGGACACTATCTCTGCTGGATTGACGATATCATGGGCCATGGAGGCCTACGAGAAGGGCTTGATCGATACGGACCTAGATCTTGAATTCGGCAACGCTGAAGCCATGCTTGAAGCCCTTAGAAGGATGGTCTTCAAAGAAGGTGAGCTCGGAAAATTGCTCGGCGATGGTGTTTATGAGGCAGCAAAAAAAGTTGGACAGGGCTCGGAAAAGTTCGCCATACATGTAAAAGGTATGCCCCCTGCTGGATTCGAAGTAAGGGGTGTGAAGGGTATGGCTCTTGCATTTGCAGTCGCACCGAGGGGTGCCGACCACCTGACATCGTGCTTCTATGCACTTGAGATGGGAGGTAGTTATTGGGACTTCGAAGATTACGATCGGACCAAAATGGAAGGTAAAGCCTTTGCACTCAAGTCCATGGAAGATCTGATGACTTTATACGATATGACCGGTATGTGCAAGTTCTCAAGAGGGCTGATGGTAGACAAAGGCCAGCTGGAACTGCTCAATGCGGTGACCGGATTCGACATGGACCTTTCAGAATTCCTGAGGGCTGGTGAACGGGTGTACAATCTTTCCAAAGCCTTCAACATAAGAGAGGGCTTCGGAAGAAAGGACGATACCCTTCCGGATAGAGTGTTCGAAGACGAAATAATCTACGGGCCTACCAAGGGACAGACTCTTTCTAGAAGGAAGTTCGAAGAGGAACTAGATAGGTACTACGATACTAGAGGTTGGGACGAAGAAGGTATCCCACTGAAGAATACTCTGAGGAGGCTGGATCTATCGGATGTAGCCGAGGATCTAGGTTCGGTAAAGGAAAGAAAATAAATCGTACTGCTTAGTTACGTTACCACTAGATATTCAGAGTGGTCGATGTGAGAACTGAGAGGGGAGATATCCCCAAGTATGTGATAATCATACTGATGATGATGGGTGCCTTCGGAGTCATGGGGGGCGGATTGGTAGCTCCGGCCTTGACTACCATCGGAACAGCTTTTGGTGCACCTCATCACCAATTCGGTCTTATACTCAGTATCTATACACTCTCTGCAGCTATAAGCCTGCCCATCATCGGTTACTTTATAGATACTGCTGGAAGGCGTAAAGTGGGATTGACTTGCCTAGCTATCGACGGTGTGTGTGGTCTAGCGATAATTTTTGCTCCCAGTTTTGGAGTGATGCTTTTTCTTAGATTGATACAGGGTGTAGGTATCGCCGGATTGATCCCCGTGGCCATGACCATCATCGGCGATCTGTTCAAAGGCAAAGACCGGCTTAAGTTCATGGGATATCTCTCCGGCACGATCTCTATCGGTGCCGTCATAATACCAACCATCGGTGGTGCTTTAGCAACTGTAGATTGGAGGCTGGTTTTTGCAGTATATGGTTTTTCTTTGATCTTGGCGGTTTTTTTCTTTTATAATCTTCCTGAAACCTCTTCTACCGATAACACTGAGGAGATCAAGCAAAATTCATTAACACACTATCTATCCTCTCTTTTTTCAACGCTGAAGATAAAGGAGATCAGAAACATAATGATCCATTCTATGATAGTCTTTTTTCTTCTTTACACCCTTGTAACCTTTCTGCCCATATACCTTGTCATCGGGCATGGTTTCAGCGAGTTGTTCACCGGCCTAGCCCTTTCTCTCCAAGGGACTTTCGCGGCGATACTCGCCTCCAGGGCCACTTACATACGCAAGTACTTCCACTGGCGTAAAAGGGCGTCTTTAGGTTTCTTTCTCATCGCCCTCTGTTTTTTCCTTCTACCTTTGTGGTCCAAGGGAAGTTATCTCGTAAGCCTGAGCTTTATTGTATATGGTATGGGGATGGGTATAGTATCTCCAACGATATACAACCGTGCTACGTACCTACCACCACCGGAGCTCACAGGTTCGGTCATAGCCGTATTCAACACGATGAAATATGTGGGGATGACCGCTGCACCATTTGTTATCGGCTTAAGCTTAATATTCGTTGAACTAGATACCGTTTTCATCTCTGTAGCCCTGATGGCATTACTATGGGGTGCCGTGACACTCGTACCTCCACGAGGCTCCAAAACGGGCACCTGAAAGATATACAAAAAGAGCTAGATCAGGAGAATTGTCTGCAAATATGTAAAAGTACGGAAGGTAACATAAGAAAATAAGGAAGATAAACGATAAATAGGTAAGATGGAATAGCTGCAGGTTCTAGGTGCTATGGGTATATTTTCAGGTGTGTTCGAGGTGATCATCTGCCATCAAAACCTGATATGGAGGCCGGCCCTGTACGACGATAACATCTTTCTTTTTTAAACGATATCATCTTCCGAGTAAAAATAATATAACACTCCTATGCATTGTGCATAGAAATGATGGTCGATCCTTTTGATGGAAGAGGTAAAATATGTCGGATATATCGATAGTGGAATATACTCCAGATCATAAAGAAGATCTGCTTGCCTTTTTATCTTTCATGTGGACTGATTCAGATACGGTAAAAAGAAGGACCCTTTTTGAATGGAGGTATGAAAAAAACCCCTATACAAAGATGCCTCTTTGTTACCTGGCTTTAGATGGAACACAGATAGTTGGGCATAGAGGTTTTGTCTTTCAAAGATATATAATCCATGATCGGCAGTTCTCTTTAGCGATCCCAGTAGATGCGGTAGTACACCCAAAATATCGAAGAAGAGGTATTTTTTCAGAGCTGACTGCATTCGCAGAAGATTCTATTTCTGGAAATGAAGACCTACCATTCATTATCAGCCTTGCTTCCAACTTACAAAGTACTGCTGGTAACTTAAAAGCGGGCTTCACACCTGTCGGTGATCGAGAATACATGTATTTTTTAAATAGGAAGAGCATTTTAAACCCCCCTCCTCGCTTCCATGACCTACTGGTTGAAAAGGGAGATATTAAAATTAATATATGTGAAGATTTGAAAGTAGAAAAGGTATCTACTTTTATGGATCGAGTTAGGGATGATGATAAGATATCAAATGTGAGAGACGAGGCCTTTTACAGTTGGAGATTCAAAGACAGCCCCCACCAACACATCTATGCATATTGTACTAAAGAAGGTCAACTCGTAGGATATATATCTTTACATAAAAAGAACAACAGATCTTACTCCATCATGGAGTATGGTTATAGGGAAATATCTCATCTTGGATATTTGTTACGTGAAATCGTCAAATATTTTGCCCCTATAACCGCATACGTGTTCACCCGTAGCCGAAGAGAACGAAGCCTGCTTTCAAGTATCGGATTTAAACCTAAAAGTGCACTCGTAGTTAGATTATTAAAGAGATTAGGAGTGATAGAAAAAGAAGGTCTGCCTGGTGCTTTGATCAAACCCGTCTTTAAAGAGGTCCAGGATCTCACTTTAGGTGGAAAGGACGTGCAGGATCCGGATTCATGGTCATTTTTTGCCTCTGATCTACCTTGAATATTTAACTCATATCAGATCTTTGAAAAAGTCCCAAACACCGCTTGACTTAACGATCAACTCGTTGATATCATCTGTATCGTTCATGGATAATCGTTTCAATCTGAACGGGTCCGTTTTCATCGTATTGAATCCAAAATCCACTGTTACAGCGCATCTGTAGCCTGCTTCTTTTACCAGCTGTATCTCCCTCTTAGAATAGTCCCCGTTTGGAAAGGATATCGCATCGATTTTTAGTTTAAAGTTGTTTTCTAGTAACTTTTTTGATCCGAATATCTCCTTTCTAGCTTGAGGAGTGCTGCAACGAGGTAGTATAGGATGGAAAATGGTATGTGATTGCATGTCAACGTACTGTTTCATCTCTTCTATGTGTTTTCTTTGAAGGGCTTGAGGTTCGTCAAACTCTTTATCCTGCTTAAAACCTGCTTCAGATAGGATCTCAAGCCTTTCTTTGTTTGATCTCTTTTTTAATCCTTGTATATCTATGGAATCATCGTTTAACTTACCCCAAAAATGCCGGTCGGTGTCGACCACTCCAGCGCAAAGGAAGATCGTGATAGGTATGCGAAACTTTTTGATCAAACCCAACAGTCGGTAGTTTTCGATCCGCCCGTCGTCAAATGTGATTATCAAAGCTTTGTTTGGGATCTTGCTTTTGTCCTGTTTTTCTATCGCTTGGATATAATCCTGTAAAGATATGATGTTATAATTCTCGCAAAGGTAAGAAAAAGTTCTTTTTGCGGTGCTTCTGTTTATGTCGTGAAACATCAGGATAGTTACTTTATCTCTTTGTATCAACTCTCTAAATATGATCGGTAAACCTGAAATCCTCAATATTTTAAAAAGGATATCATTCAATGTACCCCCTCAGGAGAGTAATTTACCTTTTTGATGAAGTCCTTTAAAAAGGCTATCGTTTTCATCGTTCATTGAATAACTCAGAGTACATTAAAACCTTTCGATAGGACCACCGATGATCGGAATAAGATTTAGAATATCACAACATCCAACTTTTTTCTACCTGACTTTTGGGAACCCAATCATCTCCTATCAATACAGCTTTCTCGGTAACAGCTTCTACCTCTCCTTCAAGTACGCCGTGTGGGATCCTGTTTTTTTCTGCCAGCCAGTCCGGAAGCTGTACTCCTATCTCGTCGCCCTTACCTACGTCTTCGATCTTTACTTCGTCTTCTTTTCCCATATCTGTCCGGATTTGTTCTCATGATAAGTATTTTTTGGATTATTTCGAGTTCTAGTATATCGTTCTAAAAAAGAGGTATATCCTGTAGTTTGTAGTAACGATGATAATGGTTTAAAAACATCCTCTGGTTTTTGCGGAAGGTATATATATATCCTCCGTATCGGTTCTCATGTAGAGGATAATAATGAATGAAACCGTCTGTTCAATAGAGATCACCAAAGACTCCGACATACTGACTGCAAAAATTCAGAGCGGTAAAGGACGGTATGTGGAAATTCAGAATAAGGATCTCGACTACCTACTCGAGATGATCTACGAAGACATATCTATGGAGATAGAAGAAGATTATTGGTAATTCAACTGATACTATTTAGCCTAAAGGGATTCTGTAGTACGGCATATTCAATCTAAGAGGATATGATCATAAATCTCACACATTTTCAATTTTATAATATGATATCATTCTTGAAATATACATATAAGTTATTTCATATTATCGGCATATAGAAATGTATTTATAATCTTCTAATATTCTCATGTTAAACAGAGTTTAATATCACTGTTTATCAAAGGAGAGTTTATGATGAAAAAAGAAAAGATATTGTCAGTAATCCTAGGGCTTATGCTTGCACTGGGAAGTATCGCTATAGTGATCGGTGTCCCTGTTTTTGACGAGGGGGGCGAAGTATCTACATATCCTGGGCAGTTGATGGGTGAAGGAACTTTAGAAGATCCTCATATGATCTATGATATTCATGATCTTCAGAACATGGACCTTGACGCGCACTATGCCCTGGCCAATGACATAGATGCTTGGGATACTCACGATTGGAACGATGGCGACGGTTTCGACCCCATAGGTGACTGGCAAAATCTGTTCACCGGTTCACTTGATGGCCGCGGTCATTACATCCAAGGACTCTATATCAATCGCAGTTTTGAGTCTGAAGTCGGCCTATTCAGCTGCGTGCAGCATGCCAGCATAAGCAACATCAGTCTGTTAGATGTTTACGTTAGGGGCCATACTTTTGTCGGTGCTCTTATCGGAGAATCCAGGGGTTCAACCAACGTGTACAATGTACAGGTAACAGGAGCGATCCACGGTGAAAACAATGTAGGTGGATTGATAGGGATAGCAGATCATTGGGGTGATAATCTCATATCTTACTCCCACACAGACTGTACAGTCTTTGCCTATGAATCAGCTGGCATAGCAGGTGGTCTTGTAGGTATCAACATGGGACACATAGAGTACTCCCATGCTGCAGGAGATGTGAGCGGTGGTAATAATGTAGGCGGTCTCGTGGGCAATTCCGGGGAAGGTACCATATACTATTCATATGCTATCGGTAGCGTTACCGGAGCCTATGATATAGGCGGACTGGTAGGTTCAACAGGTATGTTCACTACCATCTCATTTTCCTTCGCAACCGGCGATGTGAATGGAATCAGCAACCTGGGAGGTTTAGTTGGAAGATTGGAAATGGAAGGGACCGTCTCGAACTGCTATGCACTGGGTGATGTGGAAGGAGAAGGTGCCATAGGCGGTCTGATAGGTTCAACGGACATGGAGGTTACAGTAGCTCTCTCTTACGCTGTAGGTGAGATAACCGGAGAATGGGGCCTCGGCGGTTTGCTAGGACAGAACGAAGAAACACTGATGAACTCATACTGGGACACAGAGTCATCCGGAAGAGGTAACGCTGTAGGTGAGAATATGGGGAGTATAACCGATGTCCACGGTTTGCTAACTGAAGAGATGCAGGGAGACAGTGTGGAAACTGAGATGTCTCTATTGGATTTCGGAGGATTTTGGGAGACGGTGGAGGAGGAACATGAAGATGCCTCGGAAGATGGCTATCCCATACTCCAGGGTATCTCCAGGGAAGCTCAGCTAGAAGCCCAGGGTTTACTTGTATCACCTTATTATATCTACGACTGGCACGACCTAAACGATATGAGATACGATCTTGGCGGTAATTACATCCTGGCCAATGACCTAGATGAAGACACCCCCGGCTACATGGATTACAACGACCCGACAACCGCAGGGTGGGACCGGATCGGAGTACATCCCGATTGGTTCAACGGTACCTTTGACGGTCAGAACCACACCATAAGCGGCCTCTTCATCAATAGACCGGGTACGAATTATGTGGGATTATTCAGCACGGTCATGGACGGCACCGTAAAAGATCTTAAGATGGTCGATGTCGATATAACTGCGAATGAATATGTCGGCTCCATAGTCGCTAGTATGCGTGGAGATTCCGTATTGTCTAATTGCTATGCAGAGTTCAGGATATCCGGGCATTATCGATCAGGTGGTTTAGTCGGCTCTAACTACGGCATCGTGATAGATTCACACTCCCGTGGCTCCATCGAAGGTGACTCTGGCCTCGGTGGATTGGTCGGGATCAATTCAGGGTTTGCTACCATCGAAAACAGCTCTTCAAATTCTGAAATCATAGCCAGGACCGGTTCAGGTGGTCTGGTTGGTGATAATAGAGGTCAGGTGAGAAATTCCTTTGTCACCGGAAACGTTAGAGCGGACCATCACACAGGTGGTTTTGTAGGTTGGAATCTTGGAGATATCTCCGAATGTTATGCCTCCGTGACCGTCTCAGGTGATTCGATAATAGGCGGCTTCGCAGGAAATAATTGGGAAGGTGCCGTCATCGAGAACTGTTATTCGACAAGCAGCGTTGAACGTATTACCGATGATGAGCATGCCTGGGTTGGTGGATTCGTGGGTTACAACAATGATGCAAAGATATTAAATTGCTATTCAACAGGTCAGGTATTCAGCGATCTTGGACCGTTGACAGATAGTGGATTTGCAGGAGAGATACTGCTTGGCGAAGATTACGAGATGTCCGGAAACTTCTGGGACGTCGAAACCAGCGGACAGGCAGGCACCGCATATAATGCAACCGGATTGAACACCGATTCTATGATGGACATCACCACGTTCTCGGACTGGGATTTCGTAGATACATGGTGGATGGCCGACGGTGAAACAAGACCGTTCCTGCAGATGGAGTGGAGTACGGAGATAACGAACAGCCATCAGTTACAGCTCATGGCAATGGACCTCGGTGCGAAATACATCATAGAATCGGCCATCGACCTCGCTCCGTACCTGAACAACAGGGCCAGCATGTGGGGTACAGATGCCGTGAATGGGCAAGGCGCAGGATGGCACCCTGTGGGAACTTATGTATGGGACACCCCCTCTTTGAGCTTCCAAGGCCGCCTCGATGGCCAAGGTTACGAGATCATAGGATTGTATTTAAACAGGTCAAGCACTGACTACGTCGGCCTTTTCGGATGCATCGGAGAACATGGTGAAGTTCACAATTTTGGCGTGGTCGATACAGAGGTCAGAGGCAAAAACGACGTAGCGGGCCTAGTTGGAAATAACCAAGGTACTATTTCCAAATCATATGTAACTGGAAACATCGATGGACGTGACTATGTAGGCGGGCTCGTGGGATATAACGCCGGAACGGCAGTGTACTCGTTATCCACTACAGATGTGATGGGAAACGTATTCGTAGGTGGACTGATGGGAGTTAATGTTGGAACCCTAGAGAATTCCTATGCCACTGGAGATGCGAGTGG
>PWKY01000084.1 GCA_003560595.1 Thermoplasmata archaeon | reverse complement strand
TTTACAAATCTTCTTTGTTCCTATAGAGTTCGGTACAATTGTATATACTGCTCGGCTATAGATGACAAACGATAGTTCTCAAATGCAAAATGTCTTGCTTTATTTCCCAACTTGCTTCGTAGTTTTTTATCTTCTATTAATTGTTGTAAAGCTTGCTTTAGCAATTCAATATTGCCTGGTGGAAACAAAATACCGCAACAGCCTTTTTCAATAATATCTTTATTTCCACCAATATTAGAAGCAACCAGTGGCAAACCACTCATAGCCGCTTCAAGGAGAACATTGGGTAATCCTTCTATATAAGATGGGAGAACAAAGATATCAGCTGCGCGATAATATTCAGCTAAGTTATCGACTTTTCCTTGATAGATAGCTTTCAAATTATTCAGCCTGTTAATTTCGGCTAGAGATTTTTTCAAAATTAACCCATAACCGCCGTCTTCACCGCACAAAATTATCGTGACATTTTGTTTAGGTTTGATGCTCCTGATCGCTTCAATTAAATCCTGGATCCCTTTTATGTAAGAGATGCTGCCTGCATATAATATAACCAAAGAATTCGACTCCAAATTAAGTTTACAACGGATATAATCTATTTCTTGTTTTGATTTTGCCGGGAAATATACTTTATCATCCACCCCATTAGGTATTTTAAATATTTTTTTTGATGATATATTGTGTTGATCTAATTGAAGCATAATTGAACTGTTCAATACAATTATGATGTCCGATAATAATATTATCTTCAGCAAATAAAAATTGAAATATCGCAACATTTTTCTAAATTGGTTTTTAAACCATATCTGCCAAGTATTTAACATAATATTTTTTTTCTGCACATAGTTTTGCTTAATAAAACTGGCATCTGAAAGGAAATACTCTTCAATTTTGAAAAAACGTTCATTGGTTATTTTTAGGATAACTTTTTTTTTAAGAAGCTTTCCCGCTATTACAGCTAATGCGTAATGGGGTCCGGATGCCAGGCAGTGAATCAGTTCATAATGACGAAAATGGAGTAAAAGCCAAAAAAAAGCATGGACTTGAAAAATGGAATAATTAATAAAACTTATTTGCTCAGTATTTGCTGAGATCAGTCTATGCCATAAATAGTTGATTCTAATCCGGTTATCAGTTTCATAGCATTCTTTAATATGGTATTTAGCAGTTAAAATATCGAAGCTCAAATCGTTTGATGAAACAATTATTTTCTTCAATACCGCTAGTGCTTGGTTACCATAACCCGAATTGACCGGGGGAAATTTATGACTTATGATTGCAATCTGCCTCATTTAATGCTCCTGTCTAAGATTACTTATCAGGTTTTCCTAAAATCCCATAACTTACTGGACACTAAACCTATTGAAGATCTCTTGAGCACTGATAATTATGTCAAAAATTTTAGAGCTCTAAAGTTTATCCTGTTGATGAACTTTGCCCAGCTGAGCCAGTTAAAAACCCTATGTGAGATTAGCAATCAGTTAAATGATGAACAACTGGCCAAGGCAATTACTTTTTCTGAAATCAGCTCTTCTGAAGCCACCCTCGTAACAATAATCCGGGAATGCAGGATAGAAACCATGTGTACTTCGGCGTTTCCTGGATCGCATAAAAAGTCTTGCCAAATTTGCTCAGGATTTCAGAATTAAGGAGCATGCCCCTATCACCGTGGAATTTCCGTAGCGTAGGATTATGCTGTTTTTGAGCCGATCCCTCCCTTTTCCTTCTATCCGTCATATTGTTCCACAATTAATTGTTTTATTTCGTGCTTTAACAACAAAATATCCCTGTAATCCTTGATGCGCCTGAATCTTGTTTCTGCGTCCAGCAGACCGGCTGCAAACCCCATTTGAACCATCTTGCAGTTTCGTCAGTTCTCGACATTACCGGTTCTGTCACAAACAAAATTAAATGCTGATTCAATCAGGTTGTTCATCGATAAGCTTTTCTGTAACAATCCCGATATGGCCATTTTTTGTACAGTTCATGTTTCATCAAGGTCTTCTCTTAAACTGGTCGCCGCATCAGGATAATTGCTCTAAAGCCTCGTCGCTAGGCTTTTAGGTCGCAAAGGGCAACCTCGGTATCTTCCCTAGCCCAGGCCCGGTTAAGCTGCTGCTTGGTTCATTGCCAGGTCGTCTCCGGTAGGTAAGTTTTTATGTTACGCTTCTTGTGAACCTGGCAGCTTTGAATAAGCACATTCTCAGCAAACACAGCCTAGAGAACTTTTTTTAACGCCTTGGAACCATCAATTGCTGCCAGCAGGCCGCTTCCAGCATCAAGGCCCCGCTCACATAAATCAACCAACAGATCCTGACATACTTGGGCATTCTCCGTAGCTCCAACCTTGAAGCCGTGGATGTGTTTTCTGCCCTCAGCATCCAGACCCATACATAGCCACAATCACATTGTGCTCTGCATATACAACACCATCGATGTAAAGCACAGCAACTTCGGGTACTTGGCGCTTCATTAGTTTCTTAATTCAGCTTCTGTGGCCCGGATAAACCGCCGGCTGCCCGTGCTTTTTGCTGATCTTTTACTGCCGGGGTTCTCTGAACTATAGTTATAGTTGCGGCTTGATAAGCCATGAAACATCAGGTTTAATGCTACCTCCCACAAAAGGTCGCCTCTTCTGGCCAGCTCGTAGCTTTCAATCTCCACCGCCTGGCCACTCAGAGTTCTGGCCCGGGGCTTGCTACCGGGGCGCTGACTCCGGCTATGATGACACTGGTTGGTTCAAAACCATGCCGGTAAGCCTTGCGATCAAGATTGTGTTTGCCCTTCGGCCCTACTACTTTGGCTACATCTTCTTCCATTATTGCATGCAATGCAGCTACACCAGCTACGGTGCAAAAGCTTTGAAAACCGTCTCTAAGAGCTTCTTTTAGATGATAAAACTGATCTTCTTGATAAATTTCAATGCTCTTGACGGTAGACTGTTTAATTGCCTTGTGATATTCTGACACTGGCGGTGCCTCCTTTTAAGGTTTTTGCTCAACCGCTTTATATCATAAAGAATTGAGGTGCCGCCACTTCAAATTCCACGGCTAATGGGGCAAGTTCTGAAGCTTTTTGCATATATTATGTATTATTTTATAATCAGTTGAGTCCAATCTGTTTGTCTTTCTATAAACATAATTTACTTTTGACATACCTTAACCTTCTTTTAGTAGTCAATCACGTAGATTATAAAAATTATTGTGCCAACCTTCTCATGGTTATTGTAACTGGCGCTTTTAGATTTGGATATTTGTATTATGCTATATCAAATATAATAGAACTCAAAGCTGGTTTAATACTTTAATCGCCCGCATTGTCCAAGTGTAGTTTTGGATAAGATTTTTTTTAGCCTCTTGTCCCAACTTAATTCTCTGATTTTTATCGCTAGATAATTTTAATATTGCGTTTTTCCAAGCCTCTAGGTCATCAGGTTTTACCATTATTGCATTGACATTATTTATAAGCACTTCATTAAAAACATTTATGTCTGAAACGATAATCGGCTTACCAGCTGCCATGTATTCAAAAAGCTTCATTGGAGAAATCCAACGAGATATATCTGTTTTTTGTTTAGATGTATAAATATTATTTTGGTACGGTGCTAAAACAATGTCAAACTTTTTTATATAACTATTGATTTCGCTGTGCGGTACAAATCCATGAAAAATTAGGTTTTTCATTTTATAAATACTTTTCCATTTTATGATATCTTTATTCATTCCGCCAACAACATGAAAATTAAACTGTGGTAGCTCATTTGCCAAAGAAGCGATTATTTCTATCCCACGCCCTCGGTAAAGATGACCTGTATAGCCTACATTTAAATTGTGATTATTCGGTATTAATCCTTCAATTTCCTCAAAATCTGTAGATAGCTTATCTTTATACGGTAAATCCGCTCCATCATGAGCGACGACAATTTTATCGTCTGGCAGAAAAGGAAAAGTCTTTTTGTAATCATTTTTTAGAGCTTTTGATATTACTACTAATCGTAGAAAATTTCTATTAGAAAATAATTTCTTCTCGATTATTTTTAGAATTTTTATACCCGGCAGTTTATGAGACTCATAAATCATAGGAATTCCTAATGAAGATACAACAAACAAACCATAGGAAACTCTTGAATAAAAAATGTCAGGCATTGGTTTCTTTTTGATATCGACAACCACATTATAAATGTGGACCAAATTGCTAATTATCTCTGTTGGGAGGAATTTAGATCTAATTATTCTAAATTGAGGTTTGACATTATAATCTTTATAGACCTGAGCATCAAATCTTTTTCCTTCGCGAGCGTATAAAACCACTTCATGTCCATTTTTGGAAAAAGCCTGGCACATCTTCATAACATTCACACTGTTTGCGAATCTAGATGGGATTATTGAATTAGATATGTAGATAATTTTCATCTTGCAGGTATCCCTTTATTCTTTATGAAATTATATCGCAGAAGTTTATAGTTAAAATCTTAACTTCCTTAAAGGGCCTTTATACATTCTTTAATAAACTTTCCGTGTTTTTTAAAATCATATATTTGTTCAAAAAGCTTTTTACCATTAGCAGCGATCCTTTCTCTATCATTCTCATTATCTATGTAATAATTTATTTTCTCAATAAGATCTTCGAAATCCTGAAATACCGCATAATGAATATTTTCAATATGATTGCTGTGAGGCAGCTGAATCTCGTTAATTGATGAATTGCTTAACATAAATGCACCTAAATACCAAAGTTCTAAATGTCTGTGCGTAAATTGGCCAATTCCTTCTAAAGCCAGGTTAACTGAAGTTTTTCTAATTAGATTTACATACTCATCTAAGCTAAGTTTAACGGACTTAATATCAGATGACACGAATTTCGGCACTGAACGTTTATGCCTTTCATAGATTGATAAAAAGGTATCCCATGATTTTATTGAATTTACTTTGTTACACACATGATAACGCAATTCAGAAGTGCCTGAGCCAACAAAAGAAACTTCATAATTCGGTGGGTTTATTTCATAATTATCAAATTTTTTAGAGTCTATAATTGTATAGTTTTTTGCTTGATTTTTTTTAATTTTTATTAATGGGCATGCCAGTATTGTGGGTTTAATTTTTTTTATATTGTCATAAGACAAATTTATATATCTTTCTAAATCTTTATATGGCTCTCTTTTAAATACAATATCGTAGTTATCCAGAATATCATTGGAAGGCAATAATTGAATTCTAGCACTGCTGGCGAAATATATTTTCGGTGTTTCACTAAAAATTTGAGATAAAGCTTTCGTTTCATGTAAATCAATAATTGATTTTTCATTGACGATTATAAAGTCAAATTGTCCTTTAAGAAATTTTAGTGGTAAATATTTTATTTTATGATAGCTAATTTCAGTCACCTCAAAAGTCGAATAAACAGCTGCTTCAAAAAACCCGCCTTGACCCATCAATACATTTCTTTTTAGATAACTTTTTAATATTTTTGAATACTTATTTTTCTTAATACCACGAATCCAATCATCTCTTTTTATATAAAGCACTTTCATCATTACACCTCGTTATAAAATAACAATCGAATAGTTTGGTATGGACAAGTTCAAAAGATCTTATCAATCATAACATTTAAGTGTACGTATCGCAGAAATCGATATCCGTCCTTCCTGATTTTACTTGACCTATGACCAAAAGTGTCTGGTCTAGATCATCGAACCCCGACAAGGTTTTTCTATGAACTATCAAGCGAATATTTATTACCAGCTGTTACAATTTTACCGTTATTGGTTTCTAAAGAACTTATGCAGCATTGATAGTATTTCCAGTTTTAGGATATCGGGGATTATTCCGGAAAAAGTAAAGCCATAAAATTGCTAATTATTGAGCATTTTTATCTCTACTAATTGTTTCAAAAAAACCTCCAACTTTGCAACGTTATTTTCTATAGAGAAATTAATTTCTGCAAAATCTTTTGCTTTTTGTCCCATTTTTTCACGTAATGATTTATCTTCTAATAGTCTATTAACATCAAAAACAAATCGATGCAAATTACGAGAATAAAGTCCTATACCTTTTGATTCAAGATATCCACTTGGGTCAAAATATAAACAAACAGTCGGTTTTCCTTGAAGCCACGCTTGAATCATAATGTTCGGAAAACCTTCAGGGTTACAAGTATGAACTAAAAATAGACTTTCTTTTAACATCCCATTGACTTCAGTTAATGTTTTTGGTCCTAAGTAGTATAAGTTTTTTGGCATAATTGATTTATCTTCCAAATAACTATAAAATTTATCCTGTATAAAGCCGACCATTAGAAAATCCATATCGATATTTTGTAATTTTTGTGCTAATTCAACAAACAACTCAGGGTTTTTTGATTTTTTAATATTTGCAACCCACAGACAAAAAGGACGATCCCAACTAAAGGGTATACAATTTGTTATCATAGAATTTGGAATATATATCTGGTTATTTATTTTTACTTTATTAAGATAATCATAATTGTTCACTGTCAAACCATCTATATACTTAAATCCTTCATGATTCCAGGCAGAATCGACTATTTTGTACAAATTAGACATTTTATTCATAATCCTACTTCCAGTATTAACAGGCTTATATGACCATTTTAAAAAATCGTTAATATGAGAAACACCAAAAACTATTGGAACATTAAGCTTTTTTAGTTTTTTCATTGAAGAAGAAAATATTTTTTTGTTATATCTCCAATATATGATTTCAGGAGCAAATTTCTCGCATACATAAGCAATTTCACCAGATCTTTGTTTTACAGGTAATACTTCATAATTCCTGTTATATCTTTCTTTAAGTCCTTTTATCGCAATGTATAAGATCTCATGACCTCTTAGTTTTAGATGCTTAGCAAATAAATCACATTGTATTTCACTACCGCCTAAATAATCTTCTGGATGTTTATTAATTATTGCTATTCTCATTTACCGATAACATCTCATCTTTCTTCAATAATTAATCTTTTTATTATTAAGGAAACAAAATAATGCAACAAATTCAAGGTTAATTTCATCGACTTTCATCTTTTTTTATAATAAATTATCACATATGCTTATTATTCTGTATTTTCCACTTATACTAACATTTATTTGCTCAACTTGTTTTTGCTTAAATGATACGATAAATTAAGTATTCGTAAATAAATGAGTTCTATTATAAACCACTTAGAACAGATTTTAATTCAGTGACCATTATTATTGTATTTTTATCAGCATCTAAATCTATAACTTTGATTCCTCGTTCTCGTAAAACCTCAGCACCAACTTGAAAAATTGCATTGGCAGATTTTGACCTTTCAAGTAATTCAGTTCTTGTTAACCCACGATGTTGCATTGAAATAGTTATCACCTTAGATCTTTCTATGATTCTTTTAGCAATTTGCTCTGGTTTAGCGTTTAAGTGAACAACCGCAAAGGGAGCTGGCATTAATTTAAAATAATCATGACATTCCTTTAAACATGATGTATGGTCCCATGGTAATAAACCAGGTGCTCTTTGTGAAAGAGACTCATCAAATAAAACCTTATGAGGGCTATTATATTCTTCTGCAAGAGCAACATTGCTTAATATTGATTCAAGCCATTTGGCTAGATATATACGGTAAATCGGTTCTTTTTGGAGGAACCCAATTTGATAAGCACAAAACTCTAAATATCTAGACCATTCACTTTGTTTAAGCAATAACGCATCTGTTGCAGCAGATGATAGAACATTATCCACTATCTGTTTTTGTAACCCTTTTGGTCGAGCGGCATTTATTAAAAACTTTTTTAAATTTACTATCGATAAAAAATGATCACTTAAAATACCATTAGCGATATAAACTTTAGCTTCCTGAATTGTCAGCCATTTTTTGCTTCTGCTATGGAACTTATTCAGTTCATTAAATAATGTAGTTTTACCTATGCCAGGTGCTCCCATAAAATCAATTCTCTTCATAAAAAAACTCCCAATTTATTTTGTCATAACTATATTAGGTAACGGATATGACAGATACATGAACAACCCCGAATTAAATAGCACGGAAGTTAAATAAACTTACCATAGACTTACCATAGAAAGAAAGAGAAAGAAAGCTTAACTTTAATCTTCTTAATCTATGGGTTAAAGCAATGTATCATAAAGAGTTTATTTCATGTGTTTTTCCTCAATTCATTCAAGTATGTGATTGCACTTTTATGCACTAAACCTATTTGAGCAGGATATTTAATTTTTAAAATATACGCTATTGCAAATCTATGCATTCCGCCACTTCCTTTAATAAGCTCACCTTTCGGACCTATGTGTATTGTTGACTCGACTTTACGATATAGTAAGCAGTTTTTTTTACTATTTGGAATTAATCTTCTCTCCTGTTTTGCTTGTTTAAATATTTCGTCCAATTTTAAATAGCGTTTTTCTATGTCCTCTATGCTTTTGTAATGCTTATACCTGCCTTTTTCCATTATCACGTCCAACAAGTATTTATAATGTGTTGTTTCTTTCCAAGGGGTGTAATTGACCCAATGATCAATGCAAGACCTTACTATCTGATTTTCCGTAATAGGTATTGCCTGCTCTATAGGTAAAGAAGATTCCACCACTTCTCCAGAAATCATCCAATCATAATTACCAAACTGTGGAATTAAAACTTTATATTTTACATCTATAGGATTAATCCAAATAGTTTCTGCAAACTTTGGAGCTAAAGGTCCATAGATTATTCTGTTTTTAATATTAAAGTAATAGATGTATGGAGCGCTATGTTTAAATATTTTCAATAATTCCCTTATTACAGCAATTGTTAATGTGCCTTGCTTAATATGCTTCAAAATATTTTTTAGCACAAATTATAACTCCTCCCCAATAACCCCAATGGCAAACATGAAAGAACTCTAAATAGTTTAAATTAACAGTAACTTTAATTATACATTTATCTTATTTATAGTTAAGTACATTTTAATAAATAACTATAAGCAGAGTTTAATCGCGCACCAAATGCTTTGATGGAGTATAAACGATAGCATTCATCTCTTATATGCTTAGAATTGAAAGTTTTTATGTTAATTAGTACATCTTCCATCGCCGAAGCAAAACCCATAATATCCCCTTTTTCAACAATTCGTCCTAAGGAAGCATCTGTAATCCTAGATTCTGAACCGCCACATTTTGTTACTATACATGGCTTGCCGGCAGCCAATGCTTCAAGAATACTATTATTGCCAGGATCATGATCACTGGGAACTATACAGCAGTCGCACCCGTGGGCTAAACTCTTTATACCTTCCCGATCAAGTGAACCAGTTAGAAAAACAGCTGACTCGAGATTCATTTTTTTAATTAGAGAATGTGCCGATTTTGATACGGGACCTGCAAGAATCAAACAACTTTTAGCATTTTTCTTATGTACTATAGAAAAAGCTTTTATGGCAATGTCTATGCGTTTTATGTCGCGCCATTTAGTCCAACCCGCGAATATGAACCGCCCCTTTCCAAAATCAATCATCCATTCAATGGCATCAGGCTTATTAAAAAAATTTTCAGCTACCGGGTTCTGCAAAGTAACCATAGTGTTACAATCGACTTCAAAATATTTTCTCATGTTTGCACCAAGTTGAGGTGAAACGGTAAATACCATAGCAGCAGATTTGATAATGTCATTAATTCTAGATTTTAGTTTCCCCTTTATTAGTCCTCTTGTGTAATAGGTGCGGTTTTCCCGAACCACGTAAGGAATATTATAGCGCTTGCCAATTAAACAGGCGCTCATACCCGTATTCCCAATAGCAGTAAAACCAGCGATGATATCCGGCCTTCCCTTAGATTTAATATATTCATCTATCCCGGCAAGCATATTCCGGTTTCTCCATATAAAGAACAACCAGTCGATCCATGTAATCTTTGCAAACTTATGAGCAATCCTCATATATTTATCAATAACTCCAAAATTTATACTGCGCCTTGGTTGAATTAATGTTACACCTAGCTTGGAGCAGGCATTGCCAAGTTCTTCGATATTCCCCCATTTGTGAACTGCAACTGCTACTTCGAAACCAGCTTCATAATGCGCTCTCAAAATGGTTGGATAAACTCCTTCCTTGGTATGACCTGATCCAGCAATAGGCAAATATTGTAATATACATAATACTTTAATGCGAGTCTTTTTTATATTGCTAACATTTACATTGATGAAACTTGTTTTATTCATTTAAAACCTCGACCTCGATTATTAACAAATTACATTAAAGTCTTACTCTTTAAATTTGTCTCCTATTGAAAATTTGAGCTAGAGCTAAAGTGGCAAAAGGACCAGATTAGCTAGTGTTTCCAATTCCTCGGTCTGCCTGACGCACACTGCGCTGTATCGTTTTAATATCTTGGGAGAATACTCATTTCAAACATTTTTTCAAACAGTATAGTAAATATTCGGATCTCCAATTCGTTTAATATCAGCGGCTCTGTATAAATAAACTTCAAGAATTATTTAATTTTATGATGGCACTTTAGTTATGGAACACAGCGGCATGGTAATGTAAAAATATTAATTCGTTTTCCTTTGAGCTCTGAAAAATTGTTTATAAGATTACGCTAAACTTTTATTCAGAAATCGTTTTGTCTACCGACCCAAAATACTCAAACAAGGTAGGACTACCAAGTAACTCATAGTTTGGTGAGATCCTAATAAAATATTTTATTTGGTCGCTGAATATATTATTTGCCCTAACCGAGTATTGACGCACCTAACCCCGTAATAGTCGCACTCTTCACACAACCTCATCTTTCGATCTCCTTCAAAAAGTTTACTTCTCACAGCTTTAAATTTCTCCCCATACCATATATCTAAAACTTTTTCTTGGTTAATATTACCCATGGGCTCTGAAAAATATAAGTCGGCACAACATTTACTGACCCGGCCATCGGTAGTTATGTTAAATTGATAAAAAGGATGCTCACAAAACTCGCTTGAAAACTCTGGTTTACTCTTCTTGTTCGGAGATGTGCCTCCTCTTGAGCTTAGGACTTCGTGCGTATCACGATCATTATAGCTCACAATTAATTCCCGTTTACTATCTTTTAAAACATAAGCATTACTATCTTTATTGTAATCACAATAAACAGGTATTACTTCGTTTAATATGCTTTCTACAGCATTAGCAACTTTTTGTGATTGCCTGCTGCTATAATCATTAACTTTCAATTCATTAATACCAGCACTTATAAGTGACTCTACTTTTTCTTTCGTTAGAGCTTTCCCGTTAGTCCGGATTTCTATCCAGGCTTTAGGCAAACTTTTTCTTGCGTAATCACAGTACTGCTCTAATTCTGAAAAAATCAAGGGATCATTGTTGACATGATAAGCCACTCTCCCGCTATAATCAATTTCAGAGAGCTCATCTATTACTTTTTTGTAGCTTGAAAATGGCATAGTTGTATCTGCCCTTTTTTCATTTTCCATGGAGGCTGCACAAAAATCACAATTACCGTTACATCTTGTCCGCACTTCAAAATATATCCTTCCGAACAAAGGTGTATGATTGTTACCCACCTTGAGCTGTTTGATTCTGGGTTGATAAATGTATTTGTTCTTAAGTTTTGCAACTATTTTTTGTGGCAACAAAAAAATTGCTACTTTTGCAAAAATAACTGCTATATTCTTAAACATGCTTTTGAAGTATTTCATTACTAACCAACCTCCCAAGTTTTCAAAAAGTAAATCACAGAGGTGCAAGAATGAGGTTTACCAGTTTTTCCAAATCCTCATTTTGCCTTTTACTTAATTCCTTGTATCTGATTAATCCTCTTGACGAATATTCTTCCCAAACATCTTTTTCAAGAAGTATGGTCAAAATCCTGGCTTCTAATTCCCTCACCATTAGCGGGTTAAATAACAGGGCGGCTCCATAATATAACTCGGCCATAGAAGTATTTACTGAACATAATACGGGGGTACCGTAACGCATGCATTCCAAGGGCGGGTAGCCAAAACCTTCATCAAGGGAAGGAAAGATCAATGCATACGCCTCTTTGTATAGACATTCCAACGTACTACGTTCAATGTACTCTATAAGTTTGAAGCAATCTCTGTTCTGTAATCCTTCAAAACGCGGGTATTTATCATCTGCCCCCACCACCAAAACGCTTTTTTTGAGTGATGGGAACCTGGTAAAAACATTATCCAGAGCTTGCATCCCAAACTGGGCATTTTTTTCAGACCGTCTGGCATTGACCAGTAGAAAAAATTGTCGGCTCTGCAAGTCGAAATTATTTATGATAACCTGACAGTCTCCTAATTTTTCTTCATTTACTAAAAAGGGAATGGGGCTGTATAAAACCCTAATGTCAATTTCTGAGAGCTCTGGGAAAGTGTTTATAAGATTATACTTGGTATGCAGTGAAGGAACGACTATATTAAACTTAGCGGCTTTGATATTAACCAGCCTTTTGTCTTTTTCCTTCCTGGTATTAACTTTTCCCCGATTTAATAAGCTTCTGAGAGAACTTCTTATAACCTGCCGGACTGGTCTTGAACTCGAAGGAATACGCCCTTCTTCTTTCTCGATACGGCGCAGGCCGTGGATTGTAAATATAACTTGCAGGTTCTTTAAATCCGAATCGTAGTACTTGCGAGGCGCTGATGAATAGAACTTTTGAAAATTATTTAGATCAACTAACTTATGGAATTCATCTATGTTGCGAATCTCAACCAGCTCTATCGGGGCTTTTGAGGCTAAATTCCTTAAAGCAGGATCAAGCCACTTTGATGGATTATAGATAGCTGTAATCTCAGCACTGGTGTTTACTGCGGACAGACGCTTAAAAACCACATGGGCATACTCTCCCGCTCCGTGTGGAGTACCATCTAGTTTAGGCTGAGCTGCCTCAAGATCAAAAAGAATTTTTGTTCTCATGGTTGCCTCCAACAGCCTCTTAATATATTTATCTTTCATGGCTTATTCAGTCCCGTTATCAAAGCCTGAGCATGACAAAAAAGATTACCTGGTTGTGATTTGCAAGACACATCCAGTGCATCAAATCAGCTAAACCTGAATTTTTTTATTTTTCTCCAGATGCCGGCTAACCTATTAATCAGCGGATAAGAAAGATATAAATCTATTTTGCGCCTTGTATAAATATGCCTGTATAGCTTAGTTGCTTTTGCTTGGGAAATAAACTGTTTTGCCTGTTTTTTATCCCCGATGCGTATACATCTCTTTGCTAATTTTAAATACCATTTATTAACAACTTCTCTTATATAATAATACTCTTCTTCCTCAAGTTCTTTATCTAGGGAATTGATATACTCAAGTATAGGAAAATCATGTATAAGTTCGCCCTTTGAAGAAACCCTATTATCTGCGTTTAGATATACAGTTGCAAGAAAATTATTAATGAAGGCAACCGGATAATTTAAAGCAATCTTGCTTAACATCACTCCATCTGCGCCACGGTGCATTCCTACTGTAAAACCACCCAGTTGATCAAAAACTTCTTTTCGAACAGCTATAGATGACATACAAATTGGGTTGCAATCCAAAACAGCCTTAAAATAATTATCTATAATGCCTTCTTCTTCAGGAACAGATTTAAGTTCCGGATAAATAGTTTCACCTTTCTTATTAACTCTTTTAAATGGTGTTCCAATTATACCGGCATGAGGATATTTTTCTGCAACGCGGACCAAATTTTCCAGGCATTTAGGCTCCCACTGGTCATCGGCATCTAAAAAGGCGATTAAATCATGTTTTGCCTCTTCAATACCTCTATTGCGAGCCGCAGATTCACCGGAGTTTTCCTGGTTAATGATCCTGATTCTTTCATCTTTGATTCCTTCAGCTTTCATCAAACTATTATCTGTAGAACCGTCATTGACAATTATTAGCTCAAAGCACTTATATGTTTGTCCGATGACAGAATTAAAAGCCCTTTTTATATGTCTTTCTTTATTATATAGGGGAATGACCACTGAAACATTTGTTATTTTTGTTTTCATACTTACCACCTTCCAGGCACTACTCATCTATGAGGATATCTGCTTCCGTCTGCCATCTATATAAGCCATAAAGCGTTTTTCACCAAGATTAAACCCACAACATTTTTTTCTCATCCATTACCCTTACAATAACCCATCAAGTTAACTAAGGCCATTTTTTTAATTCTTTATTTTGCTCCATATATCAGCTAAAATGTTAATCATTGGATGTGTGAGATATAAATCCATTTTGCGCTTTATGTACATTCTTCTGGATAGTTTTGTTTCCTTTGCGTTCGAAATAAACTGCCTTGCCTTACTTTTATCCCCGCTTCGCAAACATCTTTTTGCCATCTTTAAATAAATTCCGTATATGTACTCCTTTATATAGTAATCTTCCACCTCAATTTCTTTATCCATGGAACTTATGTATTCAAATAGTGGAAAATCATTGGCCAGTGTATAGTGTGATGAAGCCCTATCATCTGAATTCCTATATAAAATAGTGAGGTATTCGTTAATAAAAGCTACTTTATAATTTAAAGCTATCTTAGCCCACATAAAACTGTCTCCCCCATATTGCATTCCTACAGTAAAACCTCCTAATTTATCAAAAACCTCTTTACGAATAATCACTGATGAAGCACAAATTGGATGCCATTCCAATGCGGCTTTAAAATAGTTTTCAATAATACCTTCTTTTTCAGGAACATATTTAAACTCTGGATAGATCATTTCACCTTCAGGGCTAATTATTTTATGGGCAACACCAATCATTTTCACATCTGGATATTTTTCTGCAGCGCGAACCAAGTTTTCCAAACATTGTGGTTCCCATTGATCATCAGCATCTAAAAAAGCGATTAAATCATTTTTTGCCTCTTCAATGCCTCTATTGCGAGCCGCAGATTCACCGGAGTTTTCCTGGTCTATGATCCTGATTCTTTCATCTTTGATTCCTTCAGCTTTCGCCAAACTACTATCTGTAGAACCATCATTGACAACTATAAGCTCAAAGCATTGATGAGTTTGGGACCGGACAGAGTCAATAGCCCTCTTAATATATTTTTCCTTGTTATATAGGGGTATAACGACTGATACATTTATAATCATTATCACCTCATATTTATTCTTTGCCTATATCAGTCTTTTCATAAAAAAATATACTATCTGTAATCCTTAGTTATTGGCCTTAGTTTATTTGAGTATAG
>PWKY01000019.1 GCA_003560595.1 Thermoplasmata archaeon | reverse complement strand
GGGGTTCAGTTCAGAATTACTCATCCTTCGTAATTCTAAACGCTCAACGATCAGAGATCGTTTCGTGAACCTGCGGTTCAACCCCTTAGTAAAAATATATACCGATGTCGGGGGCGGGGTTTGAACCCGCGGCCTCTAGATGTCCCAGGAACGCATTGATTTCCCTATGAGTCTAGCGCTCCACCAGGCTGAGCTACCCCGACAAACGGAAAATTCAATCCTCTTCGTGTAGGGCTTTATGGATCCTCTTAGAAAAAGCCGGCCCTACGCCTTCAACTTCCTTGAGCTCTTCTTCCGAAGCCTGTTTGAGTTGTTTGAGATCTCTAAATCCACCGTCATACAGTTTCTCAGCCATGGTCGGTCCAACTCCTTCGATCTCCTGGAATATCTCCAAGATCTCTGGCTTAGATAATCTTTTATCGGTTTCAATCTCCTTCTCCTCTTCGACCTTTTCTTCTTCGACGGTCTCTTCTTCGATCTCTTCTTCTGAAAGGATCAGGTCTTCAACTTGCTCTGATTCGGGAATAGAAAGTATCTTTGATTTGCATATCTCCACGGTTCTGAGTGGGTAGATCGTCTTACATTCCTTTTTGATATAGCTAGCGAGGGATCCAAACAATATCTTTTGGACAAACTGTGATAGAGTTGATTTTGAGGCAGTTTCATGGATGATCTCTCTCTGCTTGTCTCTCAAAGATTTTTTGATAGATGAATTTATCCTTTTGTTGGTCACTGAAAGTACCTTAACCCTGATATGATATCCTTCTTTCGTTTTCACATCGAAGGTCGGCTCTATCTTCGAACGCCTACGGCGTGTTAATCTTCTGACAAAGTCAGAAGTCATATCGTGCCCGTAGAACTGGGTCTTACATTCTCCGCCTCTTATGGCGTTTATCTTGAGCTTTACCTTTACATGTACTTTGGAAAAATCTCCTGCTAAATCCTGAAGACTAACATTAGATATCCTACCAAGTAGCAGTTCTGGTTCGGCTGCAGGTGTTTCTCCCACCTTAGCCCCGTTGAACATATCTGGTGCTACGATATTGTACCAGCTCTTTGATTTCCATTTGTCCTTTACACGTCTGGATGCTCTTCTAGACTTTCGCCTTGCCATTATGATTCCCCTGATTAGCTTGGATTGTTGCTATCTCCATATGCTATAACAACTTTTTGGTATTTCTATTGGAGATTGTAAGCGTATGTTATAGTAGCTTTAAACCTTTCGGTGACTCTCCGTAATATTTTTTGAACCTTTTCGGCCAATATTCCGGCTCTATCCCCTTCTGCGCCAGGAAGGCGGAGGCCCACCTTTCCAATCCTATGCCAGAACAGCCGGAGTACAGTTCTTTCGTCTGTGATTTGATGTTGAAAGATTCCGTATATTTTTTAAATATACTCAAATTCTGGAATTCAAGCCACTCGCTTTCCTCTCTATCACCTCTATAAGGTAGATAAGCCTCGAAGTCGATGGTCCCTTCTTCATCTTGCTCATCTTCACTACTACCGGCCTGCTGTAGGTAGAAGGGGTCAACCTTTGCCATCCTCCATTCCAACTCCAATATCTCTTCGAATACATATCGGTATCTTTCTATCATCTTTTCTTTAAGGTCCAAAAGTTGCTCTTTAGTGCCTATATATACCGGCTCGATACGGTGAAATTCGTCGACCCTTTCGATCCCGTGCCTTCCCCCGGATTCGTACCTGGCACTGGGCACCGTTCTATCGTAGAGCAAAAGCGGTAGACTTTCGTCTGCTATGGTTTGGTTCTTTAGAGACCAATATACCACCGGGCATTGGGCGTAGCATATACCGCTTTTTGGTTCGGAGACCAGCTTACGGAGTAGTTCCATCGGCACCTCCTTTGATATCTTTATGTGATCGACGAATTCTTCCCACTCTTTTGGATCCCTAGTTATCGGCTCGGAAACGTAATACATCTCGTTAGGCACTCCAGCCATGTGACCGGTATCTATCCAGGTGTCAAAGGGTACCATCATCGACTCGATAACTTCCTCGAAACCTAGGGGGTCCATCACCTCTTCGATGGCGATCCTTTCCATAATTCGTAGTATCTTTGCCGCCTTCGGTCTGTAGAACCATTTTCCCTTTGTCGGACCCTTGGCGATCCATCCCCTTTTTTCCATCTCCAACGTGGGATCCTTTTCCCAATTCATCTCCTTTTCTTCAGAGCGCCAAAGTAGATTCCATTGTTCACCTTTACCCTTGTAAAACTGGGCATCCACCTTTTCCTTTATCCTTTTTATCATCCGATCGACGTAGTTCTTCCCTAGCTGCTCCTGGGTGAGTTTCCCTATCTTCAGACGGCACATGTCCCCGTCGAATGATATCCCTTCTGCGAAGGGTATCTTTATAGGCTCTTCGGGTTCACTAGCTATATTAAACGTTACTTCATAGGAAACGATCTCAACGACCCTGATGCCGACGTGATGCTTTCTTCCCATCTCCTGGCTCAACTTTTTTTTCAATCGGAGTACGGCGTCGTGAGCCCTCACGTAGCGATCTGAAACTATTTTTAACTCTATCTCATCCTCCCCATAGCTCACATCAACTACCGATGCACCCCCTTCTACTCCCTTGGGCACACCTCTCTTTAGTAGGTCTTCATCCGCTTCAGCCAATATCTTTGATATGTCCTCCAAGTGTTGGCTTATTGGGCCGCTAAAGGTCATGGAACATACTAGTTCAAATCTCATGTTTTATCGAACACACAAATCAGAAGAAGGTAAATAACATTTTCCAACCCCTAGAATATTTTCGAAAGATTTAACATATACCTGAATATTATAACACTTGGTATTTAACATGGATAGCTTTAAAGAACCGGATGTGCGGATCCAAGATGTGATGTCTGTCACCCCTATAATCATCAAGAAGACTGAAACGGCTTACAAAGCTGCGTCTTTGATGAAGGAATCGGGAGCTGGCAGTCTTGTGGTTCTGAACGAAGCAGGTGAACTCGAAGGTATAGTTACCGAGATGGACATCGTCTTCAAGGCCGTGGCCGAGGGATTGGATCCAAATAAAGTTAAAGTAGAAGATATATTGTCTAGCCCAGTTAGAACCATAGAAGGAACTAAGAACATACGAGATGCCGCCGAACTTATGGCACAACTCAGTATAAGGAGACTACCGGTCATGCGCAGCGGTAAGTTGATAGGGCTCATAACTGAGAACGATATAATAGAACTGTCACCGGCACTTTTGGATATCACCCGAGAGTACGCAAGGATACATTACCCGGAGGATATCCAGGGTTATAAGGAACCCAGCGAGATCGAGATATCGGGATACTGTGAGAGCTGTCGAGTATATTCGGAAAGGTTGACTACCACCGATGGACAGTTACTGTGCCCTGAATGCCAGAGATAGAAAAGAGGAGAACAGCATGAAGTTCGTAAAGATATCACAAAAGGAACTCAAAGGCATGGCAAAATTCTATGAAGGAGTCATGGCTACAGCTTACGAAGGTTTATTTTACCGTGAGGGTAAAGTCATCGGAAAAGGTATCATAGAAGTACTCGATGTAAACGAAGATTTCATGGATAGGGCTGAAAAGTTGGTCAAGGCTCGGGGTTGGGTAGAGTCGTTGGCTCTTTCCGAGGACTCTGCCGTTTCCGAAGGAGGTATCGAAGTTAACGAAGATTCCAGTACGAAAACATGTCATCGTTTGAGGGGTATAATCTCTACCATATACGAGAAAAAAACAGGCAATATGGTGGATGTAAAAGAGACCGCTTGTCAGAGTCTAGGCGATGATAAGTGTGAATTCGAGGTTGAGGTAAAAGGATATTGAGGGGGTTTTAATTTGGATGAAGAATACGAAAAGATATTTAAGGAATTGAGTAAGAAAGGCGTTTACGGGTCCGCGTTGATCAGCAGAGAGGGTATGATACTGTATTCCGATCTACCGGCTTCAGTACATGAAGAAACCTTTGGGATAATGGTCGCTACCATGGTCGGCGCGGGTAAAACAGCGAATTCCGAACTAGATAGGAGTTCACCTTCTAAGATCATAGTAGATTCAAAGGACGGACGCATAGTGACTGTATCAGTAGGGCGGAATAAGATAATATCTGTTGTTGTGGATTCAACTTATCAACTTGCACCTTTGTTCAAGTACTTGAATGAAGTGGTTGAAGGGTTGAACAGTTAATCAAGTAGTTCAAGTATCGACTCAAGGGCAAATTCGGATGTTTGTTTTTTCACCTGCCAGCGGTCTCCGGAAAACTTGAATTTTTTAGTCGATGTTCCATCATCGGTAGAGATAGCGATGTAAACTGTTCCCACCGGTTTCTCCGCACTTCCTCCACCAGGGCCGGCGATACCGGTCGTACTGATGCCGATATCGGTATCTATCTTGTCTTTAACGCCTTCCGCCATCTCTTTTGCGACTTCCTGACTAACAGCGCCGTATTCCTCCAATGTTTTTGGTTTTACCCCTAAAAGATCGATCTTCGCCTGGTCGCTGTAAGTGACCATCCCGCTCATAAAGTAGGCCGATGAACCCGGTATATCCGTTAAACGATGTGCGATCAGACCACCTGTACAAGATTCTGCAGTAGATATCGTTAATCTTTTTTTAGTAAGTAGATGAGCAACTTCTTTTTCAGTCGTCCCTTGGCAAGCATATACCGGTTTTATCCTTTCTTTCATGTTGATATCCTCCAAGTACTCAGCGACGGCTTCCGGTACTAAACCTTTCCATTCGCCGCCTTCAAGCATCCTCCTTCTTATCTCCGTTCCCCTCCATACTTCTCGATTCATGGGCTCGACTTCCACCACCTCCACCCTTATGGAATCGAACAGGCGTTTGACAACACCGGAGTTCGCATACACTCTATCAAAATGAGGCAGTATCCCTCTCACATAATGGGGCCAGGCCGGGTAGCAGTTGATGTCTGGGATCGGATGTATCTCAAAGTTGGTGATCCCCTCTGAGTCCAAAGTGCGTTCGATCATGGTGATCCTTTCGCCGCCGGACAGAGGATCGTCAGGTTTTAGTTCATCTTGAGCACTACCCACTCCGATGATAATATCGTCACACTCATCTACCATCTGCTTGACTATGGCTAGGTGCCCGTTATGGAAGGGCTGGAACCTCCCTATGAACAAACCTTTCATGGTATATCTAGGAGGTTGATTATCATGTATAAATATTGTGATAAGGTATGCTCTTAGCCCTTAATTTTAGGAAAGTTTTATATGCTGGAAAGAGCATGTTATATATCCGACCCGCGGTAGTCTATTATAACGGGTTTAGGAAGGTGAAGTATGTTAGGGGGAACAAACAAAAATAAAAGTATCAGGGTGATCAAAGAGAATTATCTTAGAGGGCCGAACATACATGGTCTGTTTCCAGTTATGGAAGCACATATAGATATCGGCAGATGGGTGCAAACATCGTCTGAACCTGGATTTTCAGAGAAGGTATCAAGTCTATTAGAATGGTTGAGTTCTAACGGATGTTATTCACACGAATCCGGAGTTTTGATCGACCGTTTTAAACAAGGCATGCTTCCTGTAAATATCATCGAACACTGCGTCCTCGTCATTCAAAATACGCTGGGTTCGTCGGTCACTTTTTCAAAGTCCGATCATGTAGAGGGCAGCATATACCGATTGGTGACCGGATTCGATGTAGAACAGGTCGCCTCCAGAGCACTGGAGTTCAGCGTTGATATCGTCAATTCACTCTTGGAAGAGGGATCTCCTTGTGAGGATCGGTGTGAACGGTTTTCCAGTATCTTAGCAGAGATGAAAAAGAGTCACCTTATAGCGGAAAGGCTAGGTCCGAGCACCAATGCGATCATAGAAGCCGCCAAAGAGCGTGATATACCCTACAAAAAGATGCTTCCAAAGTACAGTTTATTTTCTCTTGGATGGGGAGTTAAGAAGAAAGAGATCTGGGGACCAGTTACGTCTCAGACCTCGTCCATCGGCTCGGACATAGTGGACGATAAAAATCTATGCAAAACCATCCTAAAAAAATACGGGCTAAATGTTCCCAAGGGTAAGATAGTTAGAAGTTTACAGGATGTTTTGACTGTCGCCGAAAGTATCGGTTATCCCGTGGTCTTAAAACCATCTTCTGGAAATCATGGTAAGGGTGTGATCGTAGATCTTAGAGATGAGGACGAGGTCAAGGATGTTTTCGACATAGTAAAACAGCGATCTGATGATGTTATGGTTGAGAGGTACATAAGAGGTACCGATTATCGTTTTTTAGTCATCGACCACAAAGTTAAGGCGGTGGCTAAAAGAAAGCCTGCTCATGTTGTTGGTGACGGAGAGTCCAGTATCAGAAAATTGGTTGAATTATCAAATGAGGATCCTCGGAGGGGTGAGGGACACATATCGACCCTTACAAAACTCAAACTCGGTGAAGAAGAAATGTCCCATCTACAAAGGTGCCGTAAGCGGCCTGATGACGTGCCCGGTGAAGGAGAGATAGTATATCTAAGAGGGGTTGCAAATCTGAGTACCGGCGGTACTGCTGAGAATTGTACCGAAAAGGTACATCCTTCTTTCAAGGTGCAGGTGGAAAGGGCGAGTAGGGTACTCGGTATGGACCTAGTCGGCATAGACTTAGTAGCTGAAGATATATCTATACCCCAGGATCAGACCGATTGGGCCATCATCGAAGCTAACTCAAGTCCTGGATTGAGGATGCATATTTCACCCAACGAAGGTGGATCCATACCCGTTGGAAAGCACGTGATAGAGCACCTCTTTCATGAAGGAGATGGTAGGATACCTATCATCGCGGTAACCGGTACGAATGGGAAGACAACAACGTGCAGGTTGATCGAGTGGATCATAAGGGATGATGGATACCATACCGGCATGGCGGTTACCGATGGTATTTACCTAGGCGACGACAAGATCGCGGATGGGGATACAACCGGCCCTTGGAGTGCACAGGCGGTTCTACAAGATAAGTCGGTCGAATTTGCCGTATTGGAGACTGCTAGAGGTGGGATATTAAAGAAGGGCTTAGGATTCGATAGGTGTAGTGTAAGCGTAGTTACCAATATCAAAGAGGATCACATTGGTGTCGATAATATCAGAAACATAGAAGATATATTTACCATAAAATCTGTCCTCGTAGAGGCCACCGAAGAGGACGGTCACTGCGTGATAAACGCCAACGATAATTTTGCAGAGAGGTTGATGAAAAAAGGTCGTGGAAAGCCTGTACTTTTTTCAATAGAACCAAACGAACTCACAGATGAACATATTGACCAAGGCGGGCTGGCCTTTGTTCATGAAGATAACTATCTCTTCATGTATGATGATTGCAGCAGAACAAAGATCATGGGTATCGATGAAGCCCCCTTCCTGATGGGAGGTGTGAGCATGCTTTTGGAGAATTCTTTAGCTGCTATAGCTGCCTCGTATTGTGTTGGGATATCTTTGGAAAGTATCAAAGGATCTCTCAGCAATTATGAGAATACCGAGGCCACCAATCCCGGCAGACTAAATATGTATGAATATGAGGGTAGAAAGATACTTGTGGACTATGCACACAATCCAAGTGCACTGGATGCCTTGGGTGAGTACGTGGATGCCTCCGGTTCAAAGCATAAGACCATCGTATTTGCCGGTGTGGGGGATCGGAGGGATAAGGACCTTATAGATAGCGGAGCTCGGATATCGATGTGGTTCGATGATATAGTCATAACAGAGTATCCTAGACTGATGAGGGGAAGAGAGTACGGTGAGATATCAAAGTTGATAATGAAGGGAGTAAATTCAAATCCCAAGGAACCGGTGATCATAAACGACATGCATCTGGCAGTTCGTCGTGCGGTAGAAGAGTCTCAGAAGGACGAACTCATAGCTTTGGTGGATCTGGATTATACTTACGAAATGCTGATCGAAACCCTTTCAAAAATCAACAACTGATGGGGGAGTTCAGATCTCCACATCTGGTTCGGTGATGACCACCTCAGGCAAAGTTGCCTTTCTAGATTCCAGGTCGTAACTTGAGCCCTCTGTGAGTATGTGAAGTGTGATGTTTTCTACACAAAGCGGTTCACCTGGTTTTATATCTGCTTTATTGCTATTGGTTATGGTCACTCCGTCCACCACAACTAGATTTCTACTCCCGATCACATCGAACTTATTATTTTTAAAATCCCAAACTGCCGCAGTTCCCTCACCTAGTCCAATACCGAGTACTCCTGGATTTTCAGCCACAACGTGGATCAATCTGGGAAATCTACCACGAGCGGTGAAATGTGTGTCTATCACTGCATTTTCGAGGAAATTAAGGCCGTGTGATAGTTCTAGTTCTCCTGTGATCAGAGCATCTTCGCTCTCTCCGTGGGCGATCATTATCCCTGTCAGACAAGCCGCACCCGCACTGGTGCCGGCGATCATGGCGCCTTCCTCGTGAGCTTTCTTGATCGTTGCTAGAAGGCTAGTTCCTCCAAGCATGGTAGTTATCCGGAGCTGGTTTCCACCTGTAAAAAAGAAAGCGTGGGCGGTCTCCGCCAGTTTACTCAAGTCATGATGGTTTGCGCTGTCTCTGAACTCAGGGTTCAAGATCACCGGTTTTGTACCGATTTTTTTAAACAATTTTGAGTACTCTAGAGCCGTCTCTTCCGGATGTTGACTCGCAGTGGGGATGATCGCTATGATCGGTTTACCGTCGGCGATCTTTTTTGCCAAACGAACGATCTCAAGAAATATAGGTTCATCTGGTTCCAGGGGAACACTTCCACCGACCGCGACGATAGGACCTTTTGTCATCTTTTTCTCCAGAGGATGATATCATGGGTGCTTCTATTTAAACATATCTTAAACTTATCGACGATATAACAGATACTAAATGATGATATACTCAAGGGCCACAGATCCTACTTCAGAAATATAGTGAGCCCTCTATTGTCAAAACATTTTCCCGCTGCGCTCAAAAAACGGGTTTGATCACGCAAAATCGTAGGTTTTCCTCACTTTACAATTTTCGTCGCTGCCGCTCCGAAAACTTGTAAAATACACAGGAAGCGAAGCTTCCTGCTCCCATCATATCCTTTAGATATCTCTCAAGAATAATGATGACGCCGAGGGGGAGATTCGAACTCCCGTGGCGGGGGTCCGCCACCGGCTTGCTTGACTCAGGGATGGCCCGTGAGGACTATCCCCGGTTCAGCGGCTCTCAAGGCCGGCGCCGTAGTCCAGACTTAGCTACCTCGGCAGATATGTTTAGTAACAAAGGCAAAATTTATGCTGGTATTTAACACTGTCGAGAATGTTCACCGATCTCTCTATCTAGTATCCCTAGAACGAAGGATCTTTTCAACCTTCTCCATGTACAGTTCAAAAGCTGCTACGGGATATTCCAACTCGAAATTTGAAAGTACCTTCGGGTGTATCTCACCGAAGAACCCGATCTCTTCTTCATCTGCTATCACAGAAGCGCATCTTCCTTCTATAAACGAAGGGTGCCCTTTAACCTCAATAACGGATCCTATCCCCATACTTCTAGTCAATCCGTCAACCAATGATTTCATCTTGCTGAATCCAGCATCCGGACCGAATATAACACCTGCGGCACGTGTTTTCTGATTGTACTTTTCAACAACATCGCCGAGTTCGAACAGTTTCTGAGGGAGGGGATTTTTACGATTTTCTTTTAAATCCTCCATCAAAGATGGAAGGAGCCAAACTCTTAAGCAGGAGCTTTCCTCGTTCACGGGATTCTCGATCTCTACAAAGTCGTCTGTTTCTGCAAGCTCCATCTTGTGGAATTCTTTTTCCGGGTTACTAAGGGTGAAATTCATAACCTCGTTGAAACCATAACCGACCATGAGCTCTGTAAAGGCTTCTTCGGTCTTTTTAGATGAAAGAGGTTTACCGAATGTCGGCTCGCTAGGTAGCTCACCTACAAATCGATCATATCCGTAAGCAACAGCCATATCTTCGATAACATCCCAAGGGTGGATGATATCATGACGGTATGCAGGATAATTGAGTGAGATCGTATCTTCATGTACCTCTTTGATATCGTAGCGCATCCGTCCGAGGATACTCTTGATTTCATCCAATGATAGATCCACACCCAGCAACTTCTTCGATTCCTGTATGGATATATTGATCTCCAGGGGTGATAGTTGAGGGTACTCCCTTTCCTTCTGACCGTATTTGACGGTAGTCCGATAGATGTTTGCCCCCCTTTCTGCGAACATGGTACACAATATGTTCAAGCTTTGTTCAAGAGCTTTTAGCTCCGTACCGGTCATATCCACGAAAAGTCTAGTGGACTCGGTGTTGACTTCGGTGAGCTCACCGTTTATGATCGGTGGGAATGATAGTACATTTTCATCGGAATCCATGATGAGAGGATATCTATCTTTACCGTCGAGCAGATGAGCATATTCTTGACCTTTTTCATGGTCTTTTAATATATCTTCTAAAGTCATCTCTTTTACGTAGCCCAGGGGGATAAAAGAAGTGGTCAGTGGATTGACAGCTTTGTACACGAAGGGAGGTTTAACTGTGGAAAGGTCGTGTACTCCGATGGCGACCTTTTCTCTTCCTCTACCTAAAGTAAGATGGATCTTTTCCTGCACATCCATAAGGGATTTAAGGATCTCGTCGTTCAAATCTACGTTTTCTATAACTGCGGTAACGATGTAAGGCCGTACTTCCTGAACGCTCAGCTCTACTTCTGTCACCACGTCAGATCCCTTTACTTCGTAGGTAGGAACCCCGGTTTCCATATTTTTGTATCCTCGGATCGCCCTTGCGATACCTTCAACGGACAACATGTCGCAGCGGTCTGGATAAACTTCCAACCATAGCTCATCGCCTTTTTTATTATCGACCTCTACTGCCATCTTAGGCAGAAGATGCAACAGGTCTTCAGGTTCCGTATTCGATAATCGAGATAACTCATCCATACTGACCGTTATAACTGGCATGAGTTGAAGTATCGACAGGATGCATATATTTTTTTGGTTTCGTACGTGCGTTACATTATTATATACTGTATAACACTTCAGAAGATGATGGATAACTCAGACGGATCCGACAAAGAAGATATAGAGCTGGTAGTGGAATCCGTGCTTTTTTCAGCAGGGCGTCCGCTTTCCATTCCAGAACTAGAGGAGATGACCGGGGTAGATCGCCGTGAACTAAGGGAAGCAGTAAAAAAGTTAAGACGGATGTACGGTAATAGGAAGTCTGCTATCGAGATAAAAAAGATAGGGACTACTTATTCCATGGAACTTTCTTCTGATTACCTATCTTACGGGGTCCATGTTCAGCAGTCCGAGATGGACGAAGACCTCCTAAAAACCGCCGCACTTATAGCTTATTATCAACCTGTGCGGCAGAGTGATCTAAAGAAAAAGATCGGTGAAAAGGTTTATCGTCACGTGGATGAGCTCAAGGATAAAGGATTGGTGCTGGTGGAGAGGGACGGTAGGACTTACTCTATACGCACCAGTCCAAAATTCCAGGAATATTTTGGTCTAGAGGCCGGGGGCAGAGACGAGTTAAAGAAGTTGATGGCGAAAAAAGTTGGTCTAGATGGATGAGCATCATCTTTCGAGCTTTTTGTGTGTTCTAGATAACACACCCATTATCCTATGGTAATCCCAGGGTGTTGCCTTCGCCCTACCCATCAACCTTCGGAAAGTGATGGTAGTTTTCTCTTTCTTGTGTTCAGGATAATTTATATCATCAAGTATGGAACTGAAAAGGTGTACCACCCTTTCCTTCTCGTTATCTCCGATATATTCCTCAGTATCGTCCATCTCCTGGTAACCGTGCATATAAAGTGTATATAGTATAACGCAAACTGCATGGGATAAGTTCATTATCGGGTATTCTGGAGATGTAGGGATGGTAACCAACCTATCGCACAAGAGCAATTCTTCATTATATAGGCCGGTGTCTTCTCTGCCGAAAACGATGCCTACGTTTCCTTTGAACTGCAGTATATCTTCAGCAAAAGACTCGGGTTCCTCCGCTCTTCTAAGAGCCTCTTTCTCTTTTTTTGTATCTATGCCGGTAGTACCTACCAGCAAGTCAAAATATGGGAGTGCTTCCTCGAGATCGGAATAAGTTTTTGCAGAATCTAGTACGTCGTATGAGTGTTTCGCCCTGCAAAATGCCTCATCGTCCAATCTAGGTGGGTTGATGAGTACAAGATCATAGAAACCGAAATTTTTCATCACCCGTGAAACTGCTCCTATGTTACCTGTGAATTTTGGCTCTACAAGGACGATCGAGGTTCTTACCATGCTTTTCCAACCGACCCCTATTATTTGAGATTAACTAACGATACGTTATCAAAAGTCGGCGATATCTCCTGCACTCCCAGGATTAAAGGGGAATAGATACGTTTCTTCTCTCTCAACCAAGAACTGCAGTTCGGTCTCTCCATCAGGTCCCTCGACCTCTTGATACTGGAATCCAAAAGACCTTACGATGGGGAATGGTGCAAGGTAGGTATAAGTCAAGATGATCCTATTGCGGAGCCTGTAAACCGCTAGACGACCGGGTACCGATGTCAATTCGTCGAAGTCCACTCTTTCCTTTATACCCTCGGTTTGCCATCTTTGGGGATTAGCTTCCATCTCTTCGATTATTTCATGGGTATCGTAAGAAGGTCCGAGTGAATGTATAACAGGGTCCACGATAGTCGGACTGAATACCGTTCCTCCGATGACTTCTCGTCTTATCTGCCTCTCGGCTAACTCGGAAGCGGTGATACCCCAAAGAGGAAGACATAAGATGATGATAACAAATATAACAATAGTTTTGTAAGCATTCTTTTTTGCTTTCCTTTGTTCCTCTCTTGTGGATTCTTTAATCCATACACTTTTCATTATATCTGAATAACCTATATCATTCCAAAGTTTCCATGATGCGATGATCAAAGCCGACGGCACGAGCAGATAGTATATGGAGTAAAGCATCAACAGTATCATATTATCTTTTAAATCATTGTGATTTATGATTTATAAACTTTATCGTGAATGTGTAGGATATTGGATATTTAGGGGTGACCGGAGTACCAGTTTTACAAAACATTTAAATACCATTTAGAATGTTCGTTAAGGCTAGAGGTAGAATAACCATGAAATGGAAAAAGATAGTAAGCCTGCTATTGGTTGCTGTTTTAGTCAGCAGTCTTTTTGCAGTCTTAGGAAGCAGTCATGCATCGGCGGATGAATACGTCGATCATATCAGACTGGAAGTAAGAATGGAACAATCAGTAGGCTGCGGAGACGCAGCTACGGGTGTTTTAGATGCTTTCCTCCAAGCAGTGGAGGGGCAGATCTATGCAGGATTGAGCCAAGAATGGAGAGATCAGCTGACTCCTCTAGTCAGTTATGGGAGTTACAACAACATGTTCTTCAACTCCGCACATACTGAGGAATCAGGCGTTGAGGTCGATCCAGTAGGCGATGGAAATCCCGAGGACTTCGTGTTCAACCCATTTGCGATAAGGGAAGTCCGTTACTCTACTAACTGGCTTATCAACAGGCAGATGATAGTGGAGGACCTCTACGATGGATACGCCATACCTATGTATCAGGCGATATCACCGAGGAACCCAGCCTACGAAGACGAGCTCAGTCGGATAGACGAAGATCACGGTATAACCTACTCCGGCGATTTCGACTATGCATACAACATGATACAGGATGCCATGGAGGACCAGATATTCAATCCGGATCTAGTTGGAGAGCTCAGATCTCCCGATGATTCACCAACCAACTTCTGGCAATACAGGCCACAAGGAGGCGACTGGGCAGACGTTGAGACCATCGGTCTTATACGTATAGAGGATCAAAGGCACGCGATCGGTCATGACTTCGCAGATCGTCTCGAAGAATGTGGTATAAAAGTAGATGCACAGGATCACGATAGGTCCGCTATTGACATCTGGCTTTTCACCGATCCCGCAGATATGGGATGGGGTTGGTATACCGGTGGTTGGATAGCATCCACAACCGTCGCTTGGCAGCACAGCACACCATGTCAGTTCTACACAGATTATTGGCCATTCATGCCCGGTGGGATCTTTGGTGAGGCTAATCGCTACTATCATCTCAGGGATGAGGATTACGCAGAAGAACTGCTCAACGATTGGGCACTTCCGTTGATGGCCGGACAGATGGTTGATGTGGAAGATTACTGGGATCACGTCAGGCACATCACCGATGTAGGAGTACATCAAAGTATACGTGTGTTCATATCCAACACTGAAGATTTCGTGCCTATAAACAGAGACAGCGTTACCGAAGTTGCTAGTGACGCAGTTACCGGTTGGTCACAGGTGTTCTCGCCGAGAACATTGAAGACCCAGGACGGTACCTTCACAGCAGCTCAGTACACTGCCGGTGTTCTTTATATGGATAACATGAACAACATCGATGGTTCTTCTGATTACTACGGAATACTTCAGCAGAGGATGGTCAAGGATTACGGTACCATGCTCCACCCATCAAGAGGTACTTCGATACCCATGAGGGCGGATTTCATAGCAGGACCTGAGCACGCTGAAATGTTCGACGAGTTCGATGAAGGCGACATGATGGTACATCAGGATTACTACTTCGATGAAGATGGCGCCCTGGTGAGGGAATTACCGGTGCCCGAAGATGTATGGTTCTACGACGTGCAGACTGAAGAGTGGATACAGGGTGGTCACACCTACGAACAGACAGGGGAAGGTGCAGACCTTATCCCGCGGGACACGGCTGCTACAGCAGTCACCTACCAGTACCACCTAGGTACATGGCACTCGGGTCACGAATTAACACTCAGAGACATACTTGCCTGGCATGCATTCTCAAAACAGCTTTCCTACGGTGAAGATTGGGGAGCGTTAGGAGATCAGTACTTCCATTCTAGCTTTGCAACTGGTAATAGACCATGGCAGCAGAATGTAGTCGGTCTTGAGATAGACGAGGAGAACGGGATGATCACCTACTACGGCGATTATACCTTCCCAGCTGAATTATCGATAGCAGGGTATTACGGCATAATGCCGATCATACCATGGCAGCTTTACGAAGCGGTATCACACCTTAGAGGTGAAACGGACCTTGCGGATTCAGGAGCTACCGAAGACGATGTTTACGAATGGTCGAATCTACCAGGTGCTAATTACGTACACTGGATCAGTGCTTCACAGACCATCGACTTCAGTAACACTCTACAGAATATGGCCGATGCAGAATGGATACCACCGTATCTACAGGATGGGCCTATACCGATAACCGCAGAAGAACTACAGGATGAGATAGCTGCGATACGGGCATTCCAAGAAGAATACGAGATGTCTT
>PWKY01000064.1 GCA_003560595.1 Thermoplasmata archaeon | reverse complement strand
TATAAAGTGCAAAAGTATCGAAGAAGTCTTCAGAGTACTCGAACTCTTCTATCATCAGAGAGTAGTGTCCGTCTTTGGGTGTCATCGTGTTCTGAAGCACGTAATTATCGTCGACCACTCCTTCCTGATGCTCGGAATCTATCAGTATGTTGTTATCCCGAACGTAATCGGTACCGTTCCAGACGGAGACGTACGGGCAGCCGCCGCCTCCACCACCTCCAGAATAATATATGGATACACTAGAAGACCACGGGGAGCTAGATGTGCCGCCCTCAGGATTATGAACCACGGTTCTTACTCTGTAGATATTAGTACCGGTTTCAGCATTTGTGTCCACAAAGGAAATATCTCCATTTGAATTTGCATGATGTGGATACCTTGTAGCCACTATAGAAGATCCACGGCGTATCTGATAGCTATGGATGGACAAACAATTGTCATCCTGAGTATCATCGTGATTCCAAGAGACCAACGGATATCCTTGGCTACTTAGGCTCCCTTCGATATCAGGTGGCTGTGGTGTCACAAAATGTGCTCTAATAATTGTACGATCATCAACAAATATTGTAAGAGGATTTTCAGATCCACTAGCATCTATACTCCAGTGGCTGAATACGTAACCATCCTCGGGCGTAGCTGTAAAAGTTACATCCCCTCTGCCGTATACAAGAAATTCGCCATTATCTGTTTGATATAGTGGATCAGGATTTGTAGTAATGGTTCCGGCATCGCAAGGGTCGGCAATAACAGAGACACTGTTTCTGTATGATGAAACTATGTGTTTGGTTGTGCGTATCGTTCTAGCATTATTTCTTGTGCTCGTGCCCGTCGAATAACTACCACCTGTCAAAGGATTACCATAAGAAACGTCGGGATTGGAAAAACGAGGTATTCGTCTGTAGTCTCCTGTTTTTCTATAAGACATTATCGTACTGTGTCCATTTAAGACTCTCCACCATCGATGGCCCGCAGACCAGTCGTTATCCTCCCAGTCAGTCCAATCAGTCGGTCCACCGTCCTTTGGATTGTGGTGGCAGCCGAGGTTGTGTCCTATCTCGTGTATAAAGGTGTAATCGCCTCCTAGTCGATCCAATCTGACTACTGAAAATGCTCTAGAAGAAACCCCTTCGCCGCCATTTACTCTAGTTAATAAATTTCCACGTCCAGCTCCCGCATCGTTATGCCAAAATATCAGCACGACTAGGTCTAAAGCGTATTGATTACGCCATTCGTGTACTTCATCCATATGCCCAGAATCATCACGCCTCAAGTTGTTCAAATCTTCTTGCGTACAACCACTTTCTGTGTAATCGACCATGCCTATATCACCGCACCATAGTGTAAGCCCTGTTTTACTTTTCTTTAAAACTTCGTTATTTGCTTCATTGATTTCATTGAAAATTTTCATTTCTATCTCATTTGTACCACCTGCTTCTTGTCTAGCAGCTTCCGTATAATACACACCTACTGTTATTCCAACTTCCTCCAATGGATCAGGGTCGAAAGTAAGATTATTGTTAAACAATCCTGCTTCATATTCCTCCTCTTCATCAGGGACCAACGGTTCTGCATATTCTCCTTCATCGATATTATAAACATCAACTTCGTAAACAAAATGCATATCTGTATTTGAATCATGTGTTATGATGAACCTCTGAGAGTTCTCCGGTATCACTACACGTCCATAGATATTACCGTTACCAAAGGTTAGAGAAGTGTATCCTAACTCGAATTCATCGACATCTCCGAATATGCTTGTTATATTGTTTATATGTTCTGTCCTTGTGTGGATGTTCGTAGTGAATGTGGTATCATCGAAGAGGTTAAGTCTTATTGTGGTGTTCTCAGGGATGTTTTCAGATGTGTAAAAAAATGGGTGTAACTCTATAGGTCGCTCTCGAATAGTCGGGTGGATAAAATCTGTGGAAGCTAGAGTTGTTTGTAATACACCATCCAAGCCAACATCCAAATCGATCTCTATCGGTTCTACATCCTCCACTTCTAGTTCACGTTCATCGTACTCTTCTATCGTTGGATCTGAAAAAGCTGCAGCTGGATGTGCAAATACACTTATCAGCAACATGCTCATCAGAACCAGCACATATATCATTCTAGTTTTATTCGCTTTCATTTTTAGTCACCCTTTTTACCTGGGCCTAGGGCTGTAAATATATATATATATATATATAAGTCTTTCGGTTTTATGGTTTGTATAAAATATAACATTTTGCTTTTTATGGTGTAATGCAAAACATGATCTTGGCTTCATGGAGTCCAATCCTTGGATCCATATCTGAATCAACTCCAAATATATCTAGGGGTATCCATCAGCATCGGAATACCTTACAATACATCATGTTTCAGGATACCTTTGGGTCTTTGACAAGCACTTCCTTTTGTTCAATACCACTTAACCGATAAGGTGCTCTATAACCACCGATAAAGTTTGGTTATTATTCAGCCCCATCCGCCAACACATATCTATTAGTCACTACCTTTCATATCTCAAGCGACGTATCCATCTACTGAGTCTGCTTTCTCATATAACCGGATATAGGATGGTGCTAACCAGCATCATCGCTTACCAGTAACTCAGAGGGTACAGAAGATTTCCAAAGTGCCAAGATACGATCGGTCCTCAAAGCTCTTTAGATCCTACCTCTTTTTAATGCATCATTAGGATGATTATTAAATAAGACATATTCACTACAAACATCATGTCTTGGATCAGCGAGATCGACGAGGAAGATGCAGAGGGTGCACTAAAGAGGATGTACAAGAAGATAGGCAGTACTCGAGGTAAGGTATCCAACATAATGAAAGTACACAGCTTGAATCCAGGGGCCATGAGAGCTCACATGGATCTTTATCTTTCGGTGATGTTCAAGAACTCCACACTCAGTAGGGAAGAAGGTGAGATGATAGCGGTGGTAGTTTCGTCTGCCAACGGATGTGCTTACTGCGTGAACCACCACGCGGAAGCGCTGAAACATTACTGGCGGGACGATGAAAGGGTGGAACGCTTTTCCGACGACTACACCAAAGTGGAGTTGAGTGATAAACATGCAATCATGCTGGATTATGCCAAAAAGCTAACAGAAATGCCAGATTCCATGGTAGAAGACGATATTCGGTCTCTGAGAGATGCCGGCTTCCAGGATGATGACATACTGAATATAGCTCTAGTGACCGCTTACTTCAACTTCGTCAACCGTATCGCACTGGGCTTGGGCGTCGAGTTCTACAAAGAAGAGGTAGAAGGTTACGAGTATTGACCTTGATGTGTCCATAACGATTTTAACCACCGCCGGTATTACGGAAGATGATGAAGTCCGATGTAGAGATAGCTCAAAGTGCGGAACTTGAACCGATGGTCGATATAGCGGATAAGCTCGGACTCTCTAAGGAGGATATCGAGCCCTGGGGAAAACATAAAGCTAAACTGACCATGGAAGCGATACGCAGTTATCGATCCGGAGGAAAGGGTCGTCTTATACTGGTGACCACAATGACTCCGACTAGAGGTGGAGAAGGGAAGACCACGGTCACCATAGGTTTGTCCCAGGCACTATGGAGGAGAGGAAAAAAGTCGTTATTAGGCATCCGAGAACCTTCGATAGGCCCGACCATGGGGATAAAAGGGGGGGCGGCAGGAGGAGGATATTCACAGGTACTGCCAATGGAGGATATAAACCTACATTTTACAGGAGATCTACACGCTATAGGCACCGCTCATAACCTGCTCTCGGCCATGATAAACAACCACCTGCATCGTGGAAACAAGATGAACATCGACCCTAGAAAGGTTACATGGCCCAGGGTGGTTGACATGAACGACCGGGCTCTGAGGAACACCGTGGTGGGTCTAGGTGGTAAATCACATGGAATGCCCATGGAGAACTCGTTCGGTATAACCGCAAGCTCGGAGGTGATGGCAGCCCTCTGTCTAGCCGAGGGTTTAACTGAACTTAAGGAGCGTATGTCAAAGATGATAATCGGCTACACCTTCGATAACGAACCGATCACCGCTTCCGATATAGGCGGTGTAGGGGCCATGGGTGCGGTGATGAAACACGCTATCAAACCTAACTTGGTGCAGACCATAGAGGGTGGACCAGCCTTCGTTCACGGAGGCCCCTTCGCCAACATAGCCCACGGTACCAGCAGCCTTCTCTCTACTAAGATAGGACTTTCTTTATCCGACTACTTCGTAACAGAAGCCGGCTTCGGATCAGACCTGGGTGCGGAGAAGTTCTTCAACATAGTATGCAGAGAAGGTGATTTGAAGCCCGACGCCGTGGTGATGGTTACTACGGTGAGAGCTCTCAAAAGGCAGGGAGGAGCTAAAGACTTGAAGAAAGAAGATCTAGAGGCTATGAAAAGAGGACTTCCCAACCTTTCCAAGCACTTGGAGAACATACAGATGTTCGGATTACCAGTGATAGTCGCGATCAACCGTTTCCCGTCGGATACCGAGAAGGAGTTAGAATATTTGAAAGAACTGTGCGACAATATACAGGTACCTAACGCGGTTATAGATGTGCATCAAAAAGGTGGCGAAGGCGGCCTTGAACTTGCCGACTTGGTCATCGATATCTGCAAGGGTGTAAAGAGCCGTTTCAGTCCACTGTACTCTCTTCACGAAGGTCCCCGGGAAAAGATATACGATATAGCCACCAAAATATACGGCGCTAAGGACGTGGTTTACACGCAAAAAGCAAGCAGAGACCTGCGCAGGATAGAACGTATCGGCCTGGGAGAGCTACCCATCTGTATGGTCAAAACACAGTATTCACTATCCGACGACAGGAAGCTCAAGGCTAGGCCAAGCGGATACGAGGTTAAGATAAGAGAGGTGGGTGTAAGCGCTGGCGCGGGATTCCTTATACCCATGGCCGGAGATATAACAACCATGCCTGGTCTGCCGTCCCGGCCTGCGGCTTTAGACATAGATGTAGATGAGAACGGTAGGATAAGTGGATTATTCTGAGGTATTAATATGAAAGTAGAACTATTGGCATATACACCCGAACCAGACAAGATGGCTACCCTGGCAGCTTTAACATGTTACAGCAAGGATGTCCCATCTTTAGATGAGATCACTTCGGAAACAATTGAAGAAGTCTTAGGTATGGTTAAAGAAAGTGGACACCACAGCGTTATCGAACACGCCTCCTTCACCTTCGCAGTCCAAGGGGTTTCCAGGTCACTAACTCATCAATTGGTTAGGCACCGTATAGCATCTTACAGCCAACAGAGCCAGCGCTACGTAGATATGGGTGAATTCGAACCTGTTGTACCCGACACTATAGGCGATAGTGATCTTTACGATGAATTCATGGAACGTGTAAAAAAGGTGTACTCTGAGCTAAAAGAAGAAGTACCGGTAGAGGACGCACGTTATGTATTGCCAAACGCAACAAAGACGAACATCATCATAACTATGAATGCTCGTGAGCTGTGGCACTTTTTTTCCTTAAGATGTTGCAGAAGGGCCCAATGGGAGATAAGAGACATGGCTAATCGCATGCTTGAATTGGCCAGAGACATAGCTCCTGTAATATTCAATGGTGCCGGTGCACCTTGCATCCGCGGACCCTGTCCCGAGTCTCCGGAACTTAGCTGTGGTAAACCTGTAAAAAAGAACTAAGATCCTATGGCTGATAATTCACATATTCTATGCTGAGCATACGATGGACGAAAGAATGTTATACTAAAAGAGTTTTAATATATATTATGAGACGGGAATTGATGGAAATACTCCGCTGTCCTGATTGTAAAAGTGAGCTGGAACTCAAGGTGGAAGAGGAGAAAAAAGAGATAGAACAGGGAGAGTTGCTCTGCAAGAAGTGCAGTGTAGGGTACCCAATAGAAGAGGGGATACCCAATATGCTAAAACAGATTCAAAGGTAGTCCTGCTGTATTGTCACTACCTCCTGACTGCTCTCCGCTTCAACGTATCTATTAAGAGGTTCGGCGTTCAATTCTAAAAAGTGTTCACCCCATTTAAATATAGATAATATATATCTCGCTTGTTCTTTGTTATTAAGTATGTACAACCCGGCTGCAAGTGCTTCTACAGTTGTCAGCCTAAAGGGTTTTCCATAGTTGACAGGATTGGCCGCTACTAAATAGGGTAGAGCGCGTCCGTTTTGATGTTTTGGGATCCTGCTCTCGTCGCTCCATGTGCAGTCCACAGCTCTCAGACCTCCTTCTTCTACCGCCGGCCTATCTTCTCGAGATAATGCCTTTTCCGACATCGGCGTAAGATAAATCCCGTCTGAACCTAATTGCCACGGGTGTTCGAGCGGACTAGCGTGACCTTTATCCACTAGTTTTCTTGCGGTACACCTGCGTGGGTCACATCCCTTGTACATGTAAATGAACAGTTCCATCTTAAGTCATATTTATCAACATACGATTTAACCCTTTTTACTCTTCGAAGGAAAAGTATAATTATATAAGAGGGCATTCACCAAACGTCCGATGATGAAGAATCCAAAGCTGATTTATGATGAGTGATGGGCAGTCTGATGGACACAAAAAGGTAGTAGATAAAATGGTCACTGGATTTGATTTGATTCATCACAACAAGCCTCTACAAAAGCACTGGATAAAGAGGATAGTAGCTTACTTGATCGACTTTTTCCTCTCCTCGATCCTGGTTTACATACCGATATATTTTTTAGGCTTAGCTTTTTTCCCACATGTAGCACTGCATTTTCCAGCTATTGCCGGAGCCTTTCAGGTATTTTACTCCGCTGTTTTGGAATATAACAACAGGCAGACCGTGGGGAAGATGCTTTTAAACCTAGAAGTGGAGGGCCTTCGTGGCGGTATGGACCTTCATGAAGCATTCGTGAGAAATCTTAGCAAAATACACGGGCTGATCATACTTTTAGATACCATCGTTGGTCTAGCAACAGAAGGCGATCCTCGTCAGAGATATCTTGATCGGGTAGTAGATACCACGGTCAGAGGTACCTCCGAACCACATCACTTCCGAGATTTCATCAAAGAACATGTTAGAAGACCAGAAGAAGAAAGCGGAGCACCACATTTTATGGAGAGAGGTATGGCAGACATAAGGCAGTGTCGAGAGTGTGGTGGAAATTTAGAGTCCATAGATTTCGGAAAATCAAGATGTAAAAAATGCGGAAGGATACAGTAGAATGCTCTTAGCTATCGACGATACAGATTCACGTAAAGGTATGTGTACAACTTTTCTAATAACGGAACTGTTAAGGGAGTTTGATGAGTTGGATCTGATGGATCATCCTCGTTTGGTTCGGCTCAACCCTAACGTTCCTTGGAAGACAAGAGGAAACGGTGCGGTTGTGATCCGGTTAGGAAACGGTGTTGAGAAGAAGGATTTAGTTGGATTCGATGGGAAAGAAATCTTCAGTTACACCGGCGAATACGTCGATACGGAAGATGCTTTGGAAAGAGCATTAAAGGTGGTGGAAAGATGGTCCGAAACATCAGAGGAAGGTACCAACCCAGGGTTGATAATTTCAAATGAAAAACCTCCTTACGAGATGTATCAAGAGGCAGTTAAAGACGTGGTTAAATTAGAGGATACTATATCCGCTTTAGAAAAAATGGACTGCAGATATACAGGTTTGGGTAATAAACGAGGTTTGATCGGTGCTTTAGCCGCTATGGCTTGGATACCGAGTGACCATACATACGAACTGATCACTTATAGAGAACAACATCGATGGGGTACCAAGAGAAAGTTGAACGGTATCGTACGATTCGATAAAGAAACAGAACACAGCTTTGACAGCTATGATCATGAAGAAAAACAACAGGCGGTGGCACCCAGGTCTCCATGCCCGGTGTTGTACGGTGTTAGAGGGGAAAGGCCAAAAGAGTTGTTGGGGGCCCTGAACATCATCGAAGGTGAATCGATAGATAGATGGCTACTGTTCAAAACAAATCAAGCTACCGACGAGCATATACAGGAGAGTAAGGTAGGTGAAGTAAAACCCTGGACCTCTGTGCACATCAAAGGTACGGTGACCTCTTTACCAAAGACGATACCCGGCGGACACGTGTTCTTTGATTTAGATGAAGAACTGACCGCGGCGGCATACGAGCCAACAAAAAGGTTTCGAGAGATAGTCAAAAAATTGATACCTGGGGATAAGTTGGAACTATATGGAGGCATCAGAGAAGAGCCGCTCACACTTAACATAGAGAAGATGAAGGTAGTTGAACTTAGCGAAAAAAAGGTGAAAGTAGCCAATCCACAGTGCCCCGACTGCAAAAAAAGGATGTCATCCATAGGAAAGAACGCAGGATTCAGATGCAGAAAATGCGGCACTCGGGCGGAAGAATTCGATATAGAAACTAAGTTAGTTGAAAGAGAGTTGGAAGAGGGTTACTACGAGGTCCCCGTCTGCGCACGGAGGCATCTATCTAAACCACTGAAGAGGGTTCTCTTGGTATGATCCTGATTTCTATGATAACCATACCAAATATTTAATATGCTTAAAACCTATACACTATAGATGTGTGAATGTCCGTTATGTGGGAATAGAGTTTCAGAAGATGTTTGCAGCATGTGTGGTCACCAGTTAAACCGTGAGGTCTACAGTGACAGTCGAGATGAACATTCTAAAGGAGGCAAAACCTATTCCGAGGGTGAGAGGAAAAAGAAATTATCCTCCGCCATAGTCTCATTGCGCTCGGCACAATTATATAATCGAAACAGAGAAGATATGCTTTCCACACTCACCTCCTGTCTATCCGTTATGAAGCTCCCTGTATGCTTGGAGATGGATGTTGATATCCAGCTTTCGGAAAAGGAATTGGAGTTGATCTCCCTCGCTGATCAATTGATCGAAAATAGTGATAAAAAAGGTTTTATAACAATACAAAGACCTGAAATTTATCTGCGGATGGGTAACGCTTTTTTCGTCACCGGTAAACAAAAGAAAGCTCTAGAATACTACGACAAGGTCGCTAAAGACTATCCAAGGAATAAAGAAGCCCTTTACAACAAGGCCCTTACACTTTTTTCTCTTGACAAATATGATAGGTCATTGAAAGTACTAGACAAGTTATTGAAAATCGATCCTGGATTCAACAATGCGATATATTTAAAAGAGATGGTCAGACAGATGGATATGTAGCATTTATTTATAATCTATTTTGAAATTTCCCGCGCAGCGATAAGTTGGTGTAAACAGATCTAAGAGCTAGAGTTCATCCCATAATATCCGCCTCGCCAGTATCAGTGTTCCTATAATTTATCATGGCCGATAGTATCATTTTATCTTTCTCCTATGAACCATTGATGGCTTCGAATGATATGCATCTATATCTTGAACGAGATAAGCTTACTCCGGATAGTACTTCTCTATGAACTCCTCGTCGATACGCTTCAATTCCCTCTTCGGTATGACTGTCAACAGTTCCCAAGCAAGGTCGAGTGTTTCATCTATGGAACGGTCTTCGTCCTCGCCCTGTGCGATGAACCTTTCTTCGAAATCGTCGGCGAACTGTAGGTAGGTCCTGTCCCTTTCACTCAAGGCTTCTTCACCTACTACGGCCACTAGATCTCTTAGTTCGAGGCCCTCAGCATATGCTGCATAAAGCTGGTTGCTCACACCCATGTGATCGTCCCTGGTCCTATCTGCACCGATGCCCTGCTGCATCAACCTTGAAAGACTACCACCTGGTGTTATCGGAGGACGTATCCCCTTACGATGCAGTTCTCTTGAAAATACGATCTGCCCTTCGGTGATATAACCGGTAAGATCCGGTATGGGATGGGTTATATCGTCGTCGGGCATGCTCAAAATCGGAAGCATGGTTATAGATCCGTCTCTACCACGGATCCTTCCCGCTCTCTCGTATATACTTGCAAGATCGGTGTACATGTAACCGGGATAACCTCTCCTGCCCGGTACCTCCTCTCTAGCTGCTGCTATCTCACGGAGCGCTTCACAGTAGTTGGTTATATCCGTCATTATCACCAGTACCTGCATACCCTCTTCGAAAGCTAGATACTCCGCAGCGGTCAAAGCCATCCGAGGGATGATCAATCTTTCGATGGCCGGGTCGTTCGCTAGGTTCAAAAACAGCACCGCTCTTTCCAAAGCACCTGTCCTTTCGAAATCGTTGATAAAGAAGTTGGATTCCTCAGAAGTTATACCCATGGCACAGAAAACCACAGCGAACTCCTCCTCTTCTCCGAGTACCTTAGCTTGCCGAGCTATCTGGGCGGCAACGCTGTTATGAGGAAGACCGCTGGCGCTGAACATCGGCAATTTTTGACCTCGTACCAGGGTGAACATGGCGTCTATGGTGGAAACCCCGGTTTGAATGAATTCTCGTGGAAACTCTCTTGCCGAGGGATTTATCGGATCTCCGTTTATATCGATCCTATCTTCTGGGATGATATCCGGGCTACCGTCGATGGGCTCGCCGACACCGTTGAACACACGTCCCAGCAGTTCTCTAGAAACTCCAAATTTCATCACCTCTCCGGTAAAGCGTACGGAGGTATCCTTGGTATCCAGACCGCGGGTACCGGCGAATACCTGAATAACAGCTTTATCCGATTCCACCTCTAACACCTGACCCAGACGTTTTTCCCCGCTGGGTAAAGTGATCTCAGCGATCTCGTTGAAGGCAACGTTGGTAACATCCTCTACTACCATGAGAGGACCGGATACCTCGACCACATTCTTGTACTCCGTCCTTTTGGAAACATCTTCGACCATGTTTTAGGCCTCCTTGATAAGAACATCGATCTCTTTGTTCATCTGCATCTCTATATCTCCGAACCTCTCTTCCCACTTATCCGAAGGTACGTTAGACATCCTACTCAGTGCCTCCACCGACTCGATGGCGTTGATATCATCTGCGTGCACACCCTTTTCCACAGCCTCCATACCTTTATCGTGGAACTCCATCATTATATCAAGCATCCTAAATTGTTTCTCGGTTTCACAGAACGTATCAACATCGTGGAAAGCATTCTGCTGTAAAAAGTCCTCACGCACCACACGTGCGGCGTGCAGTGCAAAACGATCGGACATCGGCAGTGCGTCCGGTCCAACCAGCTGAACGATCTCCTGCAGCCCGGATTCCTTCTCCAGTAACCGCATACTTTCCCTCCTAAGATCGTACCAACGCTCGTTGACCTCTTGATTCCACCATCCTTTCAAACTCTCAAGGTACAGTGAATAGGATTTCAACCAGTTTATCGCTGGGAAGTGCCGTTTGTTTCTTAGATCAACGTCCAAAGCCCAGAAGACCTGTACTATACGCAGTGTGTTCTGGGTTACCGGTTCGGAGAAATCTCCGCCGGAGGGACTGACAGCACCGATCACCGATATCGAACCTTCCCGGTCTCCGAATACGTCACAGATCCCCGCACGTTCGTAGAAGGCGGCTAAAGATGAAGCAAGGTATGCTGGATAGCCTTCCTCACCTGGCATCTCCTCCAATCTTCCGGATATCTCTCTCAAAGCTTCCGCCCAACGCGAGGTGGAGTCGGCCATGAGCGCAACGTTGTACCCCATATCACGATAGTACTCTGCCAAGGTGATACCGGAATAAACCGAAGCCTCTCTTGCCGCCACCGGCATGTTACTGGTGTTCGCTATAAGTATGGTACGCTTCATCAACGGCTCGCCGGTTCTGGGATCCTCCAGCTCTGGAAAGTCACTCAAAACCTCCGTCATCTCGTTCCCTCTCTCACCACATCCTACATAAACCACTATATCCGCATCGCTCCACTTAGCCAATTGGTGCTGGATCACCGTATTATGTAATATCATGGGTGCGTTACCGCCTACAAAATTGTGAGTTCCAGGTACGGTAAGATCGTATACATCTTTTGTTTCATCTTTTAATTCTACAGATGTAACAGGATCTGGGAGGAAATGATCTAGGTGGTTGTGTGCGATCTTCATTAGATATTCATCATCTACTAATGATGAGAATTTTTGTAATATTGGTACGCTCATTCTTTCTTCTTGTGTTGCATAATTCGCAATTTTTATACCATTATCTTTGAATATCTTACGACTTAATCCACTCTCCTTAAACTTAGTTTTCACCAAATTGGGTGATATCTTTACTGCGTCTACACCTTTAAAATATCGAGTGCCTTTATTTATATAGTTGCGTATATCATCGTACTTCTTATGGTCAGTTCCCGTTTTTTCGATAAACTGTTCTAGTTCTTCTCCAGAAATCCTAATTCTATGATTGTCACTCGCATAGGTCTTTTTAGAACTTAATCGAGATGAAACTCCGATCATCGTTAATGCATAGGTCAGATCGCTTGCCATTTTTGGGCTAGATGTACTTATCTCCGCTTCATATCGGTTAAAACTCCCATCTGCAAGGAAATATCCTCTTAAAAATGCAGATATTATTGACTCTCCACTGCTTAAAACATGTTCTGGGATATGACATGTTTTTGATTTTTTATTTTCTGGGAAACCTAGAGAAACGAGTAGGTCCCTTAATGTTTTACAGTTTACCTTTGTTGAATTGACCGTGTTCGCGTATTCTCTATGTGGCGTTAGACCAAATATCTTTGTAATTAGGTTTTCAACACGTGACAGAAGAACTTCATCATTATTGTAGAAGTGTACAGATGTTGGTTTCAATGTTCCGTCACCAAGTAATAGTCCCAAAAGTTCCCCAAAGTCTTCACACATATGCGAAGGAACTTTTATCGGTGTAGATCTTCTTTCAGATTTTACGAATTTTATCTCATATTCTATACCCATTTCATCAAATATATTGTTAGCTGTTTTCACCTTTGGTCTATTCTTTCCTAAGGCATATCCTGTTAGTACATCTTCACTTAGTCCTAATTTTTTTGAAAGAGCTTTCCTACTTCCAAACTGTTGTTCTAGTTCACCGATGACCTCGACAACCTTTGCAAAATCTTTACCGTAGACTCTTTTTTCAGGTAGTAGTTCAGCTAAATCTATCTTGATATTTTTTCCCTTTTCGTTTACTGGAAGGTTTCTAGGTGCCAATAACGTCTCTCCTTTCTTTAGTTCACCAGCGGATTTTTCTACGATCTCCATGTTTTCATTCAAAACGAATAACTTATGTATCGGTGTCAGTTCCACTTTTCTTCCAGATCTAGTAGTAATTTCAACAGTACTATCTGTTTTACCCTTATAGATGCATGTAGCATCTTTTTTTATTATCTTTCCGTCATGCATAGAAAGGACATCCAAAGGATCGTTTAATTCTATCAACTCCTCGTGATCATCAAGGTTTGAATAATTTTTCTTTATCCCATGGTCTTTGTATTCTTCGTATATCTCTTCGATCGATTTTTTTGTACCATCGGCTAAGATAACGGGAGTATCACCGGTTACACACTTTCCAGTCCCGAAGCCACCTGGTATAGCGGCGGTACCGCCCTTCGCTAGTGGGAAGAAGGTATCCAATACCCGCTGACCGGTTATCAAAAGTTCTTTTGGCGCCTTTTTCCTATCGATGGGCCTTCTTATACGAACTGGCCAACGCTGTCTCATGGTGATCTCTTTGTCACCCTCTTCTGATTCTACAACAGCTATCTTGTCAACGATGGTGTACTTTCCTTTTTCTACGATCTCTTTAATTTTCCCTTCCACTCCTGGAGGTACCATCACTTTATGTTCGACCACTTTTGTCTCTGGGACAGTACCCAATATATCTCCCTGCTTGACTTCGTCACCGGCTTTAACTTCAGGCGTGAACTCCCATTCCTTATCGACCGACAGAGGTGGCACCTCTATACCTCTAAGGATAAAGTCACCGGCCTCGTCTTTTATGGCCTCAAGAGGCCGCTGGATACCGTCGTATATCTGCTGCATCAAACCAGGTCCCAGCTCCGCCGATAAGGGCTCGCCGGTTCGCTTCACGGGCTCACCAGGCTTCAATCCACCTGTTTCTTCATATACCTGGATCGTGGCAACATCCCTTTCAAGTCCGATTATCTCACCGATCAGTCCGAGGTCTCCTATTTCCACCACCTCGTACATCTCTGCACCTTTAAGATCTTCAGCCTGCACCACGGGTCCCGCTATACGTATTATCTTTCCAATCTGTTTTTTATCTGGCTTAGAGATGCGCTCTATCCGCTTCTCAACTTCTTCTTCCATATTAACTATCCTCCTTCAAAGTGATATCGATTCCAACTGCACGTTTTATCTTTTGTTCAAGTGGGTCTTCTTTTCCTTTTACCGGACCTTTAGCGTCCGGCAGCTCTACAATTATCGGGTAAAGTTCCTTACCCTCTATAAGCCTGTTAAGTTCAAAACGGATGGACTCCGCAACGTACTCCGAGATGAGAACAACTGCAACATCACCAGACTCCACAAACTCAGTTAGATGCCTGAGTGTTATATGCTCGTCCTCGTGAACGTAGGATTCATTTACACCGGCCAGTGAAAAACCTTCTGCAAAATACTCTCCACCTATAGCGACTATCTTCATACTCTATCCTCCATCACTAACAACGCTTCGATGCTCTCAGACGGCATCTTTTCTCTTAATCCTCGGGTCAGTATATTGAGGTTCCTGAGCTCCACTTCCTTACCCACCAAAAAGCGGAGTAAGGGACCTACACTGAGCACGTTCTGACTCATCACTTCCGAGGTCATCTGGACCATCTTCTTATCAAGGTATTTTTCTATCTCAAACGGTCCCATGGTAGCAGCATCACGTCTGATCTCCGCGTAGGAAGTACCTTCCAACTCCACCAGGGCTTCTTCCAAGCCCGATGATTCGACCATGCTTTCAAGCTTCCACCGCTCCAGCTCTCTGCCCGATGGAAGGAGAGCTTTCTTTAACTGCTCTTTATCCACCCCCTCTCTGAGACCCCTTATCAATATCTTCAAATTCTTAACGTCAACGTACTTACCGAAGAAGTACTTGACCGGTGGTCGTTCTTCGGATTCTACATTTTTAACTGATTTTTGGATACGCTGGTAAACGAATTTATCTAATGATACTTCCAGTGAATACATGTCTTCAGAGGGGTCCTCACCCTGTAAGGGCTCTTCAAAACCCACTTCCTTCAATACTTCGATCATCTCTTGAAGATCACGAGCGTTCACCATACCGTCTATCGCCTTCTCGTCAATCCTCCTCACAGGTATCAATTTGTCCCGCATATCTTCTCTGGAATCCTCAGCGATCTTAGACTTAAGTGCACGCTTTGCCATCCTTGCATCGAAACGAAGCAACCATGCGCCGGCAAACTCCTTGGCGGAAAGCGGACAGCTCCTGTAAGCCCTTCTCATAAAGGACATGGTTTCCCTTTCCAGCTCCCTTTCCAGTTCGTTCTGATCCAGGGTAGCTTCCTTGGAAAGCTCATATCCTCTATCTTCCAGTTCCGTATATAC
>PWKY01000047.1 GCA_003560595.1 Thermoplasmata archaeon | reverse complement strand
TTAAACGAGCATGCCTGGAGTGGTTGATTGAATGTCAAAAAGGACATATCTCCAGACATGCTCGTTAAACTGTAACCCTTTCTCATTTAACAACTTTTCCCGAAGATAATAAAAAGTCTCTAACCGACAGATTTTTTCTAAATTCAATCGGTATCTGTCGGAGGAGATTTGAAGAAATATTCAGGGAGATACCTGATTAAAAACATCAACAGAACGAAGAATATCATCGTGAATACCAAGAACACGGCTATGGGCGAAATAACCACACCTTGATAACCCTGGAAGGCCATCAGTGTGCCGATGAACGAGAGTATGCACGCCAGTGAGACATTAACTATCAACTTTGTGTGATGCGATATAAGGATGTGTCCTATGTTGTCTGGTGAATCCACATCATCGAATAGTTCTGCGATCACAGATAATCGCCATGCGGTGTAAAAGATCAGATAAGCCGCCAATATCCTGATCAGTGCTAGTTCACTGTAAGGTAAAAACCGGTTGATAAAAGCAAAAGACGCTCCACTTGCCGCCAATCCGGAATAAAACAACACTTCTAGATTAAGGAGGATGCCAATGATAGATATTATGCATAGCACGAGGGGGATATACCACCATGAAGAATGAAGGGATACCACAGAAGCAAATAGTCCTGATAAAAGGATAGGGACTATTGATTGAACAAGCTTTGGTGTTTTTATCTTAGATATCGTCCCACCTCCTCTACCGCTACCTCTAGTGGTTCATTGGGATCCCAATCTATAACCGGACAATAACGCCATAGTTGATTCATGGTGTTATTACGATTAAGAGAATACATCTTCTCAGATATCATACCATGAGAACCCCCTATCTTACTTTCTATCGCTAATGGAGAAGGCGATATGACCAGGAGGTTGTACTTTCTACGGGTCATATCATAAATCGTTTGCGTTACTTTGGGGTTGGTAAGTGGGGATATGATGATCAGAAGACAGCGGGAGGGGAAAAATCGCTGCAAAAGACTCTGTACATCGCCTAACTGCCAAAGACCTCCGGATACTAAAGAACTGAGCTGAGATAATATCTTGTAATACTGCTCCCTGCCATAACCCGGATATATCCAGGAAAGACGTTCGCCGAGTACTATCAAGCCGACTCTATTTCTATCCGCTAATATGTTAGACGATAGTGTAGCCGCAGCTCTCACAGAAGCGCCGAATGTGTTATCCCTAACACTGCCTATGTTCGATCCTTTGAAACCATCGACGATAAGTATAACATCTCCACTCATCTCCCCTTCAAAATCATTCGTTATGGGCTCTAGGTTCTTGGCTGTTGCCTTCCAGTTTATGTCTCTCATCCGATCTCCGGCTCTGTACTCCCTTAAAGCAAAGAATTCTGTACCCACCCCAACTGCCTTTGAAGATATGTTACCAAGACGATTTTTTGGATACCTAGGTCGTATCTTACCCTGCTTCATTTCCTCCTGTGCGGGGAGAACGTGAACCGAGGTGGGCCTTTCAAACTTTCTTTCAGTTCTAAATATGCCCATAGGGTCCCTAGTTCTCATGTATATATGGGATATATGATAATCACCTCTGAGGGGTACTGAAATAGTGAACGATACCGTCTTTTTTTCACCCGAACCGATGGAAAGTATGTTATGTATCGAACCATCCATAACTTCCAACTCCGATGGGAGTTTACAGAATACTTCAAGGAGCTCTATATCTTCACCTTCATTCTTTATTGTGAGATCCATTACAAAATCGTCTCCCTCGTGGAGATGTATTTCTTGTCGATCCCAATGAACTTTTACATCTATATCGGTGGGAGGAAGATCTTTCAATGAGATAACGATTATGGACAGAAATACTAAAGAGGTTGCTAAAAGGGTCCAGCTGCCGAAGAATATGGCGAAAATCAAGGATATAGTCGATATCAGTACAAGTACGGCAGAAGTTCTACTCCTCTGTATCATTCCCACTCCTCCATACGTAGCAAGAGATCTTTCAACCACATTTCATACTTCTTGTCCTTGCCTGTTGCAGTTTTGGATAGGAAATAGCTAACTTTTTTTTGCTTGAAGTTTGAACCACTGTAACCGTTAAGCAGAAAACCAGCGATCTTCTCATCGCCGATAAAATTTCTAAAGATTTCAGGGTCATCCTGAAGATCTTCAAGTCTAGTATCGGTTATACCCCTTTCAGTCTCGATCTTTGAAAAGAACCATCTACGTATATCATCGTGGACCCTCTCTCTACTATATTCTGATCCTTCTATGGCACCTTTTACAAAAACCTTAACAGAGGGCATCAATAGATGTTCTATTTCATCAAGGGTTTCTTTCCGTTTCCACTCAACTACGGGCTTACTGAATATTATCATGTCCTGAACCACTAACATACCCATAGAGAAGAGTATAAGTAAAACGATTATCGCCCTCAGCGGACCGGAGGGAAATAAAAGAGCGATACATAGGGCACCGACCGCCATCACGATCAATAGAGTATATCCCCTGGACAGACTATGACGTATAGTTTCTTTCATTCAACCACCTCCAACTGTTCTTTCAGATCTTCCAAGCTCTCGATAGCCTGTTCCTTTTCCTCAATGCTGAGAGGGTGATGGCTGTAGCGTGCCTTCTCGAACATGGAGGTCAATACCTCTAAAGATTCGATGCCGAGATCAAGTCTCTTCATAGCCCAGGTTCTAAACTCCCGAGGGGTGAAGGAATCTCTTTCACTGACACCTTGCTGCTCCAGGTGATGACTCATCTCGATATAGCACCTGATGATGGCGGACCTGGCGTCCTTACCCTTGTAAAGGTCGCTGAGAGTACGGTCGATAGTTTCAGTAACATCCTTTTCTACATCTACTTCTTCCTCCTTGCTTAAAAAAGTCAAGGCAACCCGAACCAATAGAAATCCAACCAACGCCGCCATTATAATTATCGGAATAAAGATATTGGACTGACCTGCTTCGGTAACTGAATGTCCTGCTGGTGAAAAACCGCCGGATAGGCCACTGGACGAGTAATGATTAGACACCCCTCCAGCTAGATCCAGTAAAAATCTCCATGTAACAAAAAACAACAGCACACCGCCTAATGTTAAAAGTTCCATGAAAAACTCCTGGATCACCCTCTTTTCGGTAAATATTTTTAATAAGGCGGTTGAGAATATAACGGCCAGCGCTAAACCTAACACTGTCCATCGAAGTAGTCTCCAGGGAAGGTTTATAGGCTCCGGAGCCCCTCCGACTTCTTCTACCGGCTCTGCAGAATATCCTGGGGGAGTCCCCTCCTCCGTCACATGAGGCAGGGTATAAAACAAACTACCAACCATCCATGCGGCTAGGAGGAATATCACCGTCGCGATAACGGTTCCTGTCTTTTTATCTAACTTCAGAGGCAGCACCTGTTTTTTTTACGATATTATATCGAAAAGGAAACCTTTCCGGTGAAAATACATTTGCGTAATCTGTTTAAATGTTTTGGAGAAAAACCATGTTTCGTTGACTATGTATTGTTTTCATCCAGCTCTTTTTTCAACCTTTTGAGGCTGTTTATAGCTCTAAGCTTATCCACCTCACCCATAAGATGATCGCTGTAACGGGCCTCTTCGAATATCTGTGTTAAAGCAGATATCGATCGATCGGTGAGAGATAGTTTTTTTAGGGCATTAGCCCTAAATTCGCGAGGCGTGAAAAATGTTCTTTCCTTAACACCTTTTTCTTCTAGATGAAAGCTCATCTCAGTATAGCATCTGAGGATAGTGGATTGGACGTCTCTACCATCATACAGTTCATCAAGTGTTCTTTCGATAGTACTTCTCACATCTTTTTTTACTCTTGGATGCTCTTCTTTTTTCGAGTAGGCCGACCAAAATTCACGTATGATGATGTATGAAAGTGGTAAAAGGAATATCAAAAGCATAAAGATCATATTTGTAGAAGTCGTCTCATCCGGTTCTATTCCATCCCCGGACGGCGATATCTCCCCTAAAACGGTTCTTTCGGGCATGGTGGTGAAGGCACAGATATCTAGAGGGGAGAAAAGTAAGGCGATGAAAACTATCAATGCTGCACTACCAACAATGATCTGCAATGTGAATTTATCCATATCTTCGAATAAATAAATGATAGATGTACCGACTAATGCTAATGTGATAAATGAAAAGATACCAGCCACAAGGAATTGCTTTATCATGGCCGCATGAGATGGAGGTCGATCCCCTGTTGTATCTTGTGGAGGTGAGATACCTCTTTTCGGGATATGTTCTGACTCGATGTACCGACCACTGTAGAAAAGACCTCCGACTACCCAGGTCAATAAGAAAAACAGCACTATGGCTGCCATTAGACCACTTTTTTTGTCTAGATGCATATTGAGGCCCCTTACCTGATTTTACCATCATTACAACTCATCTATAGTGCTTAAATCTTTGGTCAATATCTCTTATTTGTTTCGAGGATATGGCGAATATTTTATTAACATCGCGCGGATAGACGAAGGTATGTTCGAAGAAGAATATAAACTCGAGTTCTTCAAAGAAAACGGATTCTTTCGTAATAAGTGCATAGGATGTGGCGAGTATTTCTGGACTCTGGATCAGGAGTTGGACCTATGTCAGGATACACCCTGTGTAGAGTTCGGGTTCATCGGAGATCCACCTTTCAACAAAAAAATCAGCGTTCCCGAGATGCGAGAGTACTTTCTCAACTTCTTCGAACAAAGAGAACATACCAGGGTAGAAAGATATCCTGTGATCGCCAGGTGGAGGGACGACGTATTTCTGGTACACGCCAGTATATACGACTTTCAACCACACGCTACATCGGGACGGGTTAAACCGCCTGCTAATCCGCTGGTCGTATCTCAACCATGTATCCGACTTCCGGATATAGACGAGGTAGGGAAAACCGGTAAACACACCACCAGCTTCGAGATGATGGGGCACCACGCCTTCAACTCTGCTGAAGAATATGTTTACTGGAAAAACGAGACCGTTGATTACTGTCACCAGATGCTTGTGGAGATGGGGGTCGACGAAAAAGAGATAGTTTACAAAGAGCACCCGTGGATAGGCGGAGGGAACGCAGGACCTTCAGTCGAGGTCAACATACGAGGGTTGGAAGTGGCTACCCTTGTATTCATGAACATGGAAAAAAACGAGGAAGGTGAGGTGGAGTTAGACGGCGATAGTTACAGTCCGTTGAAACTAAACGTGGTGGATACAGGATATGGTCTTGAAAGATGGGTTTGGATGTCAGATGGAGCTCCTACTATCTATGATTCCATATACGGAGAAGTGATAGATTTTATCTGCAAAAAATTGGGTGTGAAACATGATCTTGATGACCCATCTTATCGTAACTTGATCGAGGAGTACACAAGATTATCCAGTAAACGAGGTACCGATTTTACGGATAAAGTTCTTGTGGATGAACTGATAAGCCGTTTGGAGGGATACGAAGAAGGAGATGTTGTTGAAACATTGGAACGGTTGAGGTCGATATATACCATCGCCGACCACAGCAAAACGATAGCGCTTATGCTATCGGACGGTGTGGTACCTTCCAATGTAGAAGAAGGTTACCTGGCCCGTATGGTGATCAGAAGAACTCTTAGACAGATGGATCCGCTGGAAGGCAGCCTCGACCTTGTTGAACTCATCTCTAAGCAGTTCCAGGTATTCGGAGATATTTTGAGAGAAAGCGATGTTGTCTACGACATGATCCATTCGGAAGTTGAGCGCTATCGGGAGACCATGGATAGAGGTAAAAGGTTGGTTAAAAGAGATCTAAGGGGGATGGAGGGGGATGAACTGTCCCTGGACAAACTGATCGATTACTATGATACACATGGGATACACCCTACCATAGTGAAGGAGTTGGCTGAAGATCAGGATGTGATCGTTGATGTGCCGGATAACTTTAACACCCTTCTTGCAGAGATGCACGGAGAGCCAGAAGCTGAAACGGTTGAGGAGAAGGAAGAATACGATCTTCCTGAAACGGAGATACTTTATTATAAAGAGCCGGCAGTACAAAAATTCGAGGCTGAAGTTGTTCATGTCGAAGAAGGTAAAGTGATACTGAACAAAAGTGCCTTCTATCCTGAAGGCGGCGGCCAGCTGAGTGATGAAGGTTGGTTGAAACACGGTGACGAGATCATCGAAGTTGATTACGTGGAGAAGAAAGGAAACAGCATTGTGCATCACTTTGATGGTGAACTCAAGGTCGGCGATATGGTTACAGGTGAAATAAACTGGGACCGTAGGATGGCTCTCACCAGGAACCACACCGCTACCCATCTGATAATAAGTGCCGCAAGGAAGGTGCTTGGTGACCATATATGGCAAAAGGGGGCACATAAGAGTGTTGAGAGTGCTAGATTGGACATATCTCACTACAAACGTATATCGTATCAAGAGTTGAAGGAGATAGAAAGGTTGGCGAACAAGATGGTGCTAGATGCAATCCCGGTTACTAAAGAGAACCTTTCACGTGATGAGGCAGAAAAACGGTTCGGGTTCGAACTTTATCAAGGTGGTGTGCCGACCAGCGAGATCATCAGAGTGGTCCACATATCGGATGTTAGAGATTACGACGCCCAGGCTTGCGGCGGAACTCATGTGGAAAACACGTCGCACATCGGTGCTATAAAGATACTTAATTCACAAAGGATACAAGACGGTGTAGAGAGATTGGTGTATTCCGCAGGGATGTCCACTGTTGAACACATGCAAAATATGGATGAACTACTCAGGGAGACCACAGAAGTGTTCAGCGTGGATCGAGAGGAACTGCCGGTAACCGCAAAACGCTTCTTCAACGAGTGGAAGGAACGTGGTAAGGAACTGGATAAGCTGAAGTTCTACAGGTCCATGGCCGTTGCTGAAGAACTTCTTCCGGGTGAGTCGGTAGAGGGGGTCGAGTTCGTGGTGGACGAAGTAGACCTGGACAACAAAGAGATGTTATCCGTGGCTGAAAGACTGACTTCCGAAGACCATCGAGTTGTGCTTCTGGCATCGAAAGGTGAGAACGCCCAGCTTGTATTCTCTAGGAGCGATAACTTGGATATTAACATGGCCGAGGTACTCAGGATAGCCGCTAGAGAGGTGAAAGGTGGTGGCGGAGGTTCACCGAAGACCGCCCAGGGTGGAGGAAAGGATGCCAAAGGGCGAGAAAGGGCTCTAGATGTGGCTAGAAAAGAAGTTCTCAAAAAAATAAAATAAAGGGATGGACCAGCGGGGATTTGAACCCCGGGCCTCTACCATGCCAAGGTAGCGATCTTCCAACTGATCTACTGGCCCATGAATGAGTTTTTTTGCGAATGAATGGGGCATAGATATTTGGAGTTTACTCCGATACTATCTACTGGCCCATGAATGAGTTTTTTGCGAATGGATGGGGCATAGATATTTGGAGTTTACTCCGATACTATCTACTGGCCCATGAATGAGCGGTTGCGAATGAATGGGGGCATGTAGATTGTGGGTATTCATTCCCGACTGATCTACTGGCCCAAACTGTTTTGTTCGAGAGTATTCCGTTGAAGACGGCACTCACATAAAAAACTTTTCTCCAAATGAATCGATGATCACTCTGTATTCTTCTAGACTTACTTTCATGGACTCCATGAACTCCTCTTCTATATCCCCTTTTTTTAAAAGATGCTCCACCTCTCTGAACTGGATAATAGCCTCTTTGGATTTAACTACATTTTGCTATATTCTCCAAGATGTTTAAATAGAGTTAGATACATTATGGATTAGTGAGTTTAACATGAAGAAGTACAAGAAGAAGATCTTGTTATTAGGAGAAGGTGCTGTTGGAAAGACCTCTTTGATGAGGCAATTCGTTGAGGGAAAGTTCAGCGACGAGTACATAGCCACCATCGGGGCGAACATAAAAAAGAAGGAATTGTCCTATCCTGAAGAGGGTTTAGAGATCAATCTGATGATAGCAGATCTGATTGGTCAGAAGGGTTACCAGAATACTCAAAAGATGAATATCATGGGAGCCAATGGTGCGATCTTGGTGGCAGACCTTACTCGACCTGAAACCATGAATTCTTTAGAAGATTACTGGATCCCGTTACTAGAAGAAGTACTGAAAGATGTACCTCCGATAATATTCTTCGCTAATAAATCCGATCTGGTTGATCTAGAGGGGGAGAAGGCGAAGGAATTCCGTGCTGAGATGCTGAATATGGCAGAGAAGTACCGTTCTAAATTCTATATATCTAGCGCTAAAACCGGAGAGAACGTGGAAGAAGGTTTCAAAAACATAGGTCTGCTCTCGGTGGGTTACGAAGGTCAAGAAGTGTACGGGCCAGAACTCTACGATATCAAGGGAGAGATAAGTTCACAAAGATTCTTAGATCTTATGCAGTCTCAGCTATACATGGAGATCGGCAGTCACGATTTTGCACACTCGATAATAAAGAAGCAGATGAACGATGTGGGGTTGGATGTTAGAAATACCGTACATCCGGTAGACCAGCTCTTACAACTAGTCGACAAAATAAAAGAAGTTGAGAGCAACCTACTGCCAACGGACCTGGCAGAAAAACTGAATCGAAAGAGAAGGGGATTGTTGAACAGGGTCAAGGACTGAAAGAGCTACCTTCGTAGTACTTGTGTATCAGCTTGAGGAATACATTTGCACCTTTTTTGTATTCAGCACCCTTGGCTTCGTTTAAATGCTCCGCCATGACGTTATACCAATTAGAAAGGCCCGATGCAAAAAATAGTGCTCGACTTTCAGGGATATCCTCTTCTAATGAAAACTTGTCGATACCGCTCTCCTTCAATATCTTCTCCCGCACTTCATAGGGCATCAAAGTCATCTCAGATGAAAGGGCGAGGGAAGCACTTACCAGTTCATTTGGTGTAGCTATATCTCGATCCAAAACTATACTGGTTATATCCTTTTTTCTTTCTGATGTTTTAGATAGTGATCTTGTTCCGATATCTTCGAACAGTTCTTCTACGTAAATCCCCATCTTGGCAGAGGTGTAAACGTAGCTGTCGAAGTTGCCCTCTAGTTCATGCAGTATCTTGTCGGGAGTTATATCCTTGTTCTCCAGATCGCACTTATTGATAGCAAGGGCTACCGGTTTATCATCTCCTGCCACCTCGTGATATCTCGGAAGCCAATCTTCGATCAAGCTGTCTAGAGTTTCTGCATCGGTCACGTCAGCAACCGCTATAGCACCGTTGGAGTTCTGGAATGCTCCTTCCTGCACCGCGGTATACTTTTTCTCACCCATGATATCATGTATCACCAGTTTCAGAGTGCCATCGTCCCGTTCTAACTTCTTGGTATATACGTTTGTCCCGATGGTTTTTAGATACTGATCACCAAATAAATTTTTAACAAATCTTAAGGTCAAAGACGTTTTTCCCACCGAGGGGTCGCCCAATAAATTGATCTTCTTTTTGATTATTCCGCTCATCATATGGTATATACGTTTAAGCCGATATTTAGTTTTCGTATACACGCAACTATTTTATAACTGGAAATGTTGACCAAAAATAAAGTGTGATGTCATATGAAACTCCAAGAATACGAAGCCACCGAGATCTTTAGCGATTACGGGATCCCGGTTGCAAAGGGATATCTGATAGAGAGTCCAGATGAGATAAAAAAAGTGGAAATACCGGTAGTTTTGAAATCCCAGGTGACCGTGGGTAAAAGAGGTAAGGCCGGGGGGATCCTATTCGCCGAAAACAGGGACGAAGCAGTAGACAAGGCAAAAAAACTTTTCGACATGACCATCAGGGGTCTTGAAGTGAACAAAGTGATGGTAGTTGATAGAGCGGATATATTAAAGGAATACTACGTCGGCATGGTTATAGATAGGGAGTATAAAAAAGCAACACTGATAATGACATCGGAAGGTGGGATGAATATAGAAGAGGTTGCCAAAGAATATCCTGAAAAGATAATCAAAAAACGCATCGACCCACTCATAGGTCTGCAGTCTTATGATGCCATGCATATGGCGGAATCTATCGGTTTGGAAGGCGATCTAGCAAAGCAGATGACTAAAATAGCTTTGAATCTTTACCGTGCATTCGTTGATCACGACTCGGAACTAGCGGAGATAAATCCACTGGTAATGACCCCCGATGGACTACTGGCTATCGATGCCGTTTTCAACATAGACAACAATGCACTCTACAGGCAGAAGTTCGACATAAAAGAGAATCAGATGCTGAGTGATAGGGAGAAGATGGCCGACCGACATGATCTAGCCTACGTTGACCTAGATGGAGAGGTTGCGATAATAGGATGCGGTGCAGGTCTCGTGATGGCTTCACTAGATTGCGTTTCAGAATTCGGAAGTTCTCCTGCTTGCTTCCTGGACCTGGGAGGCGGTGCCACTGCCGAGGATACCAAAAACGCCCTCAATATCGTAGAGATGAAAGAAGGTGTAAGATCGATATTCATGAACATCTTTGGCGGCATCACTAAGTGCGACGAGATAGCAAAGGGGATAATCGACTTCGGTCCTGAGAAACCTACCGTTATAAGGATGATGGGAACAAACGAGGAAGAAGGGAAGGACCTCTTAAAAGAAGCAGGTTACGAAGTAGTAGATGGTATGGAAGAAGGAGCCAAGAGAGCTGTTGAGTTGAGAGAATAGATAATGATTGAATCCCAGAGTATGCTAGAAATGAATCTCGTAGAAGTGGGGCGAGTAGTTAACGAATTTAACAAGGATATCCCAGAGGATTACAAGGAAAAAACTTCGGAGATACATATACATGAACAGTATTCGGAGGCCTTGTTGGGTATAGAGGAACACTCCCATATAGTAGTGCTGTGCTGGTTCGATAGAAGCGACAGAACTATCCAACAGGTACATCCTATGGGAGATGCTGATAATCCACTCACCGGTGTCTTCGCCACCAGGAGTCCGGTAAGACCGAACCCTATAGGGGTCACTGTCTGCCGTCTGATCGAGAGGAAGGGTAACGTGTTGGTTGTGGAAGGACTGGACGCCTATGAACAAACACCGGTGATCGATATCAAATCCTATACTACAAAATATGTGATAGATGATCCAAAGTTCCCGAACTGGGTACCTGACAGGGAGTAATCTATTTAACCCACCGCGAGCCTTCGAAACGAGATGTTAGATCCCATCATAGACGGCAGGAAGATAGCTCGGTTCTACGAGGAAAGGTTAAAAGAAAAGATCGCTGAACTAGAACGTGCTCCGACACTGCATACCATATTGGTAGGGGAAGATGAAGGTTCAAAGGTCTATGTGGGAGTGAAGGACAGAGGGTGTAAGAGGGTAGGGATAGAAACCCGCACCCACAAACTAAAGGAGGATGTGGATGCTGAAGAGGTTGCAAAACTTATCGAGGATCTAAACCATGATGATGAGGTAGACGGCGTACTGCTGCAGATGCCCTTCCCTAAACACATCGATACTTCAGAACTTGTTTCGTCTATCGATATCTCTAAAGATGTGGAGGGCATGCACCCCTTCAACCTAGGTAAATTGATCACAGGTAGCGAAGGAGTGGTCCCATGTACACCCGGAGGTATAATCACCATGCTAGAATACGAAGATGTAAAACTTCAAGGAAGAAAGACGTGCGTGGTGAGTCACAGCCCGGTGGTGGGTAAGCCTATAGCGTTGATGCTGCTGAACAGGAACGCTACGGTCACAGTGGTTCACGAATACACCGATGACTTAGGAGAGCATACATCTAAAGCAGATCTGTTGATAGCGGCTGCAGGGGTGCCGGGATTGATAACCTCTGACATGGTCAAGAGTAATGCGGTAGTGGTCGATGTAGGCATGAATCGGCTGGAAAACGGTAGATTGGTGGGTGATGTGGAATTCGACGATGTAAAGAAAAGATGTGAAAAAATCACTCCAGTCCCCGGAGGCGTTGGACCGATGACCGTGCTAACACTACTACAAAACACCGTTAAACTAGTCGATAAGCAATCAGAAAAAATATAAGTAGTGAGATACCTATCTACCTTACACTAGAGGAATCTTAATGGGTAAAAGAATCCATAAAAAGATAGACCGAGATGACCAAAGCGTCACTCTAACAGACATACAAGAGATGATAGAAGAGATACAGAGAGCGCACCCAGATAGAGAAGTATTTTTCGATGGCGATGATTTTGCTATTTGCAGCAGGAAGAAACAGGACAGGTAATTACCTTGATTCTGATAAAGCTAGGAGGCAGCGTTCTAACTGATAAAGCAGTCCCCTTTTCCTTCGATGAAAAAGTCACCAAGCGTCTCTCCATCGAGATGAAGAATTTTTCGGACCAGATCATAGTTGTCCACGGAGGAGGAAGTTTCGGACACCCGGGTGCCGAGAGATATGGGTTGAATACAGATAAACCGCGAGAAGTACCTAAGGCTACCGCCGAAGTCCGGAATGATATGAGGCGTATGAATCAGAAGATCATCGATATACTGATCGACGAGGGGATCGATGCAGTCTCCATGCCCGGTGGTTTGGTGACAAGATACAGCGATGGAGAGTTGATATCTTTGGATCAAAAAGTATTCACGGATCATCTTGCATTGGGAACCACACCGGTCACCTTTGGCGACGTAGCCCTGGATGAAAAGAGAGGGGTGACGATATGCTCAGGAGACGATATAATGTACGGATTAGCCCAGCTTGCCGACATGGCTGTGTTCGTGACCAACGTCGATGGTATATTTAAAAACGGCTCGCTTGTAGAAGTCTTCACCGAAGATATGCTTCCTTTGACGGTAAATGATATACATAGTAAAAAGGAAACCATCGATGTGACGGGAAGTATGGAAAGAAAGATAGAGTTGATGCTTGATATGTCCGAACATTGTGAAACATACGTTGTAAACGGTTTAAAACCGGGAAGGTTGAGGTCGCTGATAGAAAATAAAGATACGTTGTGTACCAGGGTGGAAAGATGATAGAGAAAAGAAAGGAAGACCATATAAGGATCTGTTTGGAAAAAAAAGTAGAAGTTGAAAGAGATTACTGGAAGATGTTACATTTTATGCATAAAGCTGCACCTGAAGTAGATATGGAGGATATATCGTTAGAAACCGAATTTTTAGGGCACAAGCTTGCCGCACCTTTTATGATCTCAGCCATCACCGGTGGTTATGAAGGTGCTGAGGATTTCAACAGGGTCTTGAGCACAGCGGCAGAAAAAGTCGGGATCGGATTCGGGGTAGGTAGTCAAAGGGCAGCATTGGAAAACAAAGAGCTTAGGATGTCATATGAGGTGATCAAAGAAGCTGATCCACCTTTAGTGATGGCTAACCTCGGTGCCCCACAGTTGATAGGACAAAAAGGAAAACACGTTTTCAAGGTGGAAGACGGTGAAGCAGCCATGGACATGGTAGGAGCACAATGCATAGCGATACATTTTAACTATTTACAGGAAGTCGTTCAACCAGAGGGGGATCTAAAAGCTAAAGGAGTGATTGATAAACTCTCTGCCTTCTGCCATGAACTCCCTGTTGTTGCCAAGGAAACCGGCGCCGGAGTCGATGGTGAAACCGCTTTAGAGATGAAGAATGCAGGTGTAAAGGCCATAGACGTTGGTGGAATGGGCGGTACATCCTTTTCCGCGGTAGAATACTATCGTGAAGGAACTGATAGATCAATAGCCAAAGAGTTTTGGGACTGGGGTATACCAACACCGGCTTCGATAATAGAATGCAGAAGGTCTGTTGATATACCCTTGATATCTACAGGAGGAGTCAGGAGCGGATTGGATGCTGCAAAAGCCTTGGCATTAGGTGCAGATATAGCAGGCGTAGCCGGAGGGATACTGTCGTCGGCTAATATATCTTTAGATGATACGGTTGAGTATCTGGAGAACATGATCAAAGGATTAAAAACCGCTATGTTCCTATTGGGATGTAAAAAAGTTGAGGAACTACGTGACCGAAGAATTATTATAACCGATGAGTTAAAAGATTGGATAATTTGAGATGATAACATGGTTGACCTACACGCAGAGATAGAAAAGAGAAAGGAGATAGTGGAAGATTATCTTGAAGAGCTCTTTCATAAGAAGGAAGAACATATACTTTGGGAACTCATGTCTATATACCCCATGGCAGGTGGCAAGAAGTTACGGCCTTTTTTGGCTATGATCTCTGCAGGAGCATGTGGTGCTGAAGAAGAAAGGGCGATACATCTCGGTGTGGCTACGGAATTGATTCATAACTTCACACTTGTACACGACGATATAATGGATGACGATGAGATACGAAGGGGTATCGAAACGGTGTATAAAAGAGAGGGGTTATCCAGTGCCATAAATGCAGGAGACGCTTTATTCGCCCTTGCATTCGAGATCCTTTCAAGGACGGAGTGTGGTGACTTCAAAAGTCTTTTGAGTGAGGTGGCCTGCTCTGTAGTCAGAGTCGCAGAGGGGCAGGAGGAAGATATGCGGTTCGAAAGGTCCTTTGATATCAGCGAAGATGAATTCATCAGGATGATCGAGAAAAAAACAAGCTGTCTTTTTCAAGCGTGTGCAAAGGGCGGTGCGATAGTCGCCGGTGCTTCAAAAGAACAGATCAAACATATGGGAGAGTATGCCAGAAAGATGGGTATCGCTTTCCAGATACAGGACGATTACCTGGACCTGGTTGGAGAGCAAGATAAACTTGGCAAACCTGTTGGAAGCGATATAAGGGCTGGTAAAAGAACCTTGATGATCATACATGCACTCGATGTGTTGGACAAAAAAGAAAAAGAACAGTTGATCGATATACTGAACAGTGATAAAAACAGGGTTAACGAGGTGAATACGGCTTTGGATCTGATCGAAGACTGCGGTGCGTTGGATTATGCAAAACAAACCGCGGACAGATACGCTGCCGAGGCGAAAGAAGAATTAAAAGAACTTCCAGAAAGTAAATATAAGGATATCTTGGAGAGTCTGGTTGACCTTATGGTAAGGAGAGCAAGCTAAAGTAGGTCATCCAAGTGTCCCTTCATATCCTCTATCCTTTTCTTCTTCTTTTCCAATAATTTCTCCTTTTCCTTCAGTTTCTCCTCCCACTCCTGCATATCTTTTACCTTCTCAGATTCCTGCTGTATCTGACTCCATGTTTCTGCTAACTTTTCACGTTCCTGGGAAAGTTCCTTCTGTTTTTCGTCCAGTTTACTCTCCCGCTCATCGAGTTTTGCATCGATTTCATCGATATGTTCCTTACGGCCGGCCAATTCTTCTTCAAGGGACGCTACCGCAGCCTCTCTTTGCTTGAGTTCCTCTTCTAGTAGGCGCCTCTCACGTTCCAGCTTTTCACGCTCATCTTTGATCTGATCATGCAGTTTTTTCTCCTCTCGGGCCTTCTTAGAGCGTGCATAATCCATGAAACTCAAAGCACTTTGTTTTACATCCTGTAGATGCAAGCGTTCTTCTTCGAGCTCTGCTTTCTCATCTTCGAGATGGTTCTCTAGCCTATCCAGTTGTTCCTCCCGTTCCGCCAGCTCTCTCCTACGAACGTCCAGGCTTTGCTTCTCATCCCTTACCTTTGCCATCTTTTGTGGTAGATCTTTTCGGATATCCTCGATCTCCTTTTTCTCTTCCTGTATCTCCTTTCTTCTTTCCTCAAGCTCGCCTTCCCATTCCTGGAGTTCAGCTTTAAATTTGTTTAACTCCTGCTCCTTGTCAAGCGCGGCTTCGCTCCACGATTTGATCTTATCCATCTCAGATGTGAGGTCCTCGACTTCGTCCTGTATCTTGTTTTCTCTATCGGATAATTCGATCTCCTTTTCTTTAACAGCCTTTTCTCGACGCTCGATTTCCCTCTTATTTTTAGTGAGTTCCTTTTCAAGCGAGATCAGCTTGTCACGTTTATTTTCTACTGTTTCTTCCTCCCGCTTCAACCTTTCTAGTTTTTGGCCGACCTCTTTCCAAAGAGAAACTACTTCTTCCTTTTCATTTTCTACCCTCTCCATATCCTGCTGTAAGGAGGTCTCCCGTTCCGACAATTTGGCTTCAAGCCTCCTCACCGAGTCCCATTTAGATCCCGCTTTCTTAAGATCGTTATCCACATCCTGCTTTATCTCATAAAGTTCATCTCTCCAGATATCTAGTTGATAACGCAGCTCCATGAGACCTTTTTCTTGGAAGGAAAGTTCTTTTTCTTGTAGTCTTAGTTCATCCCATCTTTCTTCGATGGATTCCTCCCGATGAGATATACTGCCTTCTCGTTTGTTGAGTTCTTTTTCAAGTTTTGAGAGTGCTTTTTCATCCTTAGAAAGGGTTTCTTCCTTCTGTTCTATTGAAGCTTCTCGTTTTGCCAGTTTATCATCGGTATCCTCTATACGCTGCTCTAGATCCGATTCCTTGTCCTTTAACTCTCCACGCCATTTTTCGAGTTCGTTTCTTAGTTCGTGAAGTGTTTCTTCTTCTAGATCTAGAACTGAAGCCTTCTTTTCCAAAGAGGAGCCCTTCTTCTGTAATTCCTTTTCTTTTCTATTCAATTCATCCTGGAACTTGTTTAATTTTTCAGAACGTTTTGAAAGCTGTTTTTCTTTTTCTTCTAGTTCAGACGTCAGTTCTTCTAATTCTTTTTCTAGTTTTGAAACTTCTTCTTCTCGGGCATCCACCCTTTCCTTCCGTTTGTTTATCTCCTTTTCTCTTTTGTTCAATCTAGATTCTAAAGCGGTTAGTTCGTTCTCTTTTCTACCTACCTCTTCTTCACGCTCGTTGAGCTCCTTGGAGAGTTCGTTCAATCTTTCTTCCCATCCCGATAAGCCCTCTTCTCGAGTATCTAATCCTTCCTCACGTGTTGTCAACTCTTCATCTCTTTTATCAAGAGAATCCTGTAAAGCATCCAACTCCTCTGAACGCTTTTCTAAGGAGCTTTCTTTTTCCTCAAGATCGGATTCTAACTTCTCTAATTTACTCCTCCATCCATCCAACTCCTCCTTCCTCAGATCCTGTTCCTCTTCCCTCTTTTCTATCTTCTTTTCTCGTTCCAGGAGTTTCGCTTTTACACCGTCTAAATTACCTTCTAGTTCCTCCAGATTGTTCTCTCTCTCATCGAGTCTAGCCTTCCTTTTCTTTAACTCTTCGTCCAGATCATCTAGTTCTACTCGCCGCGCCTCCAATTCTTCTTCCTTATCCTCCAATTCCTTTTGAAGCTGGTCAAGTGTTTCCTGGCGTCCTTCGAGTTCTGTGATCCGTTCATCCAAAGAGGTCTCTTTTCCTTCGATATCTTCCTGACGATCCTCCAATTCATCTTCCCAACCTTCGAGCTCAGCTTCTCTCTGTTCCAGGGAAGATTGTAGAGAGGACAAATCTTCCTCTTTATCCTCGACCTCCACTTCTCTTGATTCAACATCTTTTTTTAACTTGGAAAGCTCTTCTGATCTTTCTTCAAGGTCCGAGGTGCGACTCTCTAGTTCCTCATCTTTTTCTTTCAACTCACTCGATAGCTGAGAAACTTCTTCTTCCTTTTCAAGTAAGGATTCTTCTCTGGTTTCTAGGTTCTCCTCCTTCTCTTGCAACTCATCAGATCTATTGGAAATATCTTCTTCTCGGCTCTTCAGATCCACTTCTAACTCGTTTAATTTCTGTTCCTTCGCATCCAGTTCCTTGAGTTTTTCCTCAGCTTCCTGGATAAGCTCTTCCTTTTCAGCAACTACCTCTTCCCTTCCATCAAGCTCGGCCTCTAGGGTCTCTAGAGAGCTTTCCTTTTCCTGAAGTTCATCCTGCAAAGTCTCCAATTCTTCTTTTCTGGATTCAAGTTCATCTACTGAACTTTGTAGATCTTCCACCTCTTCCGAGAGGGCTTCTTTCTCCTCAGTCAAAGAGTCGATGGATTCCTCCAATGCATCGAGTTCCTCCCGTTTCTCATCCATTATACTTTCCTTGACCTCTTCGCGCAGGGTTTCTTCCTTTTCCTCTAATTCCTTTTCCCTAGCTTCCAAAGCATTTTCCTTACGGGTAAGTGCACCTTTTTTACCATGAAGACTCTTTTGAAGCTCTTTGATTTCCTGCTCCCTTTCCTCAAGTTCATCTTTGAGAGAGGCTACCTCCTGTTTCTCTTCCTCGAGCTCTTCTTTCTTTTTATCTAGCTCTTCTCTTTCCCCTTTTATTTCTGTCTGCTTACTCTCGATTTCCGATCGTAGCTTTTCTCGCTGGGATTCCAGATCCTCAAGTATACCCTTTTTCTCCTCTTCGAACTCTTCGCGTCGTGCCTTCAGTTCCTTCTCTTGGTCATCCTTCTTGGATATTATCTCTTCTTGCTGAGACCCCAATTCATCTCGCAATCGGTCTAATTCCTTCTGCTGTTCTATGACTTTGTTCTCTTTTTCATCTAACTCAGTGCTTCTACTTTCCAGCTCCTTGAGTTCTTTTTCAACTTCGGCAGACCTTTCTTCCAGGGTTTTCTCCCGATCCTCTATACCCTTCTTGTACTCCTCGAAGTCGGTGATCTCTTTTTCTAATTCCTTCTCTTTTCCTTCGATTTCTTCTCTTTTGGCCTTTATATCATCGAACTCTTCGGATAGTTCATCCTCCCGCTTTTTGATCTCTTCCTCCAGTTCTTCGAGGGCCTTCTGTTTTTCTTTTAGATCAGATTCGAGGGCCTCAAGACGTTCTTTTCCTTGACCGACCTCCTCTTCGATAACTCCCTTCTCTTCCTGCAGATCACTAGTCTCTTCCTTAAGTTCATCCCTTTGTTTCTCTAGACCCCTAACTTCCTCTACCAATGAGTCCATCTCTGATCGATCCACGATCTGTTCTTCTATACCTTCCAGCTCCTCCTTCTTACCCTCCAAGTCGTCTTCGACTTCCTTTTTCTGTGCCTCGAGCTCAGCTATCTTGTTTTCCAGCTCTTCTATGCGATCTTCTTTATCCTCTAGCTCCTTTTCAACCGCCTCGGATTCATCGCGTACTTCTTTTTCCTGTTCACGAACTTTTCTAGCTTTCTCTCGTAGGCCCATTTGATTAACTCCTATATACCTAAAATATCCATTATCTTCTCGTAAAGGTCAAAATCGTCAGAGTTAGCGAATTCCTCTATCTTATCATCGGGAAGGTCCCCAAGAAGTCTATCTAGAACTACGAGTATCTTCTCTAGCTCTTCTCTCTTTACATCTATCTCGAGACCCTTTTCACCTATACTCTCCTTTTCATCCTTTACATTTTTAAGCTCTTGCTCGAGTTCAGACACACGTTCCTTCCACTCTTCTTCCTTTTTCTGTATCTTCTTCTTCAAGATGGATATACTATCCCCACTTATATCTTCAAGATCCGTATCATCTTCATCCCACACGTCCTTCAATTTGAATAGCTCCCGCTGTATGCGTTTTTGCTCTGCCATCCACTCCTCGGGTGTAACGGTGCCTTCCTTGGGTATACCCTCTTCTATTTCTTCGAGCTTCTTCTCTCCATTTTCGTACATCTTTTTTTCGCTCATAAGACTGCTCTCCAATTCACGAAGATCCTCTTCCCATGACCTCAATTGAGTTTCCCACTGCTTTAACTCTGCCTCCTTCTCCTGGATCTTATCTTTCTGGTCCTGGATCTTATCTTTCTGGTCCTGGATCTTGATCTTTTCATTTTCCTTGTTCTTGATCACCTTTTTGAATTCCCTGACCCTTTCGTTCAACTCCTCCCGCTTTTGGTTCAGTTCCCTTTCCTTGTCTTCCATCAGTGCGTTCACGGCACTTTCTATCTCAAAAATATGTTCTTTAAAGCTATCTAATCTATCAAGCTCTGATTGAATGACCTCTTTCTGATCATCATCTGCTTCTTCCATCTCTTTGGCTAATCTCTCTTCCCTACGTTCTACGAATCCGTACAGTTGATTGAACGATATATCGTCCTTGGGCTGATCTAGGTCGTCTTCAGGGTCTTCCGATTTAGCACCGGTAAGAACCTTTCTGAAAACATCTGCGGCTTTTCTTTTCTCTTCCACTTTAGATTTCAGCTTTTCTTCAGCTTCGTCGCCCCAACCCAAGAGACGGGATAGATATTCGTCATCTTCCCCTGATAAATTGACTCCACATGTAGGACAGAACTCCTCAAGCTTACCTACGGGGGTACCGCAGGAGTGACAAACTCTGCCCTCATGCACATCCTCTTCGAGAGTTTCTCCACAGTTAGAGCACTCCAAGTCCTCTTCAACAACAGCGGTGCCGCAGTAGGAACAATAGATAACACCACTTTCACTGCGTATCTTTTTTGCCATGAATTAACAAGCAGATGAACCCAAAAGGTATAAACTTTTTCGAGAAATTGCAATCATCTAAACCTACTTATAACCTCTTTAGCGTAAAAAAGTGCGATCATAGTGTGAGGGTGTGTAAGTTCACCTTTTTCCAGCATCTTATACGTTTCATCTATACCCATCAAACACACCTCCATATCTTCACCATCGTCAAGTGATCTTTTTCCACCTTTTGAGGCCCTTCCGATGAATATATGTGCTGTCTGAGTATTCAAACTGGAGATAGGATGATAGGTGCACAATTTTTCAGAGCTTTCAAGTAAGTAACCCGTCTCCTCCTCAAGTTCTCTTTCCACTGCTTGTATAGGGGTTTCTCCATGGTCGATCAGCCCTGCAGGGAACTCCAGAACGTATTCGTCGATGGGATACCTATAGTTACGTATCAGCACGAATTTGTTTTTGTGTACAGGTAAAACACCTGCAAAATCGGGGAAGTCGATCAAAGTGTATTTCATCTCTATCCCATCCGGCATCACCACGTCGTCTTCTACCATGGTAAAAAGGGTAGAGGTGGCGATGGTTCTAGAATCCTTCTTTTTCCACCTTGACATGTCTGGTCATGATCTTTGTTCCTATTAAGTATTTGTTCGAATGCTCATCCTTAGACTACCGCCTCGATCATGAATAAAACACCGAGTAAAGTGAACAATATTGCAGATGCTAATTCTATCTTATCCCGTTCCACCCAAAGGGATATCTGTTTTCCGAAGATCACCCCTAAACCAACTATCAATGCAAGACCTAACAACGCGCCGATCAGTACAGGTATGGGTGCGGCGTACCTAGCGGTCAGACCGATAACCGCTAATTGTGTTTTGTCTCCGAGTTCGGCAAGGGCTGAAAGGCCGAAGGAGTTGCGGAAAACGTGGCTGTCCTTTATGGTGGCTTCACCATCTTCTTCATCAGATAAAAAGGTGTAAAGGCCAAAGAAGATGAACAGAGCGCCAGCGAATAGCTTGACTGGAGTTATGGGGATGTAGGAATACAGCACAGCTCCGATTGCTACCCCTATCACCGTTACAAAGGCCATACCCAAAAAAACGCCCCAAAAAACAGGAGTATGTTTATATTTGGATGCAAGGGAGATGGTCATCAACTGTGTTTTGTCTCCGAACTCTGCCAAAGCGATGAGTACCAGAGCGACGCCTAGGATCGCTAACCAAGACATACCATCGAATCGGTGCACTTTATATAATCTTTTTTAGGGGTTGTTTTCACAGGCCAAAATATATTAACAAGTGGCCACAATCGATATATGATACGATGAACAACAGACATATGAGGGGTATGATCACTGTCTTGATAATGATATCTCTCTTATTGGCGGCCACCGGCTGTACTGATACCGACGAAGAACCCGATGATTCCGACGTTATAACTAGTGTCGAGGCTAGGATATTTGAAACAAATGATCCGAGTGTTCATTTTGATATCAAAGCAAGAAATCTAAACCATGACCTATTCGATTTTAGATTCGAAGGAGAAGATGAAGAGGGGTACATACAAGTGATCATCTACAACCGTGAAAAATCCGCTCTTTATGAATATGAATTTGAACGGGATCTTTGGTATAAATTCAGCGATAGAAGGGGCGTTGATTCAGGAGAATTATACTGGAATCAAATAGAGATGTTGGTGGAAGATATAGAAGAACAGGGAACAGATGGATTCACATATAGGGGTAGCGATCCCGATACCGGACACACGGTATCATATACCGTTGATAATATACATATCGATAGGGATATACCTGGAGATTACTTTTTACCTCCGCCTGATGCTATAATCGAAGAGCCCGGTATAGGGCCGACGTAGATATCGACCAAGGCGTGATCCTTTATTGGGATAGAATCGCTTTTATAGAGTATACTCTTTTTCCCCAACTAAATCGGAGTTATGAGATCATGGATAAGTTCAAAGCAGCAGTGGTTCAGATGAACCTGAGGGAAAAAGACGTGAATACTAACCTAAAAAGGGCTACCGAGATAGTCGGGAAGATAGCTAAAGAAGATGTAGATATAGTGTGTCTTCCAGAATACCTTACAACTGGCCAGTTGAGTGATAGTATATCCGGATCAGCGGAATCGATACCGGGCAGTAGCACGGAGACCATGGGTGATGTGGCAGAAGAGCATGGAGTGTATATAGTCTTCTCCATGGCAGAAAAGGTTGATCAAAAGAGATACAATACTGCGGTGTTGATAGGGCCGGAAGGAGATGTTTTGGGTAAACACCGGAAGATGCACCGATTTTTGGACGAACGTGCTGTTGTGACCCCTGGAGATTCATATACCGTGGTTAGTACGGATCTTGGAAAACTGGGCTTGATGGTCTGTTACGATGCCGTATTCCCCGAACTCTCGAGAAATCTAGCCTTGATGGATGCAGATGTTCTTTTGATGCCCTCTAATTGGCCGGATCCTTTCAAACCTCAGTGGGAGATAGCGACCTCGGCAAGAGCCTTAGATAATCAACTATGGGTGATCGCAGCTAATAGGATAGGTGGTAGTGATAACTACACATACTTCGGTGGCAGCCGTATAGTAGATCCGACCGGTTGTCCCGTGGTAGAATGCGGTGGTGGAGAAGAAGTGGCTGTAGGAACCATCGACCCAGCGGTAACGAAGAGTTTCAAAGACGTTATCAACTTTTTAGAGGATCGGAGAGACGACTACACGTTGTAGATGATCTGATCACGGGTGAAGAAGAATCGTGAATTATTTATACTTAAGAGGCATGAATATATCATATGTTCAGTGATGATCCAAAGGAAATAGGACTATTGGCCCTATTATTAACTATTGTTAATATAGGCATCCCTTATCTTCTCCTCCGTAACATCACAGCCTACTGGGCTAATTATGTATTCTGGACGGTATTGACGCTTCTGGTGTTGATCTGGGGTTATCATCGTTTGAAAGATTGGGGGGTACCTTCTTGACTCCACTTCACATCATCACTGCACTCGTTCTATGGATATTCATCGGCGTTGTGATATCCCACTATGCACGTAAAGAAATAGGTATCACCCTAGAAGATTTTTACCTAGCCAACAGGAAATTAGGAGGCTTCGTTTCCGCCATGACCTACAGTGCCACCACCTTCAGCGCCTTCATGATGATAGGGCTGGTCGGTCTGGTCTATGCGGCAGGCGTAGGTGCATATGGTTTCGAGATGACGTATCTGATGTTCACCATTATCCTTTTAGTACTCTTCGCTCCCCGCTTCTGGTGTGCTGGTCGCAGGTTCAACTTCATCACACCGTCGGAGATGCTGAGCCACCGGTACGAAGATGAAAGGGTGGGTACGATAATGGCGGTGGTGTGTTTGGTCATGCTCATTCCATACACTTCTATCCAGATGATGGGGGCAGGATTTCTCTTCAGTGGTTTGACAGGAGGTGCCCTTCCTTATTCATCCGGTGTGATCACCATGGGTGCATTTGCAGGATTCGTCGCCATCTGGGCAGGTATGAAGTCCGTTTCATGGACCGATGCTTTTCAGGCTATGACCATGTTATTTTCAGCGGTGATACTCCTTTTGTACATAATATACGTTTTCTTCGGAGGTGCTGGTAACTTTTTCAGCGCCGTACAGACCGATTCACCAGAACTTCTCAAGATGACATGGGACATACGTTTATTCATCGGTATCACCTTTCCATGGGCCTTCTTTGCACTTACCAATCCCCAGGTATCCCAACGTATGTTCGTCTCTAAGAACATATTGAGTTTGAAACGGATGATACTTTATTTTGCCCTGTTCGGCTTCATCTACACCATGATCACCACCCTACTAGGCTTTTCGGCCGCACACGTTGTTCCAGGTCTGAGTGATCCCGACGGAGCGATGCCGGCACTGCTTGTAAAAGTGCCCACCATATTGGCACTGGTTATATTCGTAGGCATCTTCGCCGCGGCGGCCTCCACCCTTAGTTCCATCTCCCTCACACTTAGCTCCATGATAACAAGAGATGTGGCCAAAACAGTGAGGAAGAACATAAGTGAAAAAGGGGAGGTATTCATGGGCAAAGTGACCATACTTTTGGTCATGGTGGTGTGCGCCCTCTTCGCCAGTTTGAGGCTGGAATTGATAGCTATACTGTCGGCGATGTCTTCAGGAGGTCTGCTTGTCACCGCCCCTTCTCTTGTAGGTACTTTCTTTTGGAAAGGGGGGACTGCGAAGGGTGCTCTTTGGTCCATGGCCGTAGGAGGATTGATCACAGGAGTTCTTTACATCATCGCTTTCATTCACGTAGGAGGAGTGACCTGGTGGCCTTCGGTTATCGGGTTCCTGGTAACACTCCTTCTCTTCGTAGGTATCAGCGTGAACGACGAACCACCAGAGGGGACCGATGGATTTTTGGAAGAGGTGCAGGCTGAGATGGATGAACATGGTTTCTGACCTTCAACTTTCCAGTTGAAGATATCTAGGTGTAAAGGGAACTTATTAAATTTTATTTTCAAAATAATTATAAATACGCCCCTCGACATGTAGCAAATATGAAACAAAGTCGCAAAACAATCAAAACTGCATACGACCTTTCCTGCCTCCTGTCGAACTACGGCGTTGTCAGGTAGAGGGCAAAACCCCTTTCTTTCTTTATATTATCTTGATCCGACTAGTAACTATCTGATTTTTATTTACCTAGTGTGTGATGTCAGGCCATCCAAAGTATCGTTCAAAGAAGCGATGATATCCTCATCGATAGTTCGTGATCCTAACCCTTCTGCGGCTTTATTATAGGTCTGTATGAATCCAATGGGATCATGTATCAATCCTATTATCTCTTCTAGAGTGACGTTGTGAGCCTTCTGCATCACCTGTACCATATTCCCTGAAAGAAGATGTCCTGGAGGCAGTCCTCTACCTTTCTTGTCCATGGTGAAATCACTGTATAAGGGTGGTACATTCTCTGAAGGTCCTTGTAAAATTGATCCAAGGAGTTCTTCTAGTTGGTCGAAGACCGCGTTCAGATCGTATTCCCTGATCATCCGGTTATGCTTCTCTTTTCCACTCACCTCGGAGATGGCATCGGGAGAGCAGAAGGCGTTGGCCAATCCTTCGCTGACCAGGTAGGTATGAAGTTGGACAAGGTAGTACATGCGCTGGTCTTCCTTTGTTTGATATCTTTGTATGAATGGATCTTTATCCCACCAGTAGCTGCATCCCATATGGTGTAGCTCATGGGCAAAAGAATCCTCTTGAATTGTCGATGGATCGAAGTATATCAAGGAGAGAAAGATCGTACCGTATCTGAACATACCTCCGTTGAACCCGTCCAGCGTGACTACGCAGGTCGGTTTTAATTCTGTTTTTTCTGGTAAGTGATCTAACGCTTTATCGAGGGTGGAATCCCAATCGTAGCCATTTATGGCGTCCAAGTTAGAGAGCATCTCGTCCGGTTCATCCATGGCTTTCCTGAATCCGTAATCGATCTTCTTTTCCCACAGTTTGTAGATATCCGATTCCTCATATTCGATGTCCCCTGGGAGTTCATCAGATAGACCACCAAGTATATTTTTGATCTTATCAGCATGGTCGGGGATCACATCATAGGCTTTCATCCAACGCTGGATATCGGGGTGATCCGTTATCTCCTCGATATCCTCCTCAGTTAGGTCACCCTCTTTCTCTATGCTGAAGAGTTTATCTAATAAAAACAAAGCTCCTTCCGACTTGATCACCATCATAAAGTAAGATAGAAATAGTCCTAAATATTCTTTTGTATTATCAGGAGGAGTATTTAACAACATATAAATCAAAACAATGCATCCTTTGTGTTGAAAGGTGTGTTCATGTACCGAGCAGCGATCATGATTTTTCCGGATGTAGAGGAACTGGATTTCGTAGGGCCCTTGGAAGCACTGTCTTCTGTTGATGAGTTTCGAGGGGAGTCGGTAGAAGTTAGCATAGTAGCGAAGGATATGGGGCCTGTAAAGGGGTATAACGGACTCAGGGTCTTACCAGATGCCTTTTTTGCTGAAGATGCGAGGTATGACATATTGGTGATCCCAGGAGGGGAAGGCAGACGTAAGGCTATGAGAGACAGAGAGGTCCTTGAATTCATTGAACGTCAGTTGGGGGATCTCACATATCTTTGTTCGGTTTGTACCGGTGCTTTCATACTGGCTGAGGGGGGATGGCTGAGGGGATTGAAAGCCACTACACACCATACTGCATTGGATGAGCTGTCTGGATCTTATACCGATATAGAAGTGGTTAAAGAAAGGGTCGTTAAGAACCATGGAAACCCGAAGATTTGGTTGGCTGCCGGAGTAACATCCGGTATAGATCTTTCCTTGGAACTGATCGAAGAGTTATTCGACCATGATCTAAAGGTAAAGGTAGCTGATAGGATAGAATACGAAATTCTTTAAGGGATATTTGTTAAAAAAGTAGAAAAGTTTTAAATTTTTAAACCGCGTATCAAGAGGGAACAATATGGATGAAGGGATAAACTTCCAGCCAAAATTCACGGGAAGAAAAGAAGAAGTGAGTAGGTTGAAGGAACTGTGGACTGATGCGAAGGATGGGGTCGGATCCACTGCTATCATATCAGGTGAAGCGGGTATAGGTAAAACGCGCTTAGTTGCGGAGTTGATGGACGAGATCAGCCAGGAGGGAGCTGAGATCATAAAAGGCTGGTGCTTGGCGGACAGCTTAGAGCCGTTGATACCGTTCAAAGAAGGACTCAGGGATGCTGGATTATCCCACCTCATATCGGAAGACCCACCTCCAAGGGTGATCTCCGCTTACCTGATAAAAAAGGGTGGACTGTTGATAGCGAAGGCGGAGAGAGATAAGTCCGAACTCGATCCAGATATATTCGCATCCATGCTGAATGCCGTGGGAAACTTTATAGAAGACTCATTGGATATGATGGGAGAGAAAGAAAAAAGCAGTCTTAACGCGTTGGGGTACGGTGACTATGATATTTTGATCCAAACTCTTGGGAACCTATCGCTTGCAGTAGTTATAACCGGTACAAACAGCGAATTTTTGATAAAGGACATGACTAGGTTGCTGTCGGAGATCGGAGATAAGTTCGATTATTGGGATGGAGATATGAGTGTATCAGAAGAGGTGAAAGGTAACGTAGAATGGTTCATAGATTCAAAAAAGTACGATGGAGAGCACCTAGTAGACGACCCGAAGTTAAAGCAGGAAAATCTCTTCGACAAAGTACTCCTAGGCTTACGAAGGGTTTCAGCAGATAGACCTATACTATTATTCATGGACGATCTTCAGTGGGCGGATCCGACTACGTTACGTTTGATACACTACCTATCTAGGAATACAAGGAAAAATAAGATGTTGATCCTTGGTACGTATCGTCCGGAGGATATCGTACAACAGGATGATGGAAAACCCCATATATTGAAAACTACCGTGCAGAATATGAGTAGAGAGGGGCTTTATCAAGAGATACGATTGAGTCGATTTAGCGAGGAAAGTGTTGGTGAATTCATCGGGAGAACATTGGATGATCTCGAGCTCGATGATGAATTCGTCGACAAGATATATAGGGAAAGTGAGGGAAATCCATTCTTTTTGCTGGAATTTATAAGGATGTTGGTCGAGGAGGGGCACCTTATCAAAACCAAAGTTGGATGGGAAGCAAATGCAAACATAGGGGAGGTCAACATACCGTCCAAGGTCTACGATATCGTGGCACGCAGAGTGGATAGGTTGATGGAAGACCACAGGGAACTTCTAGAATGTGCTAGTGTGGTCGGGGAGGAGTTCGAGAGCGGTGTGGTTGGAGATGTTCTAGGTGTGAATAGGATCAAGCTTTTAAGAAATTTAAGCATCATCGAAAAAAACCATAATCTTATACGTTCTATCAAGAAGAAATACGTGTTCGACCACGGGAAGATAAGAGAGGTTTTGTACAACAGTATTATGCATGAGTTAAGGGAAGAATACCACCGGATGATAGCTGAAACCTACGAAAAGATATACGGTGAAAAGGATGAGGTTGTTTACGAATTAGCTAGACACTGGTATGAGGGAGGGGAGTACGAGAAGGCCTTTAAGTGTTATGAGAAGGCTTCTGTGATGGCAAAGAAAGCATACGCCAATAAATTGGCGATAGAGTGTTACGACAGGTTATTGGATATGATGCCGTCGTTAGATATCTTGGAGTATCGTCGAAGGAAGATGATCGATATCCTACACAAAAAAGGAAGATGCCTGAAAAGTATGGGTGAATGGGGGGGATCTGAAAAGGCTTTCCACAGAGCTCTGCAGATCGCAGAGGAACTGGGGGACGAGATGATGATCGCCGATTCTGAGATAAAGATGGGAGACATCATCCAACTTGAAGGACGATACGATGAAAGCTTAGGATGGTACAAGGATGGATCGGCTATCTACCAGGGGATAGGTGATGATAAAGGGTATTGTGAGTCGTTGATCAAAATAGCGTCCATCTACAATAGTAAGAGTGAATACGATAAGTCGATAGAGTATCTGGAGCTAGCGCAGGATATTGCAGAAAAACTTCAGGACAACAAAATTATGAGTATTATGTACGGGGGTATGGGTAGTATGTATTATGGAAGAGGGGAGATGCGGAAGTCGTTGAAATATTTTGAGAAGAAACTGAAGATCGCGGAAGAAGAGGGAGATCTTTTAGAAATAGGATATACCATGATGAACATGGGTACACTGTACGTTAAGCTGCAGGAATACGATAAGTGCATGGATATATGTGACCGAGTCCTTGAGATCGTCGAAAAAACCGGCGATAAATTGATGGAGCAGAATGTGTTGGGTAAATTGGGTATAACCTATACCGAACAGGGAGATTACACAAAGGGTTTGGAATACTACAAAAAGAAACTATCTTTATCTGAGAAAACGGGGGATAAAAGGAGCATCGCTTATGTAGCCAATAACATAGGAGAACTATATAAGGAAAAGGGTGAATACGAAAAGGCACTTGAATACTATGAAAAAGATGTGAAGATATCGAAGGACCTTGGAGATAAGAGAGGATATGCTATAACCGTGGGTAATATTGGTAATCTGTACAAATTGATGGGGGATTTTGATAAAGCGGATGAGATGTATGATGAAACTATCCAAATCGCAAAGGAACAGGATACTAAAGACGTGTTGAGTTTCTTTACGTCCTGCAAAGCGGATCTTTACTTTGAAAAGGATATGGTCGAAAGTGCTCAGTCATTGAATAACGAGGCGATGGAGATCGCGGAGAGGATCAACATGCGTCAAACACTTTTAAACACCAATCTGTTACAAGCTAAGATCACGGCTAAAAGTGATGAAAAAAAAGGGATAAAGATACTAAAAGATATGTTGGAAGAAGAAGAGCTTGAACCCGAGAAAGCGAAGCTTTTCTATGAACTCTACAAGATGTCTGGTGATGAGGTTTTTAAAAAGGACGCTTTGGAGTTTTATAGGAAGATATTCGAGAGGCAGCCCTCTAAGAAGTACAGGGAGATCATAGAGGAGTTAGAAGCTCATTGATCTAGAAAGGGTAAAAGCTGACAGATATCGTTCACCTGTATATCCGGCTCCGGTCCACGGGGTTTTTGGTCGTCGTGGTTTATCCAGCAGGTACGCATACCTGCTTTATCTGCCCCGAATACATCTGCAAAGTAATAGTCGCCCACGTACAAACATTTTTCCGGTTCCACGTTCATCTTAGATGCAGCGTGTAGAAAGATCTGTTCATCGGGTTTACGAGAGGCGATATCTTCTGAAAATACGAGTACATCGAAGTGGTGCAATAGATCGATGGTCTTTAACTTGGTCATCTGTACTTCCCTTGAGCCGTTTGAGATGATCCCTATGTCGTATCCAACCTTCGCCTTCTCGACCACACTTTCTGCACAATCAAATCTGGCTTCCATGGAGGGATAAGTATCGTAAAAAATAGTTGTGAATTCTTTTGAAAAACCGGTGTCAAGGTTCAGAGAACTGAGTATGTTTTCACTTCTTTGAAGCCGTATTTTGTCTAGGGATACTCCGTCGTTGAACTCCTTTAAAGCCCTTTCATCGGCTTCACCGAAGGCGGCGATCAGTTCTTTATCGCTTAAGTCTTTGAAAATATCGTATTTGTCTGATATTTCCATTAGAGCCAGTTCGTGGGCCGATCTCTGATCGAACAGAGTACCGTCTATGTCGAAAAATATCACGTCTATGCCGCTTAGGTTTTTCATGTTCTGAAGATATTGGACGATAGTTTTAAAGATTATGATGGAGTGAATTATGTTGACGATGAAAATATTTATATCGTCTGTTCTTTCAGCTCGAAGATACCAGCCTTTCCTTTTTCTCCTTCCTCCACCCCTTTATCTCGGCCTCACGTTTAAGAGCGGAACTGCGGTCTTCATGTTCCTCAGTATGAACCAATCGAAAGGGTAACCTACTCCTGACGTACTTACTCCCCTCGCCCTTTTTGTGCTCTTCCATACGGCGTTCAACATCGGTGGTTATACCGGTGTAAAGGGAACCGTCTCTAGTACGGAGTAGATACACATACCACATGGATCGAGGATGTACTCCGGCCTAATAAATCCTTTCAGGATGTATCCAGGACCGATGAGTTAGACATACATCTTTCTAATATAATCGTCGATATATCCTTCTTCGGGACCACCGTCGGTGATGGCCCAGCCGAACTGATCGATGATGTGCTGTCGGGGGGATAATTCGGTGTTCCATGGGGATATGGGTTGTATCAATACTCCACGGTCCAGACCACCGGCTCGTCGCCCCCGTTGTACACCCAGTATCCTTGACCGGGCTGGAACACGAAATCCCAGGGCTCGCTATCGTAGGCAACGTTGTACTCATCTGTAGCGTGGAAATAACCCACACGGGTTACCTCCGCTGGAACATCATGATTGCCTGCAGCACCACTGGGCAGACCCACCATGTTCCAACCGGGTTGCAGGACGATATCGGTGTCCATGGCCGCTGTACCTTCCAGCAGCAGGGTCGCGTTCCCGGTCATCCGTATCCATACACCCATGGTGGTATCCCACGTATGCAACGTATTGTAATGATCGGCTCTACCGGGAACATAAGTAAGCCACTCACCTACGGATGCATGGTAGTACATCAACCGATCATAGCTCCCGTCGATACCCGCTAAAATCGCCGATATGTTATGGTCGGTGAGTTCCAGTCGTATGGAAACAAAATTCCAGCCTTGGGACGGTCCTCCTGCGGATAACCGTATGCTCTGTTCCAGGGGAACCACCGTCTCCCGCACGCTGTGGTTGTTGTCCTCCTCTCTCCCGTTGGTGCCCACGGTACGTACAACATACCACCAGAATATGTGATCCGCCAAACCACGGCCCTGATCGGTGTACGAATACGTGGCAGAACCATCCGCATATACGGAACTCACCAGGGTGGTCTCGTCCCATGGAACGTCGGGGGTCGTGGAACGATAAACGTTGTAATGACTCACCGTGGCGGGATCATCCGTACTGGCGTTCCAGATCAACAGATTGTCTCCTCCGTCGTAGAGTAACGCATCCACGGATATATCGTCAACTCGCCATCCGCCACCGTAGCCCCCTTCGTATGCCTCCACACCGGCATCCCAACGTATGTGAATGGTTTCACCTATGTATGCCGTGAGGTCGAATGTGGCAAGGGTCCAGTCCGAAGAGCCGCCCCAGGCCTCTTCACCGCCCAGGGGGTTCCCGTAGGTGGTGGGAACGGTCCCGTAGTAACCTCCTTCGGGTATGATCAATACCCAAGGTCCGTCCATGCCGTCTGTGGATATCTTCACATTCCCTGCATCGAACAGGTCCGTGTCTCCCCAGTCATACCAATGCCAGAAAGTTAGGTTTACGCCGTGTTCAGGGTCCGCATCCCCGGGTATGTGTATCTCAGGGGATATCAACCAGCTCAACATGCCCGTATCCCCACGTTTGTTGAACATGCCGTTCCCGAAGTCCCATGAGTAAAAACCGGAATTGGAACCATGCTGTCGGATGTTCCATGCACTTGCATCTGCATGTGAAACGTCCCGTGCGTATCCCGGGTCACCACACTCCACATCATCCTCGAACACGGGTTGTACGGATTCACCATGGTGCTCAACCGCCAGGGATTGGGGAGGAGCCGGTGGTATGCCTATTATCTCGAAGGCGGCGCTCATCGCTTCACCTGTGGAACCCTTTATATCTCTGGCCACAGCCAGCACAAGGCAATCAGTACTGTGGACATTGGGTAGAGTCCATCCGTAACTGCCGGTATGGTTCAGATCGGTGGCCAAGATGTTCCATGTATCACCCAAGTCCGTACTGTAGTACAGATTAACATAGGGGCTCGGGTCGTCCCCGATAACCGTATACCAGGTTATGTACTCCAGGGTCCCCTCGTGCCATACCTCTCCTCCCACCGGACTTGTCAATATTATGGAGGGTGGTATCGGATGGGGATCGGGTTCCCACCGCAGGTAGGGATAGGTTATGCCATCTTTGATCCACCAGATATCTTCAATATCCCAGCCGGCGTCGGTGAACGTACTCAGAGTTTTCATTTGGCTCGTGTTAAGCCCCACACCCCCGGGACTATCGCCTTGCTGGGATGTTATCACATCCCAGAATGAATTGATGACTACGCCTCCCGCCACGTTACCCACAAAACCACCGTATAGGGTGCAGTTTTCCACATACACAGGGCCCGTGGAATAGGAGTTGGTTATGTTACCGGCGTGATCGATACAACCGGCGAGTCCGCCTATCCTCTCACCGTTGACCACGGTCACGTCACTCCATGAATAGCTGTCATATATGGTTCCCTTCTGGGAGCACCCCACCAAACCGCCGAACCTGTCCCCCGTTCCGTTACCCGAGAACATCACAGAAACGTTGGAGAAACTGTACCTCAACAGGGGATTATCGGTACCACCTACGGTCGCCCTGTGGCTGTTGTGTGCACCCACAAGGCCGCCTGTTTCACCATCACCCGTAACACTCCCGCCAGTGGAGTAACATATCTCTATCAATGTATTGGCATTTCCCGTTACCCTACCGATCAATGTACCGGTACCCCGGCCACCCACGACCGTGGCATCCACCATACCCACATCCCTGATGATGGTCGTGCCCGTATTGTCCCCTACATGGCCAAAAAGACCCTGGTTGTCCGTTCCCGATCGATTTATGTAGAGGTCCCTGACAGTGTGACCCCCGCCATGGAATGTACCGGAAAAGCGGTGGGACCCAGTGCCCACGGGTACGAATCCTCCTCCGGATTCCAGGTTGGTACCCCACATACTTGACTTGTCCAGTATGGTGGAAAAAACAATGTCCGCACCCAGATTGTAGTCCCCGGTGAGATCCATTGCCATCATCTGAAGTTGATTGGCATTGCGTATCGTGGAATTGTACTCACATCTCAGGAAGGGGCGTGTCATTTGATCCACCATCCACCAATCCTGGGCAAAATTCCAGCCCATGTCCATGAAAGTGCTCTCAGTCATCATCCCCATCGTATGGTTCCCGTTAGCTCCGGTGGTATCCCCGGAACCCACACCCACGGACATACCCGTTGTCTCCGTATCCCAAAAACTGTAGAGTATGGTATCGCCGTTATAACCCACATGACCGCCCACCGCGCTGACACCGGTCACCAGGCCCGTTGCATAGGTATAGTTGACAAAGGCGAACGGACGGCCAAAATCAAGGTTGCGCCCCACAAGACCGCCCACATACTGATCACCCGTCACGCTTCCGGTGGCATAGGAATGTGTCACCGAACCCTCCCTGTTTATACCCACCAGACCTCCGACATTATCCCTCCCTTCCACACTTCCGGTGGAGTAGGAATACAGCACGGAATACTCATTTCGACCGGTCAAGCCGCCCACCATGTCCCGACCGTGCACCGTACCCGATGCGTGGGAGCCGTAGATAATGCCGGAGTTCCAGCCTATGAGCCCTCCGACCATATCCGTATCTCCTTCTACGGCACCTGTTGAAAAGGAATTGTTGACCGTACCGGCGTTGTTGAACCCAACGAGCCCACCTACACGTTCGTTGCCAGTCACCTCAACGGAAGCATGCGAGTTCGATACAGTGCCACCGAAGTTAAATCCCACCAGGCCGCCAACGTTATTGTTGCCAATCACATCTCCGGTTGTGTACGAGTTCTCAACCACACCACCGTCGTTCCTTCCCACTAGGCCGCCAACGTTATTGTTGCCAATCACATCTCCGGTTGTGTAGGAGTTCTCAACCACACCACCGTTGTTATATCCCACGAGGCAGCCCACGTTGCTGCCAGTACCGGTCACCGTTCCGGATACAAAGCAATCAAAAATATCGGTGGAACCCAGACCGATAAGGCCGCCCAGGCTGGCGGCCCCGGTCACGTTCCCGGTGAAATATGAATGGGATACGGAACCCAGGGTTGACTCTCCTATAAGGCCACCCACCCTGGATGGACCGTAAACATCTCCGGTGGAATAGCTGTTGAAAACGTTATTTTGATTGTCCCAGCCCACGAGACCACCGATTCTTTCAACCACGCCCACCACATGGGAATCACTGTGGGAGTCAAAGATATCTCCCGAAAAATTGCTACCCACCAGGCCGCCCACGAAGGTGTAACCCGTGACCGTACCGGACGAATGGGAATTTTCCACTATGTTGTAGCTATGCCCCACCAAACCACCCACACGGAAGTAGTCGGAGTGGACATCGCAATGTGCGTATGAGTTGGAGATGGCGAAATTGCTTATACCGATGAGACCGCCCGTATAGTTACCTCCCACCACGGTACCCACGGTGTGGCTGTTGTTGATGTGACCCGTGCCGTGGGCCCGTCCCATGAGCAAACCCACCTCATTTCGACCTTCCACGTACCCGGTCACGTATGCATTGGTTATGTTCAGGTTGTTTTCGGGAGAGTTGTACCCCACGAGACCGCCCACGTATTCTCCTCCGGTGATATTCACGTCCACCAGCCCCACATTACTTATGGTCACATATTCGAAGGCACCCCAATTCCCCACCTTTCCGAAGAGGCCCACCATGTTTTGCTGACGGTTGATATGGAGACCGTATATCACATGACCCCTGCCGTCGAAGCTTCCCCTGAAATCGGCTCCGGCAAAATGCTTTCCGATGGGGTCAAAGCCGGCGCCGTCATCCCATTGGGAAGTGACGTAGGCGTCTATGTCGTTGCCCAGGATATAGTGTGCGTTAATATCGTTAGTCATGTTCTGAAGGTCCCAGATGTTGTATATGATGTAGGGGTTTTCCGGACTGCCGTCCCCGTGTATGACTTCAAAGGTAACGTTTTCCACGGCGGACCTGTTCTTATTGTCGTATGTCAACCTGACTTCAACTGTATGCACACCGGGTTCAAGATCATGATATGTGTATTCCGTCGCCATACCCAGATACTCCCATTCGCCCTGATTAATTCTTATCTCGTAGTGATCCAGATTGGATGCCACGTTTCCTCCCCTCCATTGGATGGTCACATACGGCACATTGAAGATACTGCCCTGGGACGGCGATAGGATATCGAAGATGAGATCGTCCTGCCAACGAAGTATGGGATAATAGGACCCGTTCATTATCCACCATATATCTTGGAAGTCCCAACCCTCGCTTTCAAAGGTGGATCTGTTATACATCTCCTCGGTAGTCTTGCCCTCCAATTGTCCCGGACCCTCTCCCGGTGAACTCAACTGTCCGCTGGTTTCCATGTCCCAGAAGCTCCCGGTGAGGACCTGATGTTCGCCTATCATGCTTCCCAAAAATCCCTTTGTCAACACGGGATCAGGGGTGTTTGCGAACCTGACCCTGCCTGTGGAATAGCAGTTGATGGTTACACCGTGCCAACCGAGGTCTCCAAGAAAACCCCCCACACTGTCCGAAAATGAGCTTACACGGGTCACCTCTCCCGTGGAATAGGAGTTCTCCACGGAACCACGGTTGTTCCGACCGGCAAATCCACCGACGTAGTTACTACCAAAAACATCGACATGGGCATAGGAATAGCGTATTACAGTATCCCAATCCCCACCTACGGGAGGTGCGCAATTTTCACCCACCAGACCGCCTATGAACCTATCCGCTTCCACCACTCCCGTGGCATAGGAATTGAGTATGGCACCCTGATTATAGCCCACCAGGGCACCAACTTCCCTATCTCCGGTAATATCTACTTCCAACACTCCCACATTTTTAACCGTGCCGTTGGTCACCACTCCGAACAGCCCCACATACCGCTCCTCGGGACGGTTTATGTAAAGGCCGGAGATGGTATGACCACGACCGTCAAAAGAGCCGTTGAAACCGCCCTGGTCGTTTATGTTGACCCACCATCCAATGGGGTCAAACCCCGCACCATCGTTCCACTCCCTGGTCTCACTGGCATCTATATCGTTGGCCAGGGCATAATGGGCGGTGGTGTCAAGGGCCATGGCCTGAAGATCATACACATCGTAAATAAGGTAAGGATTGTCAGGGGTTCCCTTCTCTACGGACCAGAGAAGTACGGGGTATGCGATGTTCTCCTCTATGTACCATGTATCCTCGAAGTCCCAACTGGCATCGGCAAAGGTATCCCGTATCATCATCTCTTCGGTGGTCTTACCGGTACCCATGGCGGAAGAATTACATGCGGAGGTATCCGTATCCCAGAAATTACCGGTATCCTCGTAATCACCACCGGTAACGACATACCCTGTGAGACCGCCCACATCTGTTACCCCCTGGACCAGACCAACGGAGTAGGAATATCTGATGATACCCCTATGATTGTAACCCACCAGACCACCGATATTGTCATCTCCGCTTACGTTCCCTGTTGAATAGGAGTTCTCCACCGAGCCTGTATTGTAACCCACCAGACCGCCTATCCTTACATAACTGAGTATGTCGCCTGTGGAAAAGGAACGGGTTATGTTGCCTTCGTTCAATCCCACCAGACCGCCGGAATAATCCAGCCCGAAGATATCAACATGGGCAGATGACTGGTCCACTACACCCTCATTGAATGCCACCAGACCACCGCTACTTTTATGACCCGAAACCCTTCCCGTCACATGACAATTGAAGACCGTTCCGGCATTGACCGCCGCCAATCCGGCAGTCAGATCCCTGTAACCCGTTACATTCACCTCTTCCATCCGTAAATTGCCAACGGTACCTTCATATATGAAACCGAAAAGTGAGACCAAAATGTCCGTGGACCTGTTCATGTAAAGGTGACGGATGGTGTGATTGCCACCGTCGAGACTGCCGGTGAATCTGTTTTCATCGTCCCCTATGGGGATGAAGCCTTCGCCCCCGTTCCACTCCCGGGTCTCATTTGCATCTATATCGTTGGCCAAGGCATAGTGTGCAGTGATATTCTCGTTCATATCCTGCAGATCATGCACGTCGTATATCATCACCGGATCCTGCCGGGTACCGCTACCTCTGATCATCTCTTCTTCATTCAGCTTGGTTTCCGAAATGAAGTCAAATCCCACACCAGCGAAGGCGATGCTACCTATAACTAACATCAAAGCCAGGCTGAATACCAGCGTCTTTTCTTTTTTCATTTATTTCACCCATTATGTCTGGATCTGTTAAAAGTGATTTGCTATATGTTATATTATTTCTTGTATATATACTTAACTATTATAAGATATGTCTAGATACATCTACACATTGCCCTCAATCGATCATCCCAGAAAAGATCATCAACAGTACGGCCACCGTCAGCCCTGATAAGTTGATGATATGAGGCATGATCGTTTTTACCATCTTGATGCCGAATACGGATCCGTCCTTGTATATTTTTGGTGTATTGTTGAACATGTATCCCATGGCTATGGTCGCGATGGAAGAAAGACCGACTATCACCCCGGCCTGTAGGAATCTATCAGCTGCATCCATCCCGAATTCAGGCGGAACTTCACCCAATATTCCTGAAAAAGTCAAGCCTAATATCCCTATCAAAAGACCATATATCAGGGCTGTTTCGGGTAAACACAAGAATACCATATATTTACCGAAGTTCTCCAAACTGCCTTCCTTCTTTTCATCCAATCCGTCCAGTGCCTCTTTGTAGAACATAGCCCTGCCCACATTGCCAAAGAATGCACTAAGACCGACTGCCAAAAGAGAGCCCAAAGCCACTTTACTCTGAACATCCGTTAGATCTTCCTGCACCAGTATGAGCAGTGATAACAAGACACAGTAAGTAGTACCCGTGAGAGGTAATATCGAATAAACCAATGAAGTATTGGAAAAGGTCATATCCGTGTCTTCTTGGGTAGTATCCGTCTCATAGGGGTCCAGGGCGGACATTATCTCCCCTCTCTTTCTAAGGGCGGTCAGTGTCGCCACTGCCGTACCCGCCATACCCAAGCCTATGGAGATCGCCATCCATATGGATATCGATGTCATCGAACCAACATCGACTCCCTCTAAAAAAGATTTACGAAGAGCGTAACTCTATCAAATACGATCCTCACAATCCGGGCACTTACCGGTACCGCCACAGGTATGACACACGTCCTCTACAAGGTCCAGGCCAAACAGACCGTGTTCCGCTTCACCGGAGCCTTCGCACTCAGGGCACACTCCTGTTCCCTTACATCTTTCACATCTTTCCATACCGATACCTCTTTACATCATCTTAATTTGAGTACGTCCATCAGCTCTGCGGGTTCATGGATGATAGAATCGTAAGCGGGTTTCGTTCCACACGGTCTGTTCCTATCACCGTACTCTGCATATATGGTGTAAAACCCCAGATCTTTGGCGGGCTTGATGTCCCTTTCCAGACTATCCCCGACCACCGCCACCCTATGGGCCGGGAGTTCGAGCAGCTCCAAAGCATATTCGAAAGGCTGACCGTTGACTTTCTTTTCGCCTATCATATCGTAGGTGATCAGTATATCTATGTAACCACCGAGCTTCAACTGATTTAAACGTTTGACGGCATCACCCATGTGTGCGTCCGTCACCACCCCTAATATCATGCCGTTCTCACTTATGGCCCTCATGATATCCTCGATATCATCGTAGGTATCCACACATTCCAACTTGACTTCCCTGTAGATACGGCTGCACTCTTCCAGGGTTTTGTCATCGTATATATCTCTCTCTTCAAGGTAATCCCGTATGTTGTTAGTATCCTCTATACCGTACTTTCCTCTGAAAAAGTAGCTCAGTAAGTCGTCCTCTCTGCCCAGGTGGTCGGTCACCGCTCGGCAGGAACGGATCTTCGCCTCCACGAAATCACACAGCGTGTTATCCAGGTCGAAAAGGATCCCCTCTATCTTTCTATCTTTAGTTCCCTCAGTTTCTGACATGATCCCAGTTCCTTTTTCTATTCTTCACTCATACTCGTCCACCACCTTTAGTCTATCGGTTCGATCCTTTTGATATTAGTCTCCTTAAAAATAATTGATACTCTAAGGTATGATACTTGTATGTTAACTGACTTCATGGTTCTTGATGAGGTAATTGAACACTTTTATTGCGATTCTAAGGCAGTGATCACTTCTTTGCTGTTAACCCTTTGAAAGATCAACGTTCTGGCTGAGTGGAGGGGACCGGTGAACGTTTTCAGATGTGTTAGTTGATTTAACGTAGCTCAATACCTAGGATAGTGATTCAAGCCTTATAGATCGTATCTTTCACCCTGTTTTGGGATGATCACATCGATCTTGTGACCGGTCTCGTCCATTATCTCTTTTGCTATGTTTTTGAACTCATCCGGATCGAGAGTATGGACAGGGATCAGAACCTTAGGTTTCAGTCGGCTGATGAGTTCTTTTAGCTCCGGTCTGGAAGCGTGTCCTGAAACGTGTGAACGGCTGATGTATCTTTTTATTTTTTGGAAACCGTGATGATTACGATCAGGATCTATATCCGGTTCGCTCTCCTGGAAATCTATACCGAATTTGTCCAACCAGTTGATCATGCGTTCTTCGTCCAGTTCCATATCGTCACAGAAGGGTTCGCACTGTGCCTTTATGAAGAATGAACCCGGTATTTTCCCATCCTTGTCAGCAAAATCGAAGATCTGGTTGAATTGGAAAAAAGAAAGCATCAACACGTATCTATGGGGTTCCTCCATGATCTCGGCTGCGGTCAAGCCGTTCTCATAGTGTGTAAGGTCCAAGTTATCCTTGTCCACTGAGAACCCGAGCTCGTGTTTGCTTCTGGTATAATCGTTCGGTGAATAGAGTGCAGTTCCGTTACGTCGTAAAAACACTTTGACGCTGCCATCATCAGGATACATATCAAGTGTATCGAGTAGATATGCCAGTCTGGCATCTATCACGAATGTTCTTCCGTTATCAAGAGCCGCCTGCCGGATGGTCTCGTAGCGAGTGGTGTCCTTCCAGCTAAAATCTACGAAGACCAACCCTTCCGTCCGGGCTATGTCCTTTTTTATACCTTCTAAGACCATGTCTTCGGTGATCACTGAGTCGGAATTTACCCTAGTACCCTCACATATCATCACATCGACGTCTTCATCTATGTTATTCAGATACACGTCTTTTGTTATGGAAGATCTTCCATGAAATCTGAGGTCTCCCGTATAAAGTATGGTATCATCATTTGTTGTCAAAAGAAAACTGCATGCCCCGGGTACTGAGTGGTCCACCGCTATCATCTTGATCTGTATATCACCTATACTATGAGACTGGTTTATGCAATCCCGGAAGTCATGTTCCTTTTTGGAGATCTTAGGTGCACCTGGGAACATGCCTCTCTTGGTGAAACCTATCTTGTGCCTGGATAATTCCAATGCACAGGATTTGAAAGTGGTGACGTCATCTATAGCCCTTATCAGTGATTCGGTAACAGGGGTACAGCACACAGGTATATCAGGATGGACAAAGTTGAGGTCTCCAACGTGGTCAAGATGAGCATGTGAAACCAAAATAGCATCTACAAATCCTTTACGAGCATCGTAGTCTTCGTAGGTTTCCAAGTTATCATGATCCAGCATTGGAGAATCCGCAGTCAGGACCTTATCGTATTCACTATCGGTACCGAGACCATGTGGTTTCAACATATCTGAACGGTATATACCGGGTATGTTTGGGAGTGCACCTATTATCAGTCTGTCCCTCAGTTCGGTATTTGTCCTGGGGTTTATGAACTCCGAGAAAAAATCAGAATCGAATCCCATCCGCCTTCCAAAATCCAGCATCACCCTTGTGTCTTCACACTCAACCAGTATCTTGTTCCCGCCTATCTCGTTGGCTCCGCCATATACCGTCACTGATAACATCATTCCGCCTCATTTTCTTAATAGCGTTAATTACTAAATAGTTTACTTTTGCTTGCCGACATCTGGATCGGTCCAGGCTTGATGATACTTAAAAAAGGATCCAGGGAGGGGGTGAACCCCTCGGCCTGGACCCCTCCGTCCCTTTAATCAGTACCCCTGGAAGGAGGGATACCTTTCATAGTCAGTGGTAACCCTGGATCTTCTGCTCCTCATCTCTTTCCAGATAGAAATCCATGGCACTGCTTCCTTTGATCTCCTCCTTGCAAGCGCTGTTGAAATCCTGCAACTCGACTACCTCGCTGCCCCGACTCAATGCACGTCTCGCTGCATTGAGTACCGCGTTCCTTATCTGCCCTCCTGTGAACTGAAATTCTTCTGCAACTTTGTCGATATCAACATCTTCATCCATGGGTAATTCATCCGGGATGTGATACTCCCATATACGCTTCCTTGCCTCGGCATCGGGAACGGGAAGCTCCAGCTTCAAGTCCATCCTTCTCTCCATGGCACGATCTAGTCCCTTGGCTAGATTGGTCGTAAAGATGATGATACCGCTGTGTTTTTCCAACCCCTGTAGCAATATGTTGATCATCCTGTTCTCCGACCTATCACATGAGGTCATGGATTGACTCCTCCTCTGGAGGACCGCATCGGCCTCGTCCACCAGTAATATACCTCCTCCGTTAACTATGTCGAATATCTTAGCCGTGTTCTTCTCGGTGTTACCGAAATAACAATCCACGAGATCAGCGAAGGAGAGTACGTTGAGTGGAACGTCAAGCTCATTGGAAAGAGCATTAGCCAGCATGGTCTTACCCGTACCTGGAGAACCGGACAGTAGGATGTTCAAACCCTTTCTTTCACCCAGTACGGCCTTCATGTTCCATTCATCGAGGAATTTGTCCTTGTTTTTGTACTGCTCCAGCACAGACATCAGTGAACCCCTTTGTTCCTCTGGTATAACCACATCGGACAGTGTGATATCGCTTTGTACCTCCTTTACAAGATCTTTTTCTTCCTCCTCCTGTTCCTCCTCCGTGTGTTCCTCGCCATAAAGAGCATCGACCACCCACTCGGAGATAACATAGCACATCTCTTCTACAGGCCCTCTTTCATCCCCTCTCTTTCGGTATAAGTACCCCCGAGGATGTCTTGGGTCTCGATCGCCGACGACCTTTAGAAAACCACCCTTTCCCAGCTTGGATGAACCGGTCAACCTCATCCTGGCATCTTCGGCGTCCATATCCTTGAGTATCTTTAGAGCGAGTATTATCTCCTCTCCTCGCATGGTCTTACCATAGATACTGGCACCGAGACCCCTACGGGCCATGAGCAGCATGATGACGATCATGTCCACCTCCTCTATCTCCCTGGATCCAAAGAACTCGGTGGAGACGAACTTTTCACCCTGCTCTTCTTCAGCCTCCTGCTTCTTATCGAACAACATCTTCATCCCCTCAGCGTACTTTCGGTTAGATTCTTCCATCCTACTTAACGATGGATTTTTGGCCAGGAACTTTGCCTCCAAGGAAACTTCGAGAAAAAAACTTCTCGACGCTCGAAGAAATTCCTTATCGCTCTGGAACAGATCTACATCCTCTACCCTTAGATAATCCCCCAATTGAAGCCGTTTTAACATATCCCTCATCTCTATCCTTTTTTCTTCTCTCATATTCATTTCTCTCCACTTTTGCTTTATTAACGTTTTTATCCGTTATTTGACAGGAGTAATCGTCATAAAGGGGGCAGGGATTATTTATAGTTAACGGATTTTTACGTTACATAACACAATTGTTAAATAGTTTGCTAGATATAACCATATACATGGCCCCTAAGGATGCAGGTATACACATAACCACTGGTGGTTTCGAGTACGATAGGATAATCAAGCCCATATTACAAAGATATCCTGTTGAGAAGCTGGTTATCTTTCGCTCTAGCACTTCACCCTATGCCGGTGCTAGAGATCTTGCAGGCACGTTCGTTAATAAGGTGAAGGAAACTCCCATCGATACGGAGATAGTAAAGGTGGATATATACGATTTCAACGAGGTTTTTATAAATACCCTGGAGCAGATCGATAAATACTCTGAGGACGGAAAGAGGGTTTACATCAACATATCCCCGGTCCCAAAACTGGCTACCACCGCAATGATCAGCGCCGCTTTCCTGTCAAAACATAGAGAGAACATCGAGATATTCTATGCTTCACCTGGGGAGTACCTCGTACCAAAGATCATAGATGCTTTGATGGACGATTGTGATACTGAAAGGTTGAAGGAGCTCCGAGAACGATTCTTGAAAAGCGGAGCGGCAGTCGGTGTGAAGGAATATCAGCAGATACCCGTGTTCCCCATCAAAGATATCAGCGATAAGGACAGGACGATACTGTCCGTACTTTATGAGGAAGACGGTGTGGATTCTATCGAAGAGCTGGTCGATGTTCTTAACAAAAGAGAAAAAGACGAAGTTCGACGATCCAGTGTACAGTACAGGCTGGAACTCCTGGAGAAGAAGAGTTTGATAGATACTGAGAGAGAGGACAGGCGATTGAAGATCAGGTTGAATCAACTAGGACTACTGTATATATCTGGACAGGATCTTTAGCTTCTATGCTACAAGGATCTTGATGGAAAAAAGGAGACGAAAAATTTTGTTCGAAAGATATGCTTACCTATACTGTTGGGTCCTGAACGGGGGATATGATCTTTGGGAGGAGTTTTCACTTCATACTTTGTTTCACAGCGGTGGATATATCCACGCAATCCCTCAACTCGTCTACCATGCCCGATCCATCGTCGAACAAGGCGGTGACCCTACCCTTCTCAAAGTCACTGTCAGTCATCCCCTTCCAAACCCCCAGAAACTGGCATCCTAGGCCCTTTAACTGTATAGCGCCGTAGACTTGGGCCATATAGAGGATCAGCCTAGAAAGGCGATTGTGGTCTATTTTGACGTCGAAGAGGTCCTTCGGATATCTGAGAAACACGAAGGGGACGTTGCTGCACTTATTTTTAAAGCTGTATTCAAAACCGAATATCAGGGGCTTCTTTCTGGTTTCGTTGTATGAATCCTCGTATTCCTTGATTATTCTAGTGTCCCTTTCTTCGTTATCGTCTATGAACTCCTCGTCCCCATGATATATCATCCTGAGTTGGTTATCTATAAAATTGAGTTCTGAAAGTGCTAGCTTTGCCCTTCTGCTTTTTAACCTGTACTGCCTGTCCAAGCCTTGGTATGCCGGTCCGCCGAGTTCCACCAGTTTCTCGATGTCCTTTTTATCATATCTTTTG
>PWKY01000056.1 GCA_003560595.1 Thermoplasmata archaeon | reverse complement strand
CCCCCACCTCCCTGGTCAAGCTCATCGTGGAAATCATCGAGCCCTACCGGGGCAAGATCCTCGACCCGGCCTGCGGATCGGGCGGCATGTTCGTGCAAAGCGAGTACTTCCGCCGTTCCCATGCGGCACAAAACGGCGGCGTGCTGTCCATCTACGGACAGGAAAAGGTCGAGGCCACCGTCCGTCTCTGCAAGATGAACCTGTCGGTGCACGGACTCGAGGGCGACATCAAGGCCGGCAACACCTATTACGAAAACCTGCACAACTGCGTCGGGCAGTTCGACTTCGTTATGGCCAATCCGCCGTTCAACGTGAACGGGGTGGATCGCGAAGCCATCGAGGCCGACCCGCGGTATCCGTTCGGCATCCCCCGCACCGACAACGCCAACTACCTGTGGATCCAGGAGTTTTACAGCGCCCTGAACGTCCGGGGCCGGGTCGGATTCGTCATGGCCAACTCGGCATCCGATGCGCGCGCATCAGAAATGGAGATCCGCCGCCGGCTCATTGAAAACCGCGCCGTGGATGTGATGGTTGCCGTGGGACCCAATTTCTTCTACACGGTAACCCTGCCCTGCACACTCTGGTTCTTCGACAAGGGCAAACGGGATACGGACCGGTCGGACAAAGTACTCTTCATCGATGCGCGTCAGATTTTCCGTCAGATCGACCGTGCGCACCGCGACTGGACCCCGGCGCAGCTTGAATTCCTGGCCAATATCGCACGGATGTATAGGGGCGAGGAGCCGGAAAGCCGGGAGGACAGCGAAACCCTCGTGCAGCAGCACTTCCCGGATGGATCCTATGTGGATGTCCCCGGTCTGTGCAAGATGGCCACGATTGAGGAAATCGAAGCCCAGGGATGGAGCCTGAATCCGGGCCGTTATGTGGGCGTAACCACTCGGGAGGATGATGACTTTGACTTCAAAGAGCGGCTGTCGGTACTAAACGAGGAACTGGAGATGCTGAACGCAGAGGCCCGTGAGCTGGAGGAGAGGATTTCGGAGAATATTACAAAACTATTGGAATAATGAAGTATTTGAGTAATGAACATGAGTTTTAATCAAATTCGGTTTAAGGAATTCATAACTCTACAGAGAGGGTTTGATTTACCCAAAAATGATCGATCAATTGGTCAATACCCAGTGGTCGCATCCACCTCTATTCAGGATTATCATTCTGAATTCAAAGTAAAACCACCAGGTGTTGTAACTGGAAGAAGTGGTTCACTTGGTGCGGTTCAATATATTAAAAGGCCATTTTGGCCATTAAATACAACATTATGGGTCAAGGACTTCAAAGGTAATGATCCGAAATTCGTTTATTACCTCCTAAAAACTCTTGGTTTAGATCAATATAACTCAGGGGCTGGTGTCCCAACATTAAATAGAAACCACCTTGATGAGATAATAATCTCTATTCCTACAGTTGCGACCCAGAGAATTCTTACCTCAATCCTTTCCACATACGACGATCTAATTGAAAACAACCTGCGCCGCAGCAAGATCTTGGAGAAAATGGCCCAGAACCTCTACCGAGAATGGTTTGTGAAGTTCCGGTTCCCCGGACATGAAAACGTCCGGTTTGTTGATTCGGAGTTGGGGCGGATACCGGAGGGTTGGGAGGTTGACACAGTTGATAACACATTTACAATCCTTGGGGGCGGCACACCGTCGAAAAAAAAATCAGAATTTTGGGATGATGGTTCAGTTAACTGGTACACACCAACTGACCTGACATCATCAGACCATATGTTCATGATACAGTCAAGTAAAAATATTACAGAGCTTGGCTTGAAAAAAAGCTCCGCGAAACTATTTCCACCATTTTCGGTGATGATGACGAGCAGAGCAACTCTTGGTGTAATTTCAATAAACACTACGGAAGCCTGTACTAATCAAGGTTTCATTACATGCATCCCTAATGAGCGATATCCTCTGAATTTTCTCTACAACTGGCTCAAGGAGAATGTTGACTATTTTATAAGTCTCGGAACAGGAGCTACATTCAAAGAGATTACAAAAGGAGTGTTTAAAACAATCAAATTAATTGTGCCTGAAGTAACCGTTACAAAAAAATTCGAAAAAATAATTGAACCAATAGTACATGAAATCTTGATTTTGCAGCGAAAAAATCAAAATCTTCGCCAAACGCGCGACCTCCTCCTCCCAAAACTTATCTCCGGAGAAATTGATGTATCTGAACTGGAAATCGCAATGGAAGAAGAGGTCACGCAGTGATCATTGCCAGTTTCAAATATCTTGACGAGGCGGCCAGGTCGTTATTGTCTAATACGGATTTAGTTGACCTCTCCAACTATTCTGGAATGCTCCGGAAAGAACTCCCTGAGTTCTTGTCGATGGAGAGGTACCTTTTGTATTATTTTCCCTGTAGGCTCTCTGCTATCTTAACTTAACACCAGAAAAAAAATGCACCAAGTTTTTTGTTGAGTTTCATCAATAAATCCGTAGTCAAATGACTCCGTCATTCACAGAAGATCACTCCGTTGAGCAGCCGGCCATCGCTCTTTTTGAGCAGCTGGGCTGGCAGGTGGTGAATGCATATGAGGAGACCCTTGGCGAGTCCGGCACCTTGGGCCGGCAGACGGAGCGCGATGTGGTGCTGGAATCTGTCCTTATGCGGGTCCTGAGTAAGCTCAACCCGGATGTCCCGGAGGAGCAGCTCCGGGAAGTGGTGCGTGAATTCAGCCGCGACCGCTCGGCCATGAACCCCATCCACGCCAACAAGGATGTCTACAAGGCGATGCGCGACGGCATGGATGTCCAGTACCGCAGCCCGGCCGGAAAGAAAATCCACAAAACCGTGCGGTTGGTCGACTGGAACCATCCGCAAAACAACGAACTGCTCCTGGTTTCACAGCTTTGGGTGTCGGGGGAGTTCGGACGCAAACGGCCGGACCTGGTCGGGTTCCTGAACGGCATCCCCATCCTTCTTTTTGAACTCAAAAAGCCCGGTGTGCATGTGCGCGAGGCCTACGACAAGAACCTGAGCGACTACCGCGACACCATCCCCCAGCTCTTCTGGTACAACGGGGTCATCATCCTGTCAAACGGCACCGAAACCCGCGTGGGCAGTATCACCGCGCCATGGGAGTATTTCCACGACTGGAAGAAGATCAGCGACGAGGAGGAGCCTGGCATCGTATCGCTGGAGACGGCCATCCGCGGGATCTGCGAGCCCGAACGGCTGCTGGATTTGCTGGAGCATTTCATCCTTTTCCAGGAGGAGCGCGGATCGCCGAAAAAGCTTTTGGCGCGCAACCATCAGTACCTCGGGGTCAACAATGCCATCCGCGCCGTCCACCGGATCCGCGAAAACAAGGGCCGCCTCGGGGTTTTCTGGCACACCCAGGGCAGCGGCAAGAGCTTTTCGATGGTGTTCCTGACGCGCAAGATCCTGCGTTCGGTGCCCGGCGACTGGAAATTCCTGATCGTCACCGACCGGCTGGACCTCGACGACCAGATCTACAAGAATTTCGCCTCGGTGGGCGCCGTGACCGAGCCGGAAAACCGGATCCGCGCCGGCAGCAAGGATGAGCTGATGCAGCTGCTCCGTGAAAATCACCGCTACATCTTCACCCTCATCCACAAGTTTCACAGCCGCGATGATGAGGAGTTTCCGGTACTCTCGGAGGCATCCAACCTGATCGTCATCACCGATGAAGCGCACCGCACCCAGTACGACGTGCTGGCCATGAATATGCGCAAGGACCTGCCAAACGCTGCGTTCATCGGCTTCACCGGCACGCCGCTGATCAAGGGCGAGAACGAGCGCACCCGCGAGGTTTTCGGCGATTACGTGAGCGTCTACGATTTCAGGCAGTCGGTGGAGGACGGCGCCACGGTGCCGCTGTTTTATGAAAACCGGATCCCGGAGCTGGAGCTGATCAACGAGCAGCTGAACGAGGACCTGCAGGAGGTGCTGGACCGGGCCATGCTCAACGACGCCGAGGAGGAGAAACTGGAGCGGGAGTTCCGCCAGGAGTACCATCTGATCACGCGGGACGACCGGCTGGATACCATCGCGGCCGATATCGTCAACCATTTTGTGTCGCGCGGGCACAAGGGCAAGGGGATGGTCATCTCCATCGACCGGTTCACGGCGCTG
>PWKY01000099.1 GCA_003560595.1 Thermoplasmata archaeon | reverse complement strand
TCCTGCTGATACCTCGCAATACCGATGTGAGGAGGCATGATATAGATACAACCAGTAAACTCACAGATAACATAGAATTAAAAGTCCCCATATTGAGCTCCCCCATGGATAAGGTCACCGGCGATAAGATGGCCATCGCCATGGCTAGAGAAGGAGGGTTGGGGATAATACACCGTAATCTGGATACGAAGGTTCAGGTCGAGATGGTGAAGAAGGTCAAAAGATCGGAGAACTGGATCATCAGAAAACCCTACACCGTTTCTCCCGACATAAAGGCCATGCAGGCAAAGCAGATAATGAGAGAGAAAGATATCTCTGGGCTGCCCGTCATCAAGGACGGTACATTGATAGGTATAGTCACCAAGAGGGACCTCAGGTTCTAGACCGAGCTTCATAAAGATGTCGGGGAGATCATGAGTTCCGAACTTGTCACCGCTGGTCCAAACACAGAGATCAGCGAGGCCAAATCCATACTAAACAAGAACAAGATAGAAAAATTACCTTTGGTGGATGAAGAGGGCAGGCTTCAGGGTCTCATCACGGTTCGGGATATAGAAAAGAAGAAGCAGCATCCACAAGCCACCATGGACGAGAACGGTCAGCTCCTGGTAGGTGCAGCCACCGGTCCCGACGAGTTCGATAGGGTGGAGGCTCTGGTGGATGCAGGGATCGACCTCATCGTGATAGATACGGCCCATGGTAACTCTAAAGACGTTATCCAGGCCACGATGGACATAAGTGAAAGTTTCGACGTCAGTCTGATGGCAGGAAATATAGCCACTGCTGAAGGTGCAAGAGCGTTGATCGATGCCGGTGCTGATTCGTTACGAGTCGGTATCGGGCCGGGTTCCATATGCACCACGAGGATAGTTTCAGGGATAGGAGTACCGCAGATAACAGCGATAATGAACGTCTCTCAAGAAGCTGACGAGGGGATATCTGTCATCGCTGATGGTGGGATCCGCTACAGCGGTGATGCGGCAAAAGCCTTCGCTGTAGGTGCAGACTGCATCATGCTGGGCAACATACTGGCAGGTACCGAAGAGTCTCCGGGAAGGGTTGTATTTAGAGGCGGTAGAAAATACAAAGAGTACAGAGGCATGGCCTCGATCTCCGCTTTAGAAAAGCGGGAAAAGAACAGGTACGGACAGCACTTCGATAGGCGTGAAGAGTATATACCCGAGGGAGTAGAAGGACTAGTACCATACAAGGGAACGGTCTCCGAGGTACTTCACCAGATAATCGGAGGTATCCAATCCAGTATGGGACATCTGGGAGCTAGGACCATAAAAGAGATGCGTAAAAAAGAAGTGTATGAGATCACCGAAGGTGGAAAACACGAGAGTCACCCACATAATGTAGAGATAACCGAGGACACCCCTAACTACCACTGGAGAGGCTGACAACAGCCCTTCGGATCCTCTCCAAAGCCTCTTTTAGAGTATCCCTCGAACAGGCGAAGTTCAGTCTCATGAATCCGTCTCCACCGAATTTACTTCCATCGATGAGTGCTACCTTCGCTTCGTTCAAGATCAGATCGTTCAATTCCTCAGCTTCCATACCTAATCCCCTGAAGTCCATCCACAACAGGAACGTCCCCTGGGGCTCCACTGCGTCCACACCCGGGATATCCTCGATGAACTCAAGGGCGTACTCCTTATTACCATCCAGATAGTCTATCTGTGCATCCATCCACTCATCCCCTTCTTCGTAGGCCGCTTTCATCGCGGTCAAAGCCAGGACGTTGGGTTCCTTGACCAGTAGATCCCTGGCGTTCTGGAATCTCTTCCTCACACCTTCATCGGGGATGATGGCTACACCCATCTTCAACCCGGCTATGTTGAAGCTCTTGGCGGGTGTGATCAACGTCATGGAACTCAATTCATCGGATATTGAAGAGAAGGGTGTATGTTTTCCTTCGAATATGTAATCCGAAAATATCTCGTCTGATAAAACCATGACATCGTGCTCTAGGGCCAGTTCCACCACCCGTTCCAGCTCCTCCCTTGACCAAACCCTACCCACTGGATTGTGTGGGCTGCATAGTATCATCATACTGGTCCTATCCGCCAGTCTGTCATCCTCGGGACAGAATTTACTGCGAAGATCGTCGAAGTCCATACGATAATCCCTCCCATCGTACTTCAACCGGTTCTCCAGCACCCTACGACCGCTGTTCTCCACTAATGGGAAAAATGGAAAGTACACGGGCGGTTGGACGACCACTGAATCTCCAAGGTCTGAAAAGGTCCTTACAGCCACACTCAGACTAGACGTTATACCGTTGGTATATACTATCCATTTGGGATCTATCTTCCAGCCGTACAGCCTACTCACCCAATCAACCACCGCCTCGTCGTGCTCTTTAGAGGTTTTAGTGTAACCGAATGCACCGTGCTTTACCCTCTCCTGCAGTGCGTCTATGATAGCCTCACAGGTCTTCCAATCGGAATCCGCCACCCACATGGGAAGTACGTCGTCCCTTCCGAAGTACTCCTCCAGACAATCCCATTTCGCACAGTAAGTACCTTCACGATCCAGTTTCTTATCGAAGTCCATATTATCGGTGAGGTATCTCCGGTCAGGTTTTTAGAACTTATGATAGATCATGCCTACTTCAAATCATCCTCTTTCGAGCGATCCGAGATATACAACGAATACCTTAAAATCATGTAAAACATATGGTTCAACGAACGGAATGAAGATCGTGATAATCGGGGGCGGATTCTGCGGCTCTATATTGGCTAAGAAGCTGGGTCGAGAAGATCGGTTCGATACAGTTCTTATCGACAGAAAAGATAAATACCAGTATTACCCCGCCCTGCCCGAGTTGTTATCCAACCCTTCTCAAAGTGATAAGATCTCTCTGAGATACGATTCCTTCTTGACCGGTGTCGAGTTCATCCGTCAGGAGGTGAAAAGGATAACTCCTGAAGCCGTTGTAACGGGCAAAGGAAGGATATCTTATGATCGATGTGTACTCTGTTACGGAGCTAAATATCCCATTCAATTGGATAATAAAAACAACGTGTACACTGTTGATGATATAGAGAACACGCTCAAGACAAGGAAAGCAATTCATGACTCGGACCATGTCTTGATCATCGGAGGAGGTTTGATCGGTGTGGAGGTGGCCGCAGAGATCGCAGATCAGTTAGAAAAAAGGATGACCCTCGTTCACCCTCATCAACGACTTTTAGAGAGGACTCCAATGGAAGCCTCGGAACGAGCTAAACGTTTCCTCCATAGTAGGGGCGTTGAGATCATTTTCAACGACAAAGTGGTGGAAAACAGAGGTGTGTTCCTTACGGATAAAGGGAAAAAGATAGACGCAGATATGGCAGTGTGGGCAGGGGGCCTGGGTTTCCGTAGAGAACTTCTTAATGGATTCGACCATGATATATTCTCGGAACCATGGGGACTGGATGTGGAAGCAGATCTTAAACTGAAACACCATGAAGACATCTACGTAGGTGGAGATATAACTTCTTTGAACGAGGAGAAGACAGGGCATAACGCCGACGTTCACGGGAAGTTCATATTCAAAGATCTGATAAGGGAGATGGAAGGCAAGGTTACCTTAGAATACAGCACGCAAAAAGCCCCTATGATCATAGGTCTGGGACGGAAAGATGGGATAATAGTGTTCGAAGGAAAAGTCCTGACTGGAAGACCTGCCGCGACTGTGAAGAAGATGGTGGAGATAGGTGCCCTACGGAGGCTTAGATTTTAAGGTGTATCGACACTATGCTGTCACTCAGTCTTCATATACTTATCGAACCAGCCCAGTGTGAACAGTATGGAGGTCTTCACATCACCCCTGTATTTCATCGGTGATCTCTCCCAAAGCTTTTCAAAGTCAGACGATGAGTGAGGTTAATAGAAGGTAAATTCATGTCTTTACCCTATCAAACATAATACACTCCAGAAGTAATTAACATGAGTTCCATCATCGAGTGATCTTTATGAGCATAGGTGTAAAAAGTAACGGGAAGCAAAATATATAATCGAACTATAAACGGAGATTTATGTTATTCTGTAATTATTTCGCTTCACTTTAATCGACCTCCTTTTCAATCATCTCAAAGTAAGATCCTAGGATAGCTGAACGGCATTTTTTCCAAAATGCCTGTTCAGGAGTCTGGAG
>PWKY01000087.1 GCA_003560595.1 Thermoplasmata archaeon | reverse complement strand
AGCCAAAAAATGAACATGGAAGTAATGCCCCCATATAAAAAAAGGTCCTTCTTTATGCTCTTTCAACCAATCAAACATCGTCTCTACCCACCAACTACCCAACAACGCTTGTAATCTCTGGGTTTTACCCTTGAACGCCATAGAATGGAATGAATCTTCCTCAGAGGGCTCATCAAAATGATCGAACCCTCTATTGAAACGATGTTTAGAATCCATCAGATCTATACCGATAAAGGCAGCTGTTTGGTATCCATTATCCTTAAGGATATCTGATATAAGTGGTGTTCTGACAGTATCAAAAGGATCTCTTACTTTTGTTTTATCGGGGTTTTTACCAGACAGAATAGTCGCATGGCTTACAGGCGTGAAGCACGACGGAGCTATACAGTTTTTGAACAGTACACCCTCTTCAGCGATCTTGTCTATGCCTTTTGTTTCGATCTGGTCATATCCATAGCAGCTCAGTCTGTCGGGACGTACTGCATCCATGGTGATTATGATTAGATTTTGTTTTTTCATCCAATTTCACCTTAATTTTGCGCCTATCTCTCTGCAAGCGTTAACTAATTCCTCGTTCTGTTCTGGTGTTCTGATAGATATCCTGACAAATCTATCATCAAGTGAGGTTTTATTCGAACAGTCCTTAATCAAGATGTCGTAGTCACAAAAAAGCCTGTTTCGTAGTTGGGTACTATTAATATTTTTATTTTTGATTCTGCAGAATAAAAAATTTGCTTTACCATCTATTACATCTAACATTTCAATATCTTTCAATTGTTCTACAAATAAATTTCTGTCTTCTAATATCTGTTCAATAGATTTGTTGTATTCATTTTGATACCGAGGAAAAGCCTCTATGAAGGTTTCTGCTATCGAATTTATATTCCATATGGGTGTATGGTGTCTAATGGTATTTTTTACATTTTCATTGCATGTAACAATGTATCCAAGTCTTAATCCAGGCACACCGAATTCTTTGCTCAAACTTCTCAGGAGTATCAGATTTGGATATTCTGTAACGAGGTGTTGAATGGTATGATGTTCTCGATCTCCAGTAAAGTCAATAAACGACTCATCTACTATTATACCATCTAAATCTTTTAAATTATCCAAGATGTTGATTATACTGCTCTTTTTGGTTATTGTCGATGTCGGATTATTCGGATTGATGATAAGAGCGTAATTACTTCCTGAATCTTTAACAGATCTTATAAAGTCTTTCTCATCTAATATGTAATCATCTTTTTCCAATAATCTAAAATATTTGATTTTTGATTGCTCCAAATCTTCATATTCGTTAAATGATGGAACGGGGATGGTTATTTTCTTTATCAGGTGCCTATTAATAATCCTAATAAATTCAGAAGCACCATTACCAACACATATGTTTTCTTGGGTAAATCCATCGTCGTTATACCATTGTGAAAGTAAGCTCTTTATTTTATGGTGAGCTGACGGGTAATTATTGATCAATTGTGGTAGTTCGTGCCCCATCTTTGAATAGAACGATTTTGGTGGAAAATATAGATTATATAAGAAATTAAAGTCTAGAAAGTCATATCTCCAATAACCACCGTAAAGACTTTCAAGCTGTTCTATCCTTTCTTCTTTACTAGAAAATAGGTATTCTGCCATAACTAAATCATTTTCAGTATCAACTTCGTACCATTTTTTCCTATCCACAACATGCCCATAGATATTTGGTGTATTCAAGTAAATAAGAACACCAAGTATTAATTCGTAATAACTATCCACATCATGTGTTTGTACATATAGGTTCAATCTAGGCTCAAAATACTTTTTTAAAAAGTCGAAAGTAAAATAATAAATGTTAACTGTTTTATACTTATCTGAATAGTTGAAATCCATATCTTGTTCATAGCTGGGAAAAAGTCTGGTAATCTTATGGTTTGGCTCGTTCATTTTAACCAGTGTTTTTGATGCCATTTTACTTCCCCTTTCATCTAGTTTTACTACTGTACCTGGGGTATCATGATCATACGGGGATAAAAAAGCAATATTCCTGTCTTTGTTATTAAAAATGCAATCAATCATGTTGTGTTCAAAAAATATGTCGCCTTCAATCAAAATAAAATCTTCTTTTATTTTTTCCATGGCCATCCATAGGGAATATATATTGTTCGTTATATCCCAGTCATCATTTTCCACATAAGTTATTTTAAGTCTGTTGTATTCCATTCCAATTTTGTCCTTGATCAACTCTTTCTTGTAACCTAACACTATGATTACTTCTTTAACTTCATTGTGTTTAGCTAGTGCCTCTAGTGCATTTTCAATGAATGATTTACCCTTTATTTCAACCAAAGATTTTGGCTTTACATCGGTTAGAGGACGAAGTCGTTTTCCTCTTCCTGCTGCTAGGATTATTGCTTGCATATTGAACGCCTATATTGAATTACAAGGGGGCTAGGTATAAACCAACCCACATATACGAAATGATGCTAATACTTCTATAAAGATTTTGGCAGGACCTTAAGAATGTATTATTAAAATTTAAAAACAGACTATCGATCTATTTGTTTTTATTGTGTTTGTGAAATAACCCTCTCTCTCTAAGTATATCTTCATCAGTATAATCTTCTTTTTTTCTTGGAGTCATAAAATCGCCTCCGTACCTTCTTTCTAGGATCGATTCCACACCTGCAGGTATCATGACTTCTACATCACCTAGCTTTGCTTTGTACCAGGAGGAGTACTCTTCTTTGGTCCCCCTGTATCTTACAGAGATAAATGTATTCATGTTGATCTTAACAATTAACTTCTGTATGGATAAAGGTAGCTTTCTAATCAATTTGTTTATAAGAAGGATAGTACCTTCGGGTATAGTGTAAAAACCAATTCTATTAGTTTGATTAATAATATGTCTAAGGGGTGTCGATAATTTGAAAACCCCTTTATCGTCGATCAGATGAGGCATAATACAGACATAATGGGTTCCAAGATCGAACCCTTCTACCATTTTGACCTTAAAGTTTAGATTATAGTTTATAAAAAATGCGTTTAATTCTAACAACGCTTCTAACACTGATTCGGCATATTCAACGGGATAACCTACATCATAATCGTCATCCCATTCTATTCTCTTACCCTCCCGATAACAACCGAGCATCGAACCCGCTTCGGGCCACCAGGGTATGTTATGTTCATTGAGTTTGTCTGTAACTATTTTAAATATCCTGTCCATATCCTCTTTTTGAACATATGAATGATCTCTATCGTTCAATCTTACCGCCCCCAGCTATATCTTTTCTAAAATTAAAATAATAATGCCCAGTGATCAGAGCAGGCATGATCTCTTCAACTATCTTAAAGTACTGTTCAAGTATCCTACGTATTTTTTTAGGAGGATACCCCTTCCGTCCCATCTCCCAATGATGACTCGGGCTCCATAATTTTCCCTTTCGTTTCAAAAATGGTATCCTGAAAAAATTATCTAAAAATCTCCGATTGAATATGCGTTTAATAAAAGGAAATGTGATTATTATCTCAAAATCTGCTGATGAATATGGGATAGATATAACAACATATTTTTTTGATACATGATAAAGCTCATTAAAAGCTTGATCAAGATCATCCCATGGGATATGTTCGAATATCTCAAAATCTGCAACTGCATCGTATGTGCTGTTCTCTAAAAGCAGGTCTCTAATGTCACCTACGCAGTCTGGTTCAAGATTTTCATCTATATCATAAATATGGATCTTGAAACCGTGATTCTTTTGATAGCTTGTAGTGGTTTTATTCCCGACACCGATCTCAAGTATACTAGTAGGTTCTAAATTTCGGAGTATATCGACCTGATAATCATATGATACAAAGCGTAACATATTGTCATATTCATATGTGTCGTATTTTTTACCTCTCTCTTGTTCTGTCTCCATGACCATGCTCCTACTCTGTTACACTGAATCATTTGTAATGATCAGTATATTTAAATCATTCGGTGAACGAAAATATATTTATTTGATTGTTATCGTAGCCCCAGTTTAGGATCGAAAAGAAGGTAGATTTTTCAAGTGTCTTCAGATTTCATACATAATTCCAATGAAGTCAACAAAGATATATCCGTACCCAAGTTCTCACCGTACAGATGTCTTCTCAGCATATCTACCGGGTCCAACCATGGCACTACATTTCGGTTTTCGAGGTCTTGGAGTTCATCTTTTACGAGTTCAACTAGCTTTTCCGACCTTCTCAATTCGATATCCCAATCAATAAAATTGGTTCTGTAACAGGGTATCTGTTGCCCTATTGAATTTTTTATGAGTTGAATACCCTTTAGAAAAAGTTCGTAATATTTTGCTATAAACGGATCAAATGTTACCGAAAGTCCACTGTGATTTTTTACACCTATAGAGAAGAACTCAGGATACATGTGATACGCTATCTTTTTATACAAACTCTTGTACAATCTATGTTCTCTAGGAACATTTTGTATGAAATCAAGCCAAGGTTCGTTGATAAAAGGTGTTTCAAAATTATCATAAGGAGCTGTTGATAGCTTGATGGAATACGGTTGTCTTAGGCCAAAATCCAGTTGTTCTTCATAACTTATCAAATTCCTATCGAATTCCGGTTCGTCAGGAAGAAAATCGATCGGATCAACATCTTTAGGTACCAGATGAGGATTAGTACTGAAACGATCAATGAAAAACTTCTTGGCTTGTGCCCACGTTCTAGATTCTTTGACAGGTAGATGCACACCCCCCATCACTCCTGCAAGGTAACCCGACCATACAATGTCATCGTCTGGATCATCAGTATATTGATTTAAGAAGTGTTTTAGTCCGTACCTAGTTCCAAAAAGACCCTTAGGTCGTGAAAATTCTTGTGCGAGCTTTATCAATTTATTATGGGACCAATTGAAGTTATCTGGCCTCATATCAATGGCATGATGTGTGAGACCATAACTCTCTGCCACTTTTTTGCCGATATCATAATCAAGAGTTCCTGGAGTCCCGAATGTCATCGTTACGATCCTAGAATTGTCAACGTTATCGAGTAAAAAACCCAATATCAGTCTTGAATCGACACCTCCACTGATAGGCACAATATGTTCGACATCGTCAGGATATTTAGAAAGTTTAGATCTGAAACCCCTTTCAAGAGATCTCATACCTAGTTCGATGAGTTCAGATTCATCTTTACCGATGATATCTGGTTTTTTAGAAGCTTTGATCACCTTGTTGTTAATTTTCAATTTTTCGCCAGGGATGAATCTAAAATACAAAAATTTCTGTATGTTTTCTATTGAATTCAAATACCTTTTAGATATGGTCTCACATCCATATAATCTGTCACATGGAATTAACATTTTCTTTATTTTTTCGGTATCACTATGAATTATGCTATCGTATATAAGATTCTCCTTCAAATTTGTAACCTCTGTTGTTGATATAATCCTTTCGTGTCACCTCTTTGTTAGTGAGTTCATCATTCTGACAAAGGGGCGACATACGAATAGCTATGCTTGAAAAATGGAAGGAATACCTTTCCTGTGCACATCTTAATGATTTACACAATATTTAAATCAACCGGTGACCGAGGGGATAGTTATTTGAATGTGATCGAAACCCACACACTTTTTATAATGGAGTGCGATAAAGTGATTGAAAAGATATGAGGCTGAATAAACCTCTAGTAAGTGTTGTCATACCGACCTACAACCGGGCCGATACGATAAAAAAATGTTTAGACAGCGTTCTAGGTCAGACCTATAAAAATATCGAGGTCATCGTTGTAGATGACGGTTCAACAGATAACACCGAAGAAGTGATAAAAAAGTTCGCAGATCCTCGTATCAGATATATCTCATACCGAACGAACAAAGGAGCTAACCACGCAAGGAACACTGGAATCAAACGAGCAGAAGGCGACCTCGTCGCTCTGCAGGACAGCGACGATGAATGGCATCCAAAAAAGATAGAAAAGCAGGTGGAGGCGTACCTATCAAGTCCCGAAGAATACAAAGTGATTTACAGCAGTCTGAAAAGCGAACGAAGTGGTGGTGAGTTCTATATGCCGGAAGATTGGGTCCACCCAACAGAGGGGGATGTTAGAATCCCAACGTTGAGAGGAACTTTTGTCAGCACCGCTACGATCATGGTTGAAAAGGGTTGTTTCGAAGAGATCGGTTATTTCGACGAAGAACTACCGCGGCTCCAAGATTGGGATGTAGGGATAAGGTTATCAAAAAAGTACAAGTTCAAGCATGTGGATGAACCTCTGGTTATGCATCGTGTCAGCGAGGATAGCATCTCTTCTAATTTCTACTCTTTAGCACAGGCGTTGGAAATAATGTTAGAAAAACACCGACAAGAATTTATTCAGGACAAGAGCGTATATTCAAGTCACTACTTCTGGCTAGCATCAGCTTACGTCAGTCTCAATGAGTGGGATGAAGGTATTGATAATATGAAAAAGGGCTACGGAATAAAACCTCATCATCCGATCACGATATGTAGGTTATTAGCATCTCTTTTAGGAGCTGACTTTTACAAACAATTCAGAGGATTATACAGAAAAATACTTCTTTGATCGATGTTACTTCAATAGTTCACACACATCCAATACATACATCTTCCTGCGACCTTCATGGACCGAATCAACACACACCCGTTCACCAATTCTATCCCACCTTGGATGGAGGTCGCATTCCAGAGGATCATGTCTGTATTTTATGGGATTGTAAAATCTACCGATGTCGTGTTTTTCATCATCTTCTAGATCGTATATCATCAATTTTCTAAATCCACCTTGATCGGGGTAAGTATCTGTCAATAACCATCTTCCATCAGGTGAGAAAGATGGGTGCCCATCTCCACTTAAAGAATCCTTACCGATCCGGGTCACAGTATCGCTCTTATCTTCAAAAAGGTAGTACTTGCTGCTACCATCATCTCCAGGCATTCCAGAGGTCGCAAGTATCTCTTCATCGTTCTTCCAGGTAAAATGCGAAACGAAACCTCGATCTAACAAACAATATAGGTCTGTGCCATCCGGTTTCATCGTGAACATCCGGCTGGATCTTTTACCGTTAGATATGTATCGATGTAAAAAGACCACCCTATCCCCTGAAGGATTGTATTTTATGTGATTTACCCAGTGATGTTTACTTTTATCATCGACCCCCTCAGATATTTCAGTTAAAGGTAAGATCAGCTCGACCTTTTCACCCTTAAGATCAAGTCTAAATATACCATCGTTGGAAGGTCTGTATTTTTCTTGTAATTTGTAATCACCGGGATCATAACCATATCCCTGGCGTAGATGATGTAACCTTTTGAAGTTCAGGGACATTGCCTCGGTTCCATCTTTATTGACGGTGTAAAAGGGGTATGGAAATACCTTTCGTATCCCCTGATGTATATGGTGGATCACTGTAACATAGCGTCCATCCCTATGATCATTGTACATGAATACGGGGCTTTTTTTATCTATCCAATGGAGCATACATCCCTGCTGCCAGTTCCATGCCCTAGTTTCCCCTATAACATGTTGTTTTCCGTCGGTGTGATCTAAATAACCGATGATACCTTTATTCTCGATGGTAGGATGTGCTCCCAATAGTGGAACGGATAGGTATAACTGATATCTTTCAGAACTATCCCAGGGTGATTTATCGTAATACCCAAAAAAAACATGTCTACGCGGATTCTGGATAACAGAAGATATCGATACATTTTCGTTCAACTCATACTTTGTGCCGATGTCCTTAGGATTTTTAAAATAGTATATGCAATCGTTAATAACAAAATACAGCCGTCTTACGGACCTAAATAGTAAGTCGTTTTTGCGTATCGTTTTATCTAAACCTTCACTTACAGACATATCTGCATCACCCTACATACCGGCATCGTCGGCCCCCCTTTTGAAAAAGGATACAAGGTATCCTAAACTCCAACCCAAGTTTATCGCGGTCATCACTATCCAGCACTGAAGAGATATACCAAGATATGTTTCATCTATGTGTTTGTGGATGAGATATGCGACAGCCAGGAAAGTGAGGAAAAATCCCAAGATTATCAGTAAAAGTATTGGAGGAAATAACGGAGATACCGATAATAGGAGTAATCCGATCAATGTGGAAAAGCGGGATATCTCCTTCCAACCCATACGTCCCTTGTGTCTTTTAAGTAGATTGTACTCCTTCTTTCCATTTTTATATTCCCTTTTCATAAGAGACCAAAGAGTAGAAGGGTCTTTGTGATAACCTATGGCATCTTTTCTCAGCAAAATCTTCCACCCAGCATCTTTGATCCTCCAAGATATATCCTTGTCGGTACTGACTTTCTCTTCGGTCAAGCCCCCCACTTCTTCTAAAGCACTTTTACGGTAAGCTGAGCAACCACCCTGGATCCAGTCTACCTCTCCCCGTTGGTCGGTCCTAAATTCATATAAAACTTCTTGGATCTTTCCATAAGCTCTGGTCGCCCAACCGCCCCCTTCGGACAGCAAAACACCTCCGACGGCACCTATCTCATCTAGGTCAAAAGGCTCTATGAGTTTCTCAAGAAAGTCAGCTTCCAAAATTTCATCAGCATCGATTATGACCACGATATCGGACTCAGATTCAGATATACCCCTTCTTCTAGCTTTTCTGTGTCCTGAATGGGTAAGGTAAATTGATTTTATTCTTAATTCATCTTTAAAATCCTTTACTATCTCAACCGTATCGTCGGTGGAACCATCGTCTACAAAAATGATCTCAAAGTCGTTGATCGTCTGGGCTTTCAGACTATTGAAACAATCTCTGATGTTATCTTCCTCGTTGTACGCGTTGATAACTACCGATGCCTTCAATTTGGTTTCCACAATTAGTGCAACAGTAAGTTATGATTTAAATATTATCGCCTAGCGATCTTACAATGATCTTTGGCTAAATATGGTGTTCCACATATGTTTTTTGATCCCTGGTACAATATGTATTATCTATTACCATGAGAAATAGTTATAAAGAACCTCTCTTTGGCTAATACCGATATGAAGATCTCTGTAGTTATTCCAACGATGAACGAAGAAGAATCGATCGGAGAAGTACTCGATGAAGTTAAACGATCTCTCGCGGGTAAGGAATTTGAGATACTGGTGGTCGATACTAAATCTATCGATAAGACAAGGGAGATAGCCTTATCCAAAGGTGCTAAGATAATCGACGAGCCCCGTAGAGGTTATGGTAGAGCTTATAAAACTGGATTCGAAGAGGCCGATGGTGATGTGATCGTCACGTTGGATGCCGACTGTACATACCCTGCTGGATCTATACCCCAGATGTTGATCATGATAGAAAAAGAAGGTTACGAATTCATAAGCACCGATAGGCTTTCCAACATATCTAGTGAAGTCATGGGAGCTATGCACCGCTTTGGAAACTGGGTGCTGAAAACAACAGCTAATCTATTGTTCGGTATCAAGTTAAAAGATTCACAATCAGGCATGTGGGTGTTCAAAAAGTCAGTACTACAGCACCTCAATCTTACCAGCGACGGTATGCCCCTATCAGAAGAGATCAAGATAGAAGCGATAAAGAAGGGTATAAACTTCAAAGAGGTGCCAATCGAGTACAGTGCACGGAAGGGAGATGCAAAGATCCGTTCGTGGAAAGACGGATGGAAGAATTTTTCATTCTTATTCAAAAAGAGGTTTGGATCGGTGGAGTAGATGTCGTCCATAAAGATATCACCCTCGATGCTTTCCGCTGATTTTTCTTGTCTTAAAGGTTCGCTTAAAAAAATTAAAGATGCAGAGATGCTGCACTTGGATGTGATGGACGGACACTTCGTACCGAACATCACCTTCGGCCCATGTGTGATCAAGAGTATAAGGCATCTAACGAACATGACATTCGATGCACACTTGATGATCTCTGAACCAGATAAATACCTCGAGGATTTTGTTGATAGCGGAGTGGACATTATAACGATACACCGTGAATCATATGACACCATCGAAGATATGAAGAGCACAGTTAAAAGTATCAAAGAACTCGGCGTTAGATCCGGTATCAGCATCAACCCGGCTACACCCTTCGAAGAAGTAAAAGAGGTAGTCGGGTCCGTGGACCTCCTGCTTATAATGACGGTTAAACCGGGCTTCGGAGGACAGACGTTCATGAAAGAGGTAGTCCCGAAGATCAAAGAGGCATCGGAATTCATCGAAGAACATGGATATGATACGGAGATATCGGTGGATGGTGGTGTTTCACCGGAAACGGCGCCTATGGTTGTTGAGGCCGGTGCGGATATCCTCGTGGCCGGTTCAGCTATATTCAAGGGAGCCCCTGAAGAAAATATACGGCGTCTAAGAGATGCGGTAAAGTACCGTTTTTGATCAACGTTTCCACGAAAGACGCCGATCTAAGAATCTACTCAATATATCGGGATACCTTTCAGCGATATTTTTACCCTCGAAGATCTCAGATTCGTTAGAAAAGAGGTGGTTGAGATCGCTCCCCAGATCAAGTGTAGATATCGCTTCTTTGACCGCCTCCTTTGCCGTTTTTACCTTTCTAGTACGATCAACCATCAATCTTCCATCTTCGATGTAAATACCCGAACCGTATTTATTTTCGAAGGACTCAGTATGTGGATTGCCGATAGGAGGGCCCTCATGTTTTATTATCGAAGGTAGGGTTCCATTTTTTAACTCGAACATCAGATGGATCGAACCATCTACGACCTGATCGCCCTGATGAAGTACTGAAAAATCGTTACGTGCCAAGCAGTCGTAAAGTGCTCGCCTAGCTTTGTGAACCTGGGGGTAAAGGTTATCGTCAACCACATCGGGGCAGGGTATGGTGATGTCGATAAGATGAGTTCCTCGATCCTTTATCTCCAGTTTAAGCTCGTTTGAATCCTTGATCGTTATCTTTTCAGGGAAAAAGAACTTGATACTGGCATCCTCAAGATATGATCGAGAGGCATAGATGAAAAGATAAAAGTTGTACTCAGATAACGCGGAGGCAACGTTCCTCCGTGGATCCACGGGATCGATCAACACCAGCGGCTCTCCAAAATCATGGTCATCGGCGGACTTGGATATGGTCTCTCCGAATTTCCATCCGCTAGCGGCTTTCAGTACATCGACAAAACCACCGTACTCCAGAACCAACAATTCACATAGATATCCGGAGAAGCCCTGAACACGACTTTCTGCACTGTAAGCACCTATCCCCTTCAAGAAGGCCTTCGACAAGATCACTTCATCCTTCTGCCCTTCTTCTAGATGGGACAATATATATTCGGTATGCAAAGGTGTTCGATCCACCGAGGATTTCATATCCTCGATGTCCCGCACTTCAAAGCAGGGGACGATATCCACATCGTATCCCTTGTATTTACCGTGTGTATATGGATGCTCGGCGTACTTTTCAACAGTATCCTGAAGTAGCTCATCACCCACACTGAGGCCCACTTCTTTTAACTCCTGGAGAGTACATTCCTGAGGAAATAAAATGAATATATCTATATCAGGGTTATTGAGAAAAGTTTCCTTTGGCACCGAACCCACCAACAACGGTCGATATCTACCTTCAGATATGGAATCCAAGCGTTGTTTGAGCTCTTCAGCCACCTTTTTTACCTCTTCGACGGTGGCACTGGTGGGTTTTACCTTGGCTAGTACTCTAGATTCGATATCCGAACGCATGGTGTTGTAATCCGCGGGTAGCTATTAAAGATTACTTTTAGTGATGCAACAGATTAGAAGGGGGCAAAACCTTTTTAGACGGTCATTTATCACCCTCTCGGTGTATCCATGGGCGAAACGAAAGAAATGTTAGAACGTCTGGGTGTGGACAGTATCGACGAGCTGTTTAAAGATGTCCCAGATAACATCAAGACAGAACTAGAATTACCGAAGGGAATGTCTGAGATGGACGTGGTAAATCACGTAAAAAAATTGTTGAATCGAAATTCGTCTCTCGACCAAAGCTCTTGTTTCCTGGGGGCAGGTATTTACGATCACTACGTACCAGCCATCGTTTTTGAAATACTGGGACGTTCGGAATTTTACACATCGTACACCCCTTATCAATCTGAAGTCAGTCAGGGCATGCTACAAGCACTGTTCGAATATCAGAGTTTGATATGCGAATTAACAGGGATGGATGCTGCGAACACCAGTATGTACGACTATCCCACCGCTTTAGCTGAAGCGGTGCTTATGTCCGCTAGAGTAGGCAAAAGAAGAAGGAATAAATTTTTGATCCCGAAAAACATACACTGGGAGAAACACGAGGTGCTGAAGAACTACCTCCGAGGTACTGATATAGTCCTGGAGAAGATAGATTATGATAAAAAAACCGGAGCCATCGATAGAGAGGACTTCAAAGATAAGATAGACGATTCTACTCTCGGCTTCTATGTCGAATCACCGAATTTTTTCGGTGTTTTGGAAGAGGATACCGACTTTTTTAAGGATATGAAGGAAGATCACAAAGCGGTCTCGGTAGCGGGTATAAACCCCTTGGCACTGAGCCTGATGGAACCTCCAGTTTCATGGGATGCCGACATAGCTGTCGGTGACAGCCAACCCCTGGGCATACCCCCCTCATTAGGCGGTCCTACCGTCGGAATATTCGCATGCACAGGCAAAAAAGTAAGACGTATGCCGGGAAGGATGATAGGTGAAACTGTGGATAGCGACGGCAACACCGCTTACTGCATGACCCTGCAGACAAGAGAACAGCATATAAGACGAGATAGAGCTACTTCAAACATATGTACCAACCAAGCGCTGATGGCTCTAGCATCGGCGGTTTACACCTTCGCAATCGGAGGTAAAGGATTGGAGCAGATCGCACGGATCAACTATGAAAAAGCCCACAATCTTGCTGAAAGGGTAAATGATATCCCGGGTTACGAAGCGCCACTATTTTCAGGAGAATTTTTCAACGAATTTACCATAGGTCTTCCAGGAGGGATACACGAGGAACTAGTGAAACTTTCCAAAGAACGCGGTTTGCTGCCGGGTTTACCCATAGGCAAAAAAAGTGGGAAGTTCGAGGAGCTCGGACCATCCATGCTGAGTGCTGTGACGGAAAAGTGCGGAGACCAGGACGTTAAAAAATTCTTGGAAGTACTCGAGGAGGTGGTTAGATGAGTTTGGAATTCAGACAGGCTAGGTATCCACGACATCTTCTGATGGAAGAACATGCAGAAGAGAGGGATGTAAAAGATAATCCCCTACCCGATAACATAGCTCGTAAGGAGGCACCACGGATACCGGATGTTCCTGAGTACGAAGTCGCCCGTCACTTTACCAGACTTTCACAGATGAACTACGGCGTAGATACTGGATTCTATCCGCTAGGTTCTTGCACAATGAAGTACAACCCAAAATTCACCGAGATGCTGGGTAAAGAATCAAAGGCTACTGAGCTTCATCCGTATCAGCCTGAGGAGGGGATACAGGGAAGCCTTCAGATAATGTACGAGCTACAGAAGATGCTTGCCGAGATAGGCGGCATGGCCCAGGTTACACTCCAACCGGCAGCTGGTGCTCAGGGTGAGATGACAGGGCTCATGATAGTACATCAATATCACATGAACAACGGTAACGAACGCAATGAAGTGATCCTTCCAGATACATCTCACGGCACCAACCCCGCTAGTGCCGCCATGCTAGGATACAAGACCGTGGAGATACCATCTAAGGATGGCTGCGTCGATCTAAAAGCTCTAGAGCAGGCGGTTGGCGAGAAAACCGCCGCCTTCATGCTCACAAATCCCAATACTCTGGGTCTTTTTGAAGAAGATGTTAAGGAGGTTGCGGATATAGTACACGAGGCAGGTGGATTACTCTACTACGACGGTGCTAACCTTAATGCGATCATGGGTAAAACGAACCCTGGGGCCATGAACTTCGATATTATGCATTTCAACCTGCATAAAACATTCAGCACACCCCACGGTGGTGGAGGGCCTGGAGCCGGGCCTGTGGGTGTTACCGAGGAACTGAGGAGCTACCTACCTGTACCTATCGTTGAAAAAAATCATGACAAGTACTACTTCGATCATTCTTTAGAAAACTCCATCGGACGTGTGAAGGGATTCTACGGTAACTGGTTGGTTCTTCTTAAAACCTATGCGTACATCAAGTTCAAAGGTAAAGACGGACTGACAGAGGCTGCGGAGAGGGCGGTTTTGAACAGTAACTACCTCCGTAAATTATTGGAAGAACACCTTGAACTTCCCTATAAGTCCCTAAGAAAGCATGAGTTCGTACTCTCTGGTAAAAAGCTAAAGGATAAAGGTCTCAGGACCATGGACTTAGCTAAGAGGCTGTTGGATCACGGATATCATGCACCCACGATATACTTTCCACTGATAGTAGATGAGGCTTTGATGATAGAACCCACAGAAACAGAGAGGAAAGAGACCCTAGACGGTTTTGCAGAGGCATTTATAAACATACTGAATGAGGACCCTGAAATCGTTAAGAACGCTCCTCATAACACCACTGTTAGAAGAGTGGACGAAACGAAGGCGGCCAAGAAACCCATATTGAGTTATTCGATGAGGGAAAAATGAAATCAGATCCACCTGTGTTTGCAGTGACCGGCGAGAAGGATAGTGGAAAGACCACCATGGTTACTTCCATCATCGAGCGGTTAACAACAGAGGGTTATTCCACCGCATCCATTAAACACACAAAAGGAGAGTACAGCATCGATAAAGAAGGAACCGACACGTGGAAACACGGAGAGGCAGGTGCTGAAGTAGTTGTTTTCTCAACTCCCTATGAAACCACTATCTCGATCAAAGCGGAGAGAAGTTTAGATGAGATCCTTGAAGTTCTATCCAAGTTCGATCTAGATATGGTGATAGTTGAGGGGATGAAGGAAGAAGATATCCCAGGCATCTATCAGTCTAAAGGAGATAACGTCGATCTGGATAAAGTAGTAGAAAGACTTTGTAAGAAAATCGAATTATATAAGATCGAAGGAGAACTTCCTGGAATCGATTGCGGTAGGTGCGGCCATACCAGTTGTAATGCCATGGCTGAAGCGAAGTATAGTGGTTTAGAAGTGGAGTGTTCCGTGGAAAGCAGCGTTTTGCTTGAGATCCAGGGTGAACGGATACCCCTTAGCACTTTCCCGGCTGAGATGTTGAAAGGAGGTATAGAAGGTATGCTCCGTTCTCTTAAAGGTGTTGAGTCTTTGAACGACGTTGTTATAAAACTGGACCAGGAGGAGAGATGATGGAAGTCCTATGGGTAAACATACCTGAAACTTCAAACTCACAAGAGATGTTCCAAAATGTTGAAGAATATCGAAGAAAAAGGAACATCTTTGTACAGATCTTCGATTCAAACATGGTGATGCATGAAGAACACCTACTTTGGGCATTCAACAAGGCGAAGGAATGTTTTGCATATGGGTGCAATGTTGCAGATTCTCTTGAGATAGAAGTGCTTTTATGGGCGGCAGGTGTGAGTCAGATAAAGGACGCTCTTGTTAAGATGGGGGTTTCAGACCATAGCGATAACGCCATGGTTTTGATAGAAGATGATACAGAGGACTTCCTAGATCATATGGGTTGGGAAAGGAAGGAAGAGCCTTTAAAGCCTTCAAAAGAAAAATTATCAAATTTAGGCATAACCAAGGCCGAGATAGATTCAGTCGAAGATCCATTTGAACTCGTTTTTGAGATGATGGCTGCATCAAGGTTGTAAAAAAAAAGAAAAAGGAAGGGTTTTATCTAATCTACGGACTCGAACCTATCTTCTAGATTCTTCATGACTCCTGGTAGAGTGGTGTATTCCATATCTTCCAGTGGAAGTCTGTGTGGTTCGAATGGTCCGTGTCTGCGCATGTAACTTGCAATATTAGCAGATTCTTCACGCACAGGGTCGTAGGCGGGATCGTCGAATAGGTCCGCAGCTTCACCCATCTTTCCATCCTT
>PWKY01000069.1 GCA_003560595.1 Thermoplasmata archaeon | reverse complement strand
TGTGTTATTCTGTAATTATTTCGTTTCATCTTTAACACCTTCCTTTTCTAATCCTTCAAAATAAGATCCAAGGATATCTGAACGGCATTTTCTCCAAAATGCCTGTTCAGGAGTTTCTAGATTATCCCAATCCAGACTCATATGTGGTTTGATTGTGTTATAATATTCAAGGAATTCTTCTAAAGTACCATATCTATAACGATGTTGTTCATATGTATGAAACCATTTCTCGATCTTTCCATTACTTTGAGGATGATTGTACTGGCATAATAGATGCTTGATCCCCTTTTCTTTACAATACTGTTCGAACGAATGGTTTGCTTTACCATTCTTATCTCGCTTGTTAGCATAGAATTCAGAACCGTGGTCTGTTATGACTTCTCTAATCGGTTTAACATGTAAATATTTCTCAAAGGCTTCTTCTAGCAATTCAATGGAAGCTTCAGCACTTCTACGTTCATACTCTCCACACGACAATATCTTCCTACTGGCATCGTCTAAAACAGCACAAATCCATTGTTTGCGCTTGTTTTGATGCCAGTCCATATGAACAGCTGATAAGCTATGATCACGTTCATATCTTATCCAAGGCTTTTTTCTACCTTTCTTGTTGTCGTTTTCTCTAGCCATATTGTTCGCCAGCAGGATTTCATGTACCTTGATATCCGCTATCTTGATTCCATCCTTCTCTCGAAGATATTTAGCAATTGAAGTTGCACCTACATGCAACTTCTTCCAAGTTCGAATCACCCGTTCTTCGATGTTGACTGGATAATCCGTACGAGGTTTTCTACCACGTTTCTTTATGGTCGGTATTTTGCCAGTATCGTTGAACTCCTTGACTAACTGTTGAATTCTACGTCGTGATACGTCGTATTTATCGGCTGCGTAACAAGTGGATAAACCATGTTTCGTCACGTATGCTATTATTTTCCGGACATCTTCGTTAGATAATCCCATAAATGGATTATCAAAACATGTACTTAAATCTTGACGAAATTTTTGGAGAATAACATACTATTTACGATACCCCATCTAATACTGGAGTTTATAAGCCCAGCGCCTATATTTGACCTAACGACCAAAAAAACATACCAACAACCCAGACATAACCATACCCGTCCCAATCGAAAGACTGGGCCGCCCCAACTTCTTACATATGTCCACTATCAAGCTCACCAAGCTCGCTGAGGATATTGTAAGCATGCATCACATCGGACCGGGTAACGATACCGACCAATTCACCATCGGATACCACTGGGAATCTACCTACGTTATCCTGAAGCATCCGGTTCCAAACGTCGCTCACATCTTCCCCTGGTTTAACGGTAGTCACTTCACGAGTCATTATGTCAGCTACCCTACTTTGATCCAGGGCGGACTTCGGTATCTTTTTCAGATCCGCCATGGTCACTATCCCTACAAGCCCCCCTCGATAAACCACAGGAAAACCGGTATGCTGTAATTTTACAATTTTATCCAACAGATCTCTAGCAGTGGTAGAGGGGGATACCGTGCACATCTTTTTAGACATAATATCCTCTACATCCAGTTTTTCCAGTACAAAGCGTACCGAAACGTTCTGGGCCTCAGCACTGGCTGCGAAGTAAATGAAAACTGCTATCACTATCAAAAATGGGTTGAAAAAAATACCAAATATCCCCATCAGCACCGCGAAACCCTTTCCTATACCCGCAGCCCTCGAAGTTGCCTTTGCGTAAGACATCCTTGTAGCAAATATCGCTCTTAAGATCCTACCTCCGTCCATGGGAAATGCTGGTAGTAAGTTGAAGCCAGCTAAAAAAAGATTGATGAATCCCAGATATATGGATAAAAACACGATGGTGTCACTAGCTGTGTACGATGAAGCCGCATACAGTACACCTCCCAGTATCAAACTTATGCCGGGCCCCACCACACTTATCTTTATCTCTCTTCCTGGTTCCCTAGGCATCTCCTCAAGATTGGAAACACCTCCAAATATCCATAGGGTAATCTCCTCTATCTCCAATCCCTCTCTTTGAGCCACGATCGAATGCCCAAGCTCATGTGCTAAAACACTGGCAAATAGTCCGATGGCCACGATCGCTCCTAATACATAACTCTCGAAACCCGGGGATACCGGTGGAGGCGCGACTCCCATGAACTCCGCCAGTTGAAAGAGGTTTGAACCGACGGACCATGCTATGAACCCAACTATGATTATCAGAGATATATGAAGCTTGATGGGTATGCCGGATACCGTACCGATTTTAAATGAGGTTTTCATATTCACCCCTTCATAACACCGATAGGTACCATCCTAGCTACGATCTTAGACAACCCAGCGTTATGGGTTATCTCAACAACATTATTCACCTCTTTATATGCACCAGGACTCTCTTCTTGCAGAACCTTGTTACTAGCCGCCCGCACATAGATACCTTTATCAGATAGTTCTTTCTTGATCTGATCGACTCGGAATTTCTTTCTAGCCCCGGTCCTAGACATAACTCTTCCTGCTCCATGACATGTAGAGCCCCAACTTTTTTTCATGGTAGTTTTCCTTCCTCGCATGAGGTAACTAGCCGTTCCCATGTCACCAGGCACGATCACAGGCTGTCCGACATCTCTATATTTAGCAGGAACTTCCTTCCTTCCCGGTGCGAAGGCCCTGGTCGCCCCTTTACGATGAACCACTACCTCTTCCTTTCTCCCTTCTACCTTATGTTTTTCTCTCTTAGCTATATTATGGCACACGTCATAAACAAGGTCCATTCCCAGGTCTTCAGCCCCCTCGCCAAACACCTTTTCAAAACTCTCCCTTACCCAATGAAGGATCAACTGTCTGTTCGTCCATGCGTAGTTCGCTCCACAGCTCATGGCGGCGAAGTAGTCTTTTCCTTCCTGTGAATCGATGGGGGCGCATGCCAGTTGTTTGTCAGGAAGGTCGATACCGTATTTCTTCACCGCCCTTTCCATATCCCGTATATAATCTGAGGCGATCTGGTGACCGCATCCTCTAGAACCCGTATGGATCATAACCGTTGCCATCCCCTCCTCGATACCGAATGCCTTAGCAGCTTTTGGATCGAATATCTCATCCACTTTTTGGATCTCTAAAAAATGATTGCCCCCACCAAGCGTTCCTAACTGGGGTTCTCCTCTCTGCTTTGCCTTTCCACTGACTTTATGGGGATCTGCCGCATCCATACGACCGTTATCCTCTATCCTTTTTTTATCCTTGTCCCATCCGTATCCTTCTTCTATTGCCCACTCCACACCGTTATCAAGTACATCGTTCAACTGTCCTCTTTTCAACTTGATCCTCGATTTTTTACCTACGCCAGCGGGTACGTTGTTGTACATCTCATCGATGAGCGCCTTTGATTTTTTCGCTATCTCCTCACCTGTAAGATCAGTTCTGACCAATCTCACACCACAGTTTATATCGTATCCGACTCCCCCGGGAGAGATAACACCGTCTTCCATCCTCATGGCGGCTACACCGCCTATGGGAAATCCGTAACCCCAGTGTATATCGGGCATGGCCATGGCCGCATCTATGATACCTGGTAATGTGGCCACGTTAGCCACCTGTTCCGGAGCATTATCTCCAATTATAGAATCTATCATCTTTTCGTCTGAAAATATCCTTCCATTGACCCGCATACCTTTTTTGTAGCTATTCGGTATCTCGTAAACGTAATCATCCATTTTTTCTAACGGTCCGTCCCATCTTCTGCTCATCTGATACACCTCTGTTTTTATAATTTAACGCAACTGTACTGAAGTATTTTTTGGTCAATCAAGTATCTCTACTATCTTTTTGGCCGTTGCAGGACCTATACCCTTAACTTCTTTGAGCTCGCTTTCATCCGCAAGGAACACTTCTCTGACACTGCCGAAGTGTTCCAGCAGTCTATCTGCCAAGGTGCCGGATACGTTGGGCAGTCCTTCGAGTATGTATTTTCTAGTATCTGCCGTACTAAAACTGGCTTTATCCTTTCTTATTGAGTTGGTTTTATTTCCCTTCTTCTTACGGTTCAAAAGGGCTAACATTATCCCCGCGGTTTCTTTTTCATCTTCAGATCGGAACACGGTCATCCTAAAGTCCGCGACCAGGGAGGCAAGGGCTCCGTATATGGCCTTCTCGTTTATGTTCCTCTTACCGTGCAAACTTCCACCCTCGATTATCATCACCGGGTTCGGGTAATCCCTGGTTATGGTTTTTGCCTGTGAAAACAAACGCCCGTCCATCAACGATTCTAAAAAATCAGAAACACTCTTTCTTTCAACTGCCATATCCGCAGATACTATGTAATCGCCGGAAGATAGCCTCGTAGTTAATATCTTCGTACCCTTCCTTGCAAGCTCCTTCACCACCCTACTGTTCTGTTCCCTCACATCAACCGTTATCTCCAAGGAGCTATCATCTTTTTTTTCAAAATCCATCAATGACCTCTGATCCTTGTCATCTTTTGGGACCTCGGCGTTCTTCTTCAGTTCTTTTTTACTCTTCTTTCTTACGACTTTAAAAGGTTCTTCATCCATGGATACATCCACCTCCACTTTACCCTTCAATTCATCCTTGAGTTTGTTTAAACTCCTCCACATCTTTTTTTCTTTACCATGACTTGACCAGTAATAGGCTTCATCCCTTGTATTCTTGGTTATGAGTATGACCACCTTACCGCTTCTTTTACGTGCGGTCCTTCCTCGGCGCTGTATAGTCCGTATCTCAGATGGAACTGGCTCGTAAAATACGACCAGGTCCGTCGATGGTATATCCAGTCCTTCTTCTCCGACGCTGGTGGCCACCATCACGTTGTATTTTCCTTCCTCAAAGTCCTTTATCACCTGTATCTGTTGTGACTGTTTGAGTCCTTTATCTCCTTTCTTGTTGGATTGACCGACGAACCTGACCGGACGTGCACCGGGAACCTTGGCCAGCTCTAGATTCATCTTATTGGCCGTGTGGCGGTAGGATGTGAACACTATTATACGGGAATCCTTCTTCTTTCTGAACTGCTGGTCAACTACCTCTGCCGCCTTTTTCACCTTGGGATGCTCTTCGTCCATCTTATCCAAAATGAAAGATGCCTCCTTGATCTCCGCTCTATCCATGATCCTAGAGGCGGCTTTTGTTCCTCCACGGGAATCGGCTTCATTCTGCAGTTTATCTAGAAAATCCCGAAGGCCCTTTGGACCCTGGGTCTGTGCCATATCGATGGCATGGTCTAGTTTCAGGCACGACGCTACCAAGCTAGCGGCATGATATAATGATCTTTTTCCTCCAGATCTCAGTTCGGCATGTATTTTTTTGTTAGCGTTCAGCAGATCTTTCTTCGGTATCCTTTCAGGGTTCTTACCGCTCATGAACCCTATCTTTTGAAGATCCTTGATGAACTCTTTGCGCACGTCCTGTAAAAGGTTCACTATCTTCTTCTGCTTAGGTGATAGACTAACGTTAACCCATTCGATATCCCTTCTATGTACGTAATCCACAACATCGGGATCGAATTTTGTCCTTATCTCCACGTTCTCAAATCCCAGGTCCTCACATACCGATAGCACGGTATCTATCTCGCTTCCGGGTGACGCGGTGAGTCCCAGTCTCAACCCGTCGTATTGTTTGTATACTTCACCTATATACACGTACGCGTAACTTCCCACACCTCGGTGAGCCTCGTCGAACACCATGAGTGACACATCATCTAAAGAAATACTTTGAGCCATCAAATCGTTCCGGATCACCTGTGGTGTGGAAACTATAACATCGTTTTCTTTCCAAAGTTTCTTTCTTTCATCCGGTTTCACTTCCCCTGTAAACACAACAACGCTGCTTACGTCAAGTACCTCTTCTATATCCCTTGCATGTTGGTTGACCAATGGTTTGGTGGGGGCCATAAATAATATCTTACCATCTGGATCACGCCTTTTGACCTCGGCCATGACGATGAATGCGATGATAGTTTTACCCATCCCAGTAGGCAGTACAACAAGTGTTGAAACCTGCTGTGCAACATCAGCTATGTTCACCTGGTAAGCTCTTTCTTGAATAGAACCGTCCTTGACCAATGGATGTTCGAAAGCCACGGCTGGATGATTCATCTCATATTATTTTAAATCTTCGAGTAATGTGATCAGATACCGAGATTTTCGTCCAGCTGGTCCTTCATCTTACTCCCCATGGCCAGTTCTTCCTCCCACTGGTCCATGGTATCTATTATCTCCTTCAGTTGTTTAAGGCAATCTATGCAGAACCATTTTTTACCGATCTCCTTCCCAGGCACCCTTTTGTAGGTGATCCGTTCACATAGATGACAATAGTGCATATCGTCTGTACGGTGTTCAGCATAGGCCTCCATTCGCTTACCCTCCAGTAAGCTCGTAACCAGCTTTTCCTTCATACCGTTTTTTTCGTCGCCCGATGTATCTTCCTGCTTTACGTCGTCATCATCGTTCAAAGTGACACCTGCCTTTAGGGTATACATTTTACTATATTTAACTTATCGCCTCCTCACCAAATGGTTTTATATTCTGCTCACTTTAACGCATCCTATGAGATTGGTATTCCTAGGTACAGGTGGAAGCTATCCCTCGCCGAAAAGGAACGTTTCCTCCACCGCCTTGATAAAAGACGGCGGTACCATACTATTCGATTGTGGTGAAGGTACCCAACGTCAGCTGATGCGTTCTTCGGTATCCTTCATGTCGGTAGATAAGATATTCATATCTCACCTACACGCCGACCATTTCCTAGGTGTTCCCGGTTTGATCCAAAGTATGAAACTCAACGAAAGGACCGAGCCTGTGGAGATATACGGGCCACGGGGGACAGGAAGGATGATAAGCACCCTGGTAAAGCTAGGCTATTTCAGGCCGGACTTTGAAGTTAACGCAGTTGACTTAGAACCCGGTGCAGTCCTTCGCTTTTCAGGCTACTCGGTCGAATCTTTAGAAGTGGAACACAATGTACCTTCCCTGGGTTATCGTTTTAAAGAGGACAACAAAACCGGTAGGTTCGATAAACCTAAAGCCTTGGAGCTCGGTGTTCCCGAAGGTCCACTATTCGGTAGGTTACAAAGAGGTGAAACCGTTGAGGTAGGTGGCAAAAAGATAACTCCCGACGACATACTAGGTCCTCCCAGAAAAGGTAGGGTGGTCGTTTACAGTGGAGATACTAAGCCCTGCAGATCGGTGATCGAGGCCTCTTTAAACGCAGATGTTCTCATACACGAGGGGACCTTCGATGCCTCGATGTCAGACAGAGCGGTCGAACACGACCATTCAACGGTGGAAATGGCGGCATCCGTCGCCAAGGAGGCAGGTGTAAAAAAATTGTTCATAGTGCACATCAGTCCACGTTATGAGAACGTTTCGCCTTTACTGGATGCCGCTAAAAAGATATTCCCGAACACCAGGATACCCAACGACATGGAAGAGTACACACTCTGATCAACACCCGAAAACGATAATACATACTTATCTTTATCAACTTCTAAATATGCCATCACAAACGAATCCCATGTTGGATCTTGCTTCTGCATTTTCACCCGACAAGATAATAGTGTATACAGATTCAAAGGAATTGATAGAGGATATCTGTGCTAACATCAACCATACCGAAGTGATAATCGCCACAAGCAAACCTCCTTTGTCCACTCAACTTCATCGAACCAACGTGAGGTTACGGAAAACACAGCACACTCCGCCTGCAGGTTTGGATGTACTCGATAATGCGGAAGACATCATCCTGAATTTTTTTTCACAAGGACTTTTGGATACCGACGACCGGGTGGTGTTAGTAATAGGAACCAATATCGAGTCGATAATGTGTTTCGATATGTCCCGTATCGGTATCACCAGTCTAAGGGATATACTCAAGGATAGAGTAGATCTAAAAGTTATAGAAGCCGCATTCAAACTCGGTACCATGGTGATCCGTGAAGGTAAAGAAGGGTTACCGGCTGGTGCACTATTTATCATAGGTGACTCCAATCATGTTGTTCGCCAAACCAAAGAGGTAGTCCGAAATCCCCTGGAAGGTTGCCAGTCGGGTGAGCTCAACATACAAGTGAGAGATAACTGGAATACTCTGAAGGAGTACTCGATGATGGATGGTGCCATGCTGTTGGACCGGCACGGCAATCCAATAGCTGCCGGTAGGTACGTACTATTCGATGGTGATGAGGGATACATAGTAGACGAAGGATTGGGTGGTCGTCATCTGGCAGCAGCCGCTGTTACAGCCAGCAGCCGTGCTATCGCCATGGCGGTGTCATCTGAAGGAATTATCAGGGTTTACAAGGACGGTAAGAAGGTGTTCGAGTATACCGCAGTGTAGTTGATAATATAACGACAGGGTTATCAGATCCCTTCAAAAAAATCTTTCTTTTTTTCCTCACCCTTTGGCTCACCACATTCGGGACATCTTTCTGCATCATATGGTATGTCTGTATCGCAGATCGAACAGGTGATAGTATCCTTTTTTTTATCTTCTCCAGTGTACACGGACTCTTTATCTTTTGATCCGACCCATGTATACATCAGACCTTCTTCGGTATCAGTATATTTTTCCTGCTCCTCGATATCATAACCGCACTCAGGACACTTTTTCAAAGAGCTATTTATCATGGATCCACATAACAAACATAGGGTCGTTTTAGTCTGTTCTTCAATGCTTTCTTCTTTAGGAACAAGGATATAAATTTGGCTCATAACGGTAGATAAAATCAAGATGAATAAAACATAAGACAAAATATTCGCGAGATAGAATGGAGTGATTATCATGTAGATCGCCAATGATACAGTTATCATGGATGCAAAAATGAGTCCTAGAGATACCAGTTTTCTATCTTTTACTATGAATTCATGCTTTGTGGAATCGAATCCGTAGCTTTTAACGGTCAAAATGAATAAACCAAGAACTACCAAAAATGAAAGTGAGATAGATGATAGCCAAGAAGGATCGAACAATGGAAGGGGTGTAAAGTAAAGCAGTGCCTGGTATGGATATACCCAGGGATTAGCCAATAAAGATGAGAAAAATTCAAGGCCCACGTAGATCATCAAAAATAAGGGAACGATGAAAGAGCACATGGGGACGAAAATAGATTTTAGGTTTTTGCCTTCTCCCGGAACATCGAATATGACCCCACAGATCGGGCAGCCCTGACTGCTAACTGGGATGGTCGACCTACACGATGGGCAGTTTTTTGTTTTTTTCTCGGGCTCGCTGATCTCCTCGGATACTTCTTCCTCATCTACCCTGGTGATCCTTTCGTATATCTCTTCCATCCCCTCTTCATCGGGTACTTCCTCCTCCACGATCTCCTCTTGTACGATCTCTTCATCTATCTCTTCCCCCCTCTCTTCATCGGGTCCTTCTTCCGACATCAGACGATAAAGTTGGTTTATCTCATCATCTAAGTCTTCTTCTTCCACGTATTCTTCATCCATCTCAAATGAATCGTCATCCTCTTCTATGCTCTTCAGGGCTATCTCTAACTGATCTAGACTTTTTAGATCGTCATCGTCTCCCCCCCCCTCTTCTTTCTTTTCTACTTCTTCCCTAGCTCCTTCTAAGATCTTTTTAGCACTTTTAAATCCGATCTGTGGAAGTGCCGCTAACCCAGTGAGTCCCGACTTGACGATATTTTCTGCTGATGTTAAACCTCGCATGTATAGTAGCTCTGCTCTATTCTCCCCGACCCCTGGTAATTTAGAGAGTTCTTCTATCGATCTTTCTTTTATCTCTCTCAAAGATCTTCCACATTCTATACACTGGCTAGCGCCTGGAGGGATCTCAGTTTTACAGAACGGGCATCTAAGAAAAGTGTCTTCCATCTATCGCACCCCCTTCATATCTTTCAGCAGTGCGTAACCTATGATACCGCTTATGATCGTCGAGATGGCTACCAATGCCGGGGTCAGGTTATACACACCTGGCAAAGGAGTGGGTTTTCTTGTTTCGATGGGCCGAGGTTTGACTTCACCTCTCCGGAATTCCCAGATAATATTTAGATCATCGTTTTCCGTGTATAACGGTGCGTCGTTGCTCAGTACGTTTATTATAGTATAATCTCTTGTATCGTTTGCTTCTAGAGTGATGTTCTCTTCATGAACTCCCCAACGTATATCGGCTGATCGATTTCCATTTATGGCTGTGTTTCCATCCCATGTTATTTCATCAGGGGAGTTCACCCCTTCTAAAACTGCGAATCCCACGTGGTACGGCTCTAAATCTCCTCTAGCATCGACAAGGAAAGTGGCGTTTAGATGAACCGGACGTCTTCCTTCGTAACTGATCCTAAAATAATCGTGGAAGGTGCGGTAAGTTAGATCTCGTGCCCCTCTTTCCGAAACATAAGGAAAGTCGGTTATAACCTCCCATTCATCCATTCTGAGCTCGTCGCTGTATTCAACCGTAAACGGTTCTTCGTATCTCACTGGTGCATCCACACTGAGCATCCAAAGACCCGCAGCTGCAACCGTACCTACAACTAGAATCAAAACTATCAACCATACCGGTATAGCCTTTATCTTTAGCGTCAGTGGATTCATCCTTTACCTCTATCCGTAACTTGCATCGTAGCTATTCGACCCCTTTTTACTAGTCAAATTTCAGTTTCCAATCATCTACTGCCTTTACCTGATCCATCTCGTGCTCGGTGATTTCGGATCCATAACCATTCCAACTAATCAAAGAAGGAAGGGGGTTTTATACTGTCGTATCCGAGAGTTCCCAGACGATGGTATATCCGTCTACATCTGCGCCATCAGCGGCCACGTTTATGACCGTGTATTCAACTTCGTCTTCAGGTATCAAAGTTTCTTCGATATCCACTGTTTCCCATATAACATCGTAGGTGTCACCGTTAACTTCCGCTTCGGTTCGATCTCCATTATCCCATTCCCATGCAATCTCTCTAGGTCCTACTAATCCGGGGATAACTACGAATCCTATATCATCGGTGCTAACTGTGTTTTCGTCGTATGCAGTTATGACCAATGTCAGATTTACTAAGTCCTTTCCATCAATTGGGTTTTCCACTCTCACATAGTCGTGCATTGTTCCGTAGGATAAATCGGTCGCATCTGTTGTTCTTGTGTCTCTCAGCCTGACCGGACCGTACCATTCTTCCATCTCCTCAGGTACATCTCCGGGTATCATGTCTTCAGAGCTGTAGTAAACCTGCACAGGTTCATGGTACTCCACCGGTACGTTAACGGTAAGTATCCATATCCCGGCACCTAGTGCCGTCCCTGAAACCAAGATAAGGGCTATCAGCCATACTGGCATCTTTTTTAGTTTTTCCATATATATCGATACTCCTCGTAGTTTCGGGAGTTGAACCCGTCGCCACGTATGTGAAATATATGAAAGGGGGAAGGGGTTTTTTGTTCAGTTCATAAATCTATGAAATGAACTATGGCTTGTGCTTCGTCGTAATCCGGATCATCAACATCTTCGTCTATGACCAGTATCACATCGTGATCGAATATGTTGTTGTCGATGACCTCTTGGAAGTCAATGTCCAGGTGTGGTGCTGCCAGGTAAACGTAGCCGCTGTATTCTTCACCGTCATACTCGATATCCTCATGAAGTACAAGGTCTTCGAACTCGTTGTTCACTATAACGATGTTGTTATGGTTCTCGTATTGGAAGTATATAGCGGCGTTCTCGTTGGTAAAGTATGATCCCTCAACAGTGATATCGTCGATGTCATCGTACATGGCTATACCGCCCCATGCGTTCCCACTAGTTTTGGCATCGCTTATCGTTATGCCTGTAGATTCCAGTATGGATATACCGTTCCCACCATTGTTTAGAGATACTACTCTATCTAGTACCACGTTGGTAACCTTATTTAGGTCGAAACCGGTCCTAGTGCTGTCTTCAACTACAACGTCTTCTATCAAAAGATCATCCGTCCACGATTGTAACTTGAATCCGTAGTGGCCTGCATTCTGTAGCGTGAATCCATTTATGGTTATACCGCTACGGCCGCTGACCAATACTCCGTTTCCATCCCCGGAACGGACTATGAACACTTCGTTGGAACCGGTCCCCGTCAATGTTATATCATCATGTGGGAAACTCAACACGTTGTCTTCGTTGTATGTTCCTGGTCCAACAAGTATAGTATGACCTGCTTCGGCGTTTGTGAGTGCGTCATTTATGCTGATGTATGTTTCTTCCGTATCTACGTTCAAGACAGTACCTTCCGGTACCTCTCCTTCTCTGAATTCCCATGTGATTGAGTGAGTACCATCGTCTTCGGGAACGCCGGTGGACAAAGTGTAGATCGCTGTGAATTCTACGGTTTGATCTGCGGCAAGGATCTCGTTATGACTTATCGAGCCCCATTCTTCCACAGATTCATTGTCCGCTTCACCCGGTTCAACGATCCCTGGTAATATAGTGAATCCCATATCGTCATCGAAGGACGCGGGTTCCGTTATATCTATCATTATGTTCACGTTCGCTCCGCCTTCGGGGTTCTCTATGCTAACGTATTGATGATACTGTGTTCCTAAACCGGAATAAGAAAAATCCGCCTCCTGGGTTACGATAGTGTCCTTGAATCTCAACGTCTCCCATTCCGGAAGTCTTTCTTCATCGCTCATCGATATGATATAGGGTTGATCGTATCTGATGGGTACTTCAACATTCAGTAGCCAGATACCAGCACCGAGTACGGTACCGATAACCAAAGTCGATGCGATAAACCATACCGCTGCTCCCTTAAATTTTTGTTTCCTCTCACTCATATATGTCACCTGATTAAACGTGTTTTTTAGAGAGTATTTTATGGCATATAAACATCTTTTGGAAAAGATATATAAACTACCTTTATGCCCTCAGACCGCTTTGACACTATATGACTATCATAATATGGTGTAAAAGCATTTAAATATGATACGCTACTATGGTAACGGTGATAAGATGCGACAAACCGAAGGTGAACCCGAAAAAAGATCGGAGGAGCCTGTTTTTAGAAGCCTAGAGTTCAACTTCAACGATTGGAAACTAGGCGGCAAGTTGATATTCATCTCAACATTACTTGCGATAATATCGCTCTTTTTTACGTGGATAGATAGTGGAGACCAAAGCGAAATAGGTTTTTTGCAGGGTGGCTCGATATTCCTAGCCATGTACATTTATCCTTTTTTGATACTCGCTCAGGACAAGCATATGAACAAGGTGCTCGGTGTTATCTCCGGTGCATCGGCGGTACTGTTCCCCATTCTACTACTCAACTACATGTCCAGACAGATGATGGAGCCGATGATGGACATAGCTGGTTTAGGACTTATCATCTTCATCATAACGGGGATCATACTTCTCGTAGGGGTGATCAAGTACGTCCCCTACGATCGTTACGGTACCGAGGAAAGGAAAAGGGGCAAACCCTGTCCTTCTTGCGATAAACCCATGGTTTATGAGAATGAATGGGGGCGCTGGTACTGTGAGAACTGTGATAAGTACGATTGATCACAGGGATATACATGCAAATCCTTAGTAATCTATTTCCCACTGAACTTCTTCGCTGGCTCCGTTATATACCCAATAACCCTGTCCGGGTTCGAAAGTAAAATTTTCTGGATCGTGGTAGTATGAAATGTTGTATTCCGCCGCAAGATCGAAGTAACCTACCCTGGTAACTTCCACAGGTACCTCGTGGTTTCCTTCAGCCGAACTCGGTATCCCAATCATGTTCCAGCCTGGATAAAGGGTCATGTTGGTTGTTTCGATCTCATAACCCAAATAAGTTAGACTAGTTTCTTCGGTAATGTATATCCAGAAGCCGATAGTATATTCCCAATGTTCCAATCCGTTGAAATGCTCGGCCCTACCAGGTACGTAAGAACTCCATCGATCCATTTCAGCATCGTAGTACATCAACCTAGTGTATTGATCTACTATACCCATCTCTTCATCGTTGATCATGTTATCGAGATCTTGCCAGGGCATAAGATCCATGGAAACAAAGTTCCAACCTGCGTCGAGCTGAAGATCATTTTCTGTAAAATGCATTATCACCAAAGATGAAACAACTAATTCTTCAGCAGGGTTTATGTCCAAAGAAGCTACCAACCCAACGGAAGAAAAGTATTCCAAGGTCTCCGCATCATCCTCTGCGAAGGGGACCTCGATATCTATACTGTAATATCCGTTTTCATCCGTAGTCGTGCTCCACTCGTTCACTGGGTCCGCCCCCTCTGGAATACTTATAGTTATCGGCTCATCTGGATATCCTGGGAACTGACCAGATATCGTAACTGTGTCTCCGATCTTGGCAGTGGAAGGTGAGATGGTCTGTGTATTGGAGTTTTCAGCTATATCATAGCTCATCAATTCAAAAGTCCAGGTAGTATCACGGCTCATAAAGTTGGCAACGAAACCGTATTGTTTTACATAGTTTCCAACGTCCTCGTCGTACCAATCCCTTATCAGTCCCTGACCCTTGTCCGTTCCGTCACTGTCATTCATGTAATTAACCACGTAATAGGTGTTATCGAAGGTGCCTTCAGGTACTGTGACCGAACGATAAGAATCATCGACACCGACCTCTTGTACATAGTCAACAACATCGCCAAATTCATCCTCGCTACTGTCCGCTCCGCTAGTTTCGTAATATCCCCATATCTCACAGGTACTATTTGCCCAAAAATCGTTACCTAAAGAAAGTGGGAAGTTGTAAGTCTCGTAAGGTGGGTCGTAGGCTCTGTATTGTTCGATGTATATGTTTAATCCTAAAAATCCCATAACCAGTGCATCTACGTCTCTTTCTTGATAATCTCCTATCAAAGCGAGGTCGCTCACCCTTCTCAACTGCCAGCCGTCAGTAGTACCTCCTTGAACATTGATATTATAACCGCCGGACTGGCCATGCGAGTCACTGCTTACAGTACCATCCAAAGTCAGATTGTAGGCATAGTGTGTTTCTCCTCTGTATTCGAACCAGCCGATATCGGACACCGTGTACGTAACAGTTTCGATCATGTGCATGTAATCTGATTCGTGCCACGTATAATTTTCCTGCAGAGTTTCCTGGTGATATGTCCAGGAATCACCGATATTCCACGTTGGAACATCGGTAGTACCGCTGTTCATTATTTTTTCTTTTACATCCTCAAATGGTTCGCACTCTACATCCATAAAGTCTTCCGGATAACCACCTGATATCACACTGATTGGAACTATTAACGAGATCAGTAATATCACCGGCATCGTCATCGCAAGTACTCTTATTATCTTCATACACTCTCATCTCCTCTACTTAACTTGGGTATATTCACTAACCCTATAGTTTTACAAAACGAATCGCTCATATATAATATTAATGCTAGCGATCTAGATTGAAATCTCCCGCATACATAAATAGTGGTTTGTAATGATGACTAGATTAGATGGATCTAGAACCGACTCGAGAAAAGTTGACCGTGGTGGACCACGATCCGGAATGGTTGAGGATATTTGAAATGCTTAAAAGAGTGTACAAGGAGCATTTAGGAGAACTTATCATCAGGGTTGAACACGTGGGCAGTACGGCGGTACCTGGCCTTTGTGCAAAGCCTTGTATAGATATCGATATCGTTATAGAGGATTATTCTAAATTACCAACGATCATCGAAAAGCTGTCAGAACTCGGATATAGTTATGAAGGTGACCAAGGGATCAGAGGGAGGGAAGCCTTTAAACGGGCCGATGCAAAGGTGCCATGGGACGGGACCCATACAAGAAAGATGGATCACCATCTTTACGTGTGTCCAAAAAAGAGCGAGGAATTAAAGAAACATATTACATTCAGGGACTATATGAAAGAGCATCCCGAATTTAAAGAAGAGTATTGTAGGCTGAAAAAGAATCTAGCTCTCAAACACCGTGAAGATAGGATAACTTACACCGAAGCAAAAACAACTTTCATCGAGACGGTCCTGGAACGAGCGAGGTTGGAAAAATGATCTTTTTACATAATTCTTTTTGATCAATACATG
>PWKY01000027.1 GCA_003560595.1 Thermoplasmata archaeon | reverse complement strand
TTTTGAGGAAGATTACTAGAATTGCTATAAAGTGTCACATTTTCCTTATTTTAATCGTCAGTAACAAGAAAACCCGTTCTTTTATTTAAGTGGGGACTAATATTAAAGGAGGGAGTGTACTTATTGCCTTCAGATAAACAGCTAATATTATTGGCTAAAGCCGGGGATGAAAAAGCTATTGCAGATTTAGCTGAGAAAGCTATAAGAGAAGTTATTCCCTTTCTACTTTGGCAATTTCATCAATCTATTACTCTACAAGATGCGGAAGATGCATTTCAAAAAGTAATGGTTTATTTTTTGGAAAACCCGTTGTCGGTAAAAGCAACAACTGATAAAGAGTTCCTAAATTGGGTTAAGAAGTCATGCAAAAATAAAATTTTGGATCTTATAAAATCTTCCGATTATAAAATGAAAAGACAGCCCTTTTTTAAAAACAAAGAAGGTGAAGAAATTGAGTTAGAATTCAGAGCCCCAGAAAGTGTGGAGGACATAGTTATTGGAAGAGAGCTCATCGAAGAGATTAATTTAGCGATAAAAAAGTTAAATGAAGTTGATCAAAAAATTATTCATTATTATCTTAATGGCTATCGCCTTTTTGAAATTGCAGAGGAAGTTGGCTTAACAAAAGATAATACCAGAAAAAGAAAAAGTCGAGCAGTGGAAAAATTGGGAAATATATTGAAAAGAGAAAAAAGTTTTTTTAAGCTTGATTAAAATAAAGGAGGTAAAAAATGGCTGGGCATGAAAACACCTTAAAAAAAATGTTAGAAGATTATATTGAGAGCTTAGATGACGAAAAAGAAAACCAAGAGCTGCTCATGGAATTAGAAAATATAAGTAAGAACTGTGATGATGCAAAAAAGTATTATGAAGAAGCAAGATTAAATCAATATTTATTCTACAAGAGGCTAGTTTATATGAAAGAGTCCAATATTTTAGATAGTTTAATTTCAGAATTTAGAAGGAAAAATGCAAAAACCACAAACTATAGTAATATATGGAGATATTTTAATGAACTAATAAAATCCAAAGGGGTTTCTTGGAAAAAGGTTCTTAATAGTATAGGAATGGATACAAGGTTTGCTGATCGTCTTAGAAAAGAGAAGATGAATATATATAGGATTAGTGCCGAAAAGCTTGTGGCCATAACCAATTTATTAGAAGGGGATCCTAACATTGTTCTCCAATTAGCTTATAAGTGGCTGGCCGAAAACAAAAAGACAAGGCCAAACAATTTGGCAGTTTCTTATAGAGAGGTAAGAGATGAATTAGAGGAAGTTGAATTTGATTTGGCACAAAATGAGCAAAAAAAGGATGAAATAAGAGATTATATTGCAAAGCTAGAAAAAGCTTTTAACTAAAAATATTTCCTTTTATAAAGTTGGACCCACAAAAAATCAGAGCTTACATTAAAAATGGTAGCTAGCTTGTCAGGGTTAGGATTTTTTTTGAATTGTAACTTCAAAACCTTATTGGGTACAAGTAACTCTCCAGCAAAGTCCCAGGCCTCCTTCTCATGGGGGTCTGGGTCTTTATATGTTTCTGCTTCATGCCATTTGGAGCGGGTATCATGACCTAATGCTATATGTCCAAGTTCATGAGCCAAGGTTGACCTATAAAGGTTTTTATGGAGACCACCTTTTATTTCTATTTTTCCATCACCTAAATGGCGTCCAGTAGCCCTGGGGTTTTCGGGAATAGTATCTACAGTAACAATGTAAGCCCCAAGATATTCGCAAACAGGTTTCAAAAGAATTGGTATATCGTTAAGTTTAAGGGTGTTTAAAATTCTGTTGGCTTTGGCTACCCCCGTGGATGATTTTCTTAGAAATGGGGTTTCCTTCAAATCATCCTGGTATTGGCGGGGTTTAGGATTTAAGAAATCATCAATTGAAAAACCCTTTTTCGGCATGTCACAATTCTCCTTTCCATTCGTCTTATATATTAAGCATATCCATACCAGGGTTTTCTGTCAACAAATATGAATTTGCTTATTCTGTCTTTAAAATCCAAAATCCAAGGAGGTGATATATTATGCGAAAAAACACTATTCCAGTTTTTCTAAATCGAGAAAAATTTGATCTTCCACCGGACATCTCTTATTCTGAGTTTCGAATTGAACTAAAAATTCCAACTGGGCGAGCACTTTATTTACGAGATAAAGGTAAGTTGATTGAAGTTACAGAAGAAAATTTTTTATTACGTCCAGGACAGCATTATTTCGATGTTCCTGACTGGGTAGAGGGAGAGAGAGAATCTCTCCCTCCACTTTTGGCTGAAGACCTAGCGGAATTACAAAAAGATCTCGGGAAAGAAAGAGTAGAAATAAAAAAGCTTCCTGGAAAAGGCTGGGAAGTATCGGTTTATGATTTTCCTACAACTCCTGAATTACAAAGGATTTTTGGTGAAGGGGTTTTAAAAGTTAAAGTTTCACAAACCTACCCACAAACAGCAATAAAAGGGCTTAATTTTAAATCTCCCAAAAAGGAGCTAAAAAAAAGCTGCTTTAGGTGTAAGCAATGGGATCCTCAAAGAAATGGGCTTATGGCTTATCTCTGCGGTGTGCAAAAATGGATGGAGGCGAATAGACATGCCAAGTAGAATTAGAATTGTGCAAAGTGATTTTGAAAATTTAAAAAGGGAATTACTATCAAATAGTTTAGTTGAACAGGGTGCTGCACTTTTTGCGAAACATTGTAATAGCAATACTGGGGATATTTTTTTGGTTAAAGAAGTTCAGCCTATCCCGGACGAAGATTTGACTTATAAAAATGCTGTAGGAAGAAAGCTAAAAGCATCCGGTTTAATAAAACTAGTTCAAAAAGCTTTAGAAGAAGATCTATCTTTGATAATGGCACATAGCCACCCGGGTTCGTTAAGTTCTTTTTCAAAAACGGACGATCAAAATGAAAACGAAATGATGCCCCGTCTTCTAATGATGACAGATAATAAGTTTCCGCATGGGACTTTTATAATGGATTCAAACGGTAGGGTTAATGCAAGATTTTGGGAGCCTTATAGTAAATCCCCCAAAGCAATAGATTGGGTCAATATTGTAGGAAGGCCAATGAAAAATCTACCTACTTCAAGTAATAATTCCTTCCAAAAAAAAGTTAATACCGAGCTGTTTGATAGGCAGGTTAAAATGTTTGGATTGGAAGGTCAAAAAGTGTTAGCAAAAACAAAAGTTACTATTATTGGTGCTGGGGGAACCGGCTCAGTTGCTGGTATTCAGTTGGCATATCTTGGAGTAGAAAATTTCCTATTGATTGATGACGATATCGTAGAGCATAGTAATCTTAACAGATTACTTGGTGCCACTAAGAATGATATTGGTAGGGAAAAGGTAGAGGTTTTAGCCGATAATATTAATTGCATTAATTCTAGAGCAAAAATCGAAAAGGAAGTAGGGAAAATAAGTGAAAAAAACGGCTCTTCAAAACATATAATTGATAGTCATGTTATTTTTCTTTGTAGCGACAACATGTTAAGTAGGGCAAGCGCAAACGATCTCTCGTTAAGGTTCTTAATTCCAATTATTGATGTAGGTGTGGGAATTCAAGCAGATGAAGGAAAGGTCATCACGGCAGGGGGAAGTATTTATTTATCAATGCCAGGTGAATTTTGCTTGCAGTGTTTAAATAGAATTAATCCGGAAACAATAGATCGAGAGAAAATGGTTGCAGAAGAGGATAACGCATGCTATGTTTTTGGTGAGAGGATCGCGAGCCCAGCTGTAATCTCTCTTAACAGTACTATGGTATCACAAGCTGTAAATATGTTTATTGACCTTGTTACGAATTGCTTAGGAAATAGAACTGATCAAATTAAGTGTTTTGATATGATACGTGGAAATATGTATACTCCCAGATTACCCAAAAATCAAAATTGTCGATTTTGCAACAAGTTAAAAGGTATTGGATGATGAGACTCTCTTGAAAAATGGGTGTTTTTGTCACCGAAAAACCACTACCCTTTAAAGAGCAAATCTGTAGAAAAAGAATTTTTCATCTATACTCGGTTGCTTAAAAGAGTGAGGACTATTAATGTAATTATTAGGAAAAATCGAAAAAGCTTAGCTTCACAAAAAAGATCATCCCTATTCTTCATTTGCTTCATGATCTTATTTGGCCAAAAAAAGTGAGAAATATTTCCTTCGCAAAAGCATGATTTAACAAATGAAAAAAATATTTCTTTCAGAAAGAATCCGCGAAAGCAGATATAGCTTATAAAAAAAATGGTTTTGAATTTTTTTGAGGGCAAAAGCCAATTATTTTTAAAG
>PWKY01000032.1 GCA_003560595.1 Thermoplasmata archaeon | reverse complement strand
CGAAATCGTCATATCCAGAATATTATTACTTACTTAAATATTTTGTGCTACTGCGATAGTATATGTAGTAGGTTATAAAATATTCGGGCTATGATTTAGACCTTTTTACGGTGCCCTCATTGTAACTAAGTAATAGATAATAATTTATACTTAATACAACTATATCTAATATTGATAATTTGGTGATGATTATGAGAGAGGAAACGATAGAAAGGATATTGGTATTGAGCTTTATGACCATGTTGTTTGTGAGTTTAGGCGGCATCTCACTTGCCGGTGATGATGTATATCCTCTTGGTTCTGAGATATCAGTCGATCCCAACGACCACGAGATAACGGAACATGAAGTTCGAGATCCTATAAGGATTGATGGTGATGAGGACTTCTATAAGCAGGCCACAGAAGAGGGTTGGCCAGGCGATGGGACTGAAGATGCACCCTATATCATCCAGGGATACGAGATAGATGGTACGGGTGCAGGTTCATGCATCTATATCGGAAATACCACTGTTTATTTTGTGGTCAGAGATAACTATGTGCACAGTGCCAGCGAAAATTCAGGGCAGTACTACTATAATTCAGGTATAATCTTGTACAATTTGGTACATGGTTTAGTGGAGTATAATCTGGCTTACATGAACGAAGGCTATGGTATATCCATATATAATTCAAACTATAATCATATCGTTGGTAACACGGTTACTCTAAATAATATTCAAGGGATACGGATGTATGATGCAGACAATAATCTACTCCTCGATAATATGGCTACGGATAGCATCCGTGGTCTTTCCATGTTGTACTCGGATCATAATACCATCACTGACAACCAATTCTATGATAATAGTATGTATGGAATCCATCTTGCATCATCCAATAACAATCTATTCACTTGGAATACGATAGAAAATAACAACGAAGAGGGGGTAAGGGTTTTGACCAATTCCGGAAACAACGATTTTTTCCATAATAATTTTATCGATAATACGTTGCAGGCCTATGACGCGGGGACCGGAAATGCTTGGAACACGGATTACCCTAAAGGAGGTAACTACTGGAGCGATTACACCGGTGTGGATGAGTATCGAGGTCCGGATCAGGATATCGAAGGGCCCGATGGCATCGGCGATACTCCTTATAACGATATAGATGGTGGTACGGACCAATATCCTCTTATGCACCCCTCGGAAGATGGATACATACTGAGACCTCCGATACGTATCAATTCAAATGAAGATTTTATTTCTGCTAACGGAGTGAGCGATGGTGATGGGTCTGAAGAGGATCCGTATATCATCGAGGGATATATGATCGATGGTACGGACTTAGGTAACTGTATCTTTATCGGTAATACCACCGACTACTTCATCTTGAAAAATAATTATTTACACAATGCGAGCGGTAAACAAGGAGTGGAATTCTTCTTCGATACAGGCATATACCTTCATTTTGTTGTGGATGGGATATTGGAAGGCAACACTGCTTTGGATAACTATATAGGCTGTAATATACGATGGTCTAACAGAAACTCATTACATGATAATACCGTATCTGACAATACCAGAGGGGTCGTCATCAGGGACTCTAACTACAACATCATCTCTGGAAACGCAGGATGGAATAATGAATTTGATAACATAATGCTTCAGTCGTCAGGAAATAACATAATATCCAACAATCATCTTTCTTATAGTTGGAGAGGGATATACACATACATGGCTGATGACAACACTTTTTTGGATAACGATGCATCCAACAATGTTCACGGATTTTACATATCCTATTCCGACGGTAATGATATCCAGGGCAACGATCTTTATGACAACAACGACAGGGGATTATACCTACACACTTCCCACCTGAACACCATCCTAAGCAACACCTTTTCTGGTAACGCTTACGGAATATATCTCAGGAGCTCGTCGAATAATACAGTTGAATACAACGATATTCTAGACAATCAGGAAGGCCTTTCCCTACGTTCGTCCAACTATAATTTTATTTTGGAAAATACTGTCAATTCAAATTCGAATAACGGTGTTTGGCTAAATATTTCTCACAACAATCAGGTACTTAAAAACATAGTTGAGGGGAATTATCATGGTTTTAATTTATTAAACTCTCAGTGGAACTTGTTAGCTAATAACAGTGCCTTCGATAGTTCACAGTATGGTATCTACCTAGAGCGTTCCGACGATAACGATATAATCGATAATATCGCAGTGGACAATATGGTCGGTGTGGTAATATGGTACTCAGATAACGGGACTATATCTGGGAATATATTAACCGGCAACGGATGGTACGGCATAATTATCAATAACTCCAATAACAATACGATATCGGATAATAAAGCCTCACAGAATGCACATGGATTATTTTCATACAACTGCAACGACAACCACATAGAAGGGAACATATTATCCAACAACACAGGTGGTGACGGGGCCGGGATAATATTCCAGCTCACTTCCAGGAACAAGATCATCGATAATGATATAAGCTCGAATACGAATTACGGTATCTTCTTCATAGAACCCAGTCATGCTAACTTGATAGAAGGGAACACCATCCATCACAATGGAAATTTTGGAATTTACATATGGGGATCTAACGACACTCAGATCCTTGACAACAGCATCATGAAGAATACTAATTTCGGTATATTTACGAGGGGGGCCAGCCACCATAATGTCATAGAGGAAAATACCATCGAAGGACATCGCTTCGGCATATACCTTCTGGCTTCTCTAGAGAACATCATATCTGGAAATACGATGGTCGATAACGGATTGATGGTCGCAGGTGGACAATTGGAATATTGGAACACCCACGAGATAGATACGGATAATACGGTGAACGGAAAGCCAGTACATTACTGGAAGGATCAGACAGGCGGAACGATACCGGCGGGAGCGGGACAGGTGATACTAGCGAACTGCGATGGAGTAACCGTGGAAGATCAGGATGTGAGCAGTGGTACAGTGGGTATATCCGCAGGATTCTCTGAATATATCATCATAACGGGTAACGATGCCGACCATAATGGGTACCTCGGGATTTACTTGTTTAGGGTGGATAACAGCGTGATCATGGATAACCAAGCTTCGAACACTTACTATGGTATATACCTTATAGGGTCGAGCTGGAACACCATCCAAGAAAACACAGCGAACGATAATGTCAGGATGCCAGGATTTCCTGATCCCGGGACAGGCATATATGCGGTAGGGAGCCATAACAATACCATAGCGGATAACACTGTTGAGGAAAATGAATACGGGGTACAAATAACTCAGAACTCACATCATAATCATCTGATCCGCAATAACATGGATAACAACATCGAAAGGGGATTACATGTAAGATATTCTGATGAAAACATCATAGAAGGGAATACTGCGTCGGGGAACAGTTGGGGTATAAGTTTGGAAAATACCAAGGGAAACACAGTCGATAGTAACACTATATCGGATAACCAAGACTTCGGGATCCGTGTAGCGGTATCTGATGAAAATATCATCACCGGGAACACCATAATAGATAATGAGCACTATGGACTCTACATAGGGGTCTGGTCTTACAGTAATTTGATCTATCGCAACAAGTTCATCGGAAATAGCAATCATTCATACGATCACGAGTCCGTAAATTATTGGAACCACACAGATCCCGCAGAAGGTGGCTTTGGTGGTAATTATTGGGATGACTACGAAGAGCGTGGTATAGTTGATAGAGGAGATGGTGTGGGTACACCTGGGTACGAGATCCCGGAAGACGGGAACTACGATCACTATCCATGGGTGAATCCACACATGGTCACATTGGCCCATGGATTTTCGGTATCTGTTGATGATATGAAGGCAGGAGAACAGCCGATAATATTGATCTACGACGCCCGGGACGAACACGATATTCTGTTGAACGGTGTTTACTCAGCGATCATCGAGATAGACGGCACGGATGTTACGATAGATTTGACCTTCTCTGACGGAGAGTCGGAGTATATATGGTATCCGATAACTGAACGTGGATCTTATAACGTAGAGGTAACGATAGACGGCGTTTTAGATTCATACGTTTTCTTTGTTCATTCCGGAGATGCGGGAGAATTCGATGTGTCCGTGGATGAGATCATCGCAGGTCAGCAGCCAATAATCACTATAGATGATGCCGAAGACGAACACGGCAATCTTTTATCTGGGGAATATACGGTCACCATCGAGATCGATGGTACCGAGATATCGGTGGAGTTAGACTTTGATATGGGTTACACCAGTCATACATGGGAGTCGATCACATCAGCGGATGAGTATGTTGCAGAAGTTACAATAGACGGTGTGATGAGATCGGATAGTTTCGACGTCGTACCTGCAGATGTTCATACTGTGATCATCTCACCTACTGATGTGCAGACGATAACAGCGGGAGATGAGTTGGAGTTCAGCGCAGAGGCTTTAGATGAGTATGGTAATCTGATAACGGACGTGGTAACTGACTTCGAGTGGCATGGGACGGATTCTAACGGTGCCT
>PWKY01000062.1 GCA_003560595.1 Thermoplasmata archaeon | reverse complement strand
TACCCTCACTAATTACTGGATACCCATATTACCGGTCATCGGAGCACTAATGTGTTCTCTTGGCTATGCAGTATACGTAGATAATCCTAGATCTTGGACCAACAGGTTTTTTGGTCTCCTCACGTGTTCTATAGGTTTCTGGATGTTTCTATGGGTGATCAACCAGATTTATGCATCTAAATATGTCGGTATGGAGGCGGAGCCTTACACGTTCATAATCTTTCTTTACGAAACTCAATTTTACCTGATCGCCTTCATAGGTCCGTTATTTCTCCTCACCGTTCTAGAGATAAGCGGTTTAATTAACTCTGAAAATAGACTCAAGGTATCGGCGTTGATAATGATATTCCCATTGATAAATATCACTCTCCTCACCTACTCGATAATAGCGGGCCACGAATGGATGCACCTTTACGGAACGATCAGTGACGGACATTTTTCAATATCACAAGGTCCTTTATTCCAATACTTTCACGTTCCATATAACTACGTTATGATACTTGGTAGCTGGTTGATTTTGCTGCACAAGGCAATTAAACCAAGGTATGCTCTTGAAAAAAGGCAGGCAGTAACATTGATATTCGGTTCACTTTTCGCACTTATAGGTAATATCATAACTATCACAGGAACAAATCCTCTAACAGGTATGTACTATGTGGATCCGACCTTCCTTGGATTTGGAGGTACAGTAGTGGTTTATGGTTACGCTATATGGAAACATAGGCTGATCAGGATAGCACCAGAGGTAGAGGGAGTTAAAAAAGGAGAGACCGGTTATGACTTAGAGGGTGGTCGAGTTTACTTGGCCACCGATGTAGAAAAAGCTTTCACAATCTTTGCAGACCTAGTACATCATGGGACCCCAGGATTGGCCTTCTCTAGTAAGGTTAAAGAAGATATACGGTCTAGATATGATATACAAAAGACACCTTTGATCAAACTGAGTGAAGAGGTGGGTCGAGATACGTTGAATCCAGCCTTGGAGGAGCACTCTGAGATGATACCTTTCCTTATCTCCGATTTCATGGGAGAAGCAGAAAGATGTATCGTTCTAATCCATGACCTTGATAGATGGATGGATGAAACCATAACGGAAATACCGGTTATCATTGATTTAATGGATGATATCAAAGAAGAGATAAGTAAAGACGGCATCGTAATCCTTGTAGTTTCGGATAATATTAAGGAGCAGCTAATGGGGTATTTTAAATCAGATATAATAAACACTCTGTGATGTCCAGAACCTACACAAAAATTTAATTATATGGAGAGTTACTCACCCTCCGATGTCAACCAAAGACCGTCCTCTCAAAGGGCTATTCGACCCTGAATCGGTCGCTGTATTAGGTGCATCGACCACCGAAGGTAAGATCGGCCATACTCTTTTGAAAAACATAATATCTTCAGGATATGAAGGAGAAATATATCCCATAAATCCGAAAGGGGGGAAGGCCTTAGGAATAGATTTTTTAAAGACCATAGACGAACTACCGGAAGGTGTAGATCTAGCCGTCATCGCTATCCCCGCGAAGTTCGTGGGCGGAGCACTTGAAAAATGTGGGGATAAAGGCATCGACTACGCCATCATAATATCTTCTGGCTTTTCGGAGATAGGGAATGCAGAGATGGAAGAGGAACTTGTAAAGATCGCAGAAAAACACGGTATGAGGATACTTGGCCCTAACGTATTCGGAGTATATTCATCGATAGCAGACATGAATGCAACCTTCGGACCCTCTGAGATCAAAAAGGGAAACATCGCGTTGATATCTCAAAGCGGAGCCCTGGGCATAGCTATGATAGGTATGACCGCCGAGCAGTTTCTCGGTCTATCTGCCATAGTCAGCGTCGGTAACAAGTCGGACATAGATGATATGGACTTGATCGATTACTTCTCCGAGGATGAAGAGAGCGAAGTGATCATGATCTATATGGAGGGGTTACCTAAGGGGCGTGATTTCCTTGAAAAAGTTAAGGAGATGCCCGACGATAAAGCCATAGTCGCCATCAAAGCCGGTAAGTCGGATAAGGGCGCTACCGCCGTAGCATCTCATACCGGATCCCTGGCTGGAAGTGATAAAATATTCACCGCAGCATTCAACCAAGGAGGGATATTACGGGCCAATGATCTAAGAGAGGCATTCGACTGGTCTAGGTTGATATCTTCTTCCGTACTTCCTGAACGAGAGAAAACGGTGATCATCACCAACGGTGGGGGTATAGGAGTTTTGGCCGCTGACGCGGCTGAGGAGTATGGGGTCCCATTATTGGATGATCAGACTTTCTTGAACGATACTTTCAAAGATTCCATACCATCCTTTGGATCGACCAAAAATCCCATAGACCTGACAGGACAGGCCGGGAGAGAAGAGTACGAGCGGGCCATGAGGGCGGCTTTGGAAAGCGACGAAGTCGGTGCGGTCATCGGCCTATATTGTGAAACAGGTATCACCGACCCTATGGAAACCGCCAGGATAATGCAGGAGCTTTTCGAAGAATACAGAAACAAAAAGCCGATGGTATTCACTTTTTCAGGTGGAGAATTTGTAAACGAATGTGTGGAATGGATGAGAAAGAAGCGAGTTCCTGCCTTCGTAGAAACCGACGATGCGATATCTGCTATGGGGGCATTGTTCAAGCGTAAGCGTTATCTCGAAGAGATGCATAAGAGGAAGAAGATGGAAACTCATGATGTTGATAAAGAAAAAATAGTCGAGGTTATCACTGAAGTGAGGAGAGACGGTAGAACCACCTTACTTGAGGACGAGGCCAGGAAGATAATCGAGCTGGCAGGTATACCTATCGCGGAGGGGACGGTGGTTACTAATCTCAAGGATTGTATAGAAGCTGCTGAAAGGATCGGTTATCCAGTGGTCCTCAAAGTTGTTTCTGAAGATATAATACACAAGAGTGATGCAGGTGGATTGGCTTTGAACCTTGAAGATCGTGAAGAAGTGATCGATGCTTATCAAGCTATCCATGCAAGCTGTAAGAGAAAATACCCGAAGGCACACATCAGAGGTATATCAGTGGCCAAGATGCTCAAGGGGGGAGAAGAAGTGATCGTGGGGGGTACCAACGACCCGTCCTTCGGGCCGGTGGTCATGTTCGGTCTAGGGGGTGTTTACGTAGAGATATTGAAGGACGTTCAATTCAGAGTAGCTCCGGTTTCAAAAAGGGAGGCTCACGATATGATCGGTGATATAAACGCCTTCCCGGTGCTAGTAGGTGCGAGAGGTCAGAAAAGAAAAGATCTTGACGCACTGGCGGAAGTTATATACAAGATGTCCCACCTTATGTACGAGGTGGAAGGTATTTCAGAGATAGATCTGAACCCGGTCAAGGCCTTCGACCAGGGTAATGGTTGCAAGGCAGTTGATGTCGCTATAACTCTAAAGAGAGAGGCGGTGTAATAAAATGGGAAATATAATAATTTCATCCACGGAAGCGGATGCAGGAAAAACAACCATCGGAATGGGAATAGCTCTTTCATCGAAGAAGAAGTTCAACTACTTCAAACCCTATGGAGATCGTCCGATCTACAAGAAGAAACGCTTGATAGATTACGATGCAAAGCTGTTTAAAAACGTTTTAGGGCTGGAAAATGAATATGAAAAATTCTGCATCGGATTCGATCACTCAAAGATCAAATATGCCTTTGATTCAGAAACGATAAAAACGAAGATAGTAGAAAGGGTAGAGGAGTTATCTAAAGGAAAGGACGGAGTCATGATCGAGACAGGGGAGGACTGGAGATTCGGTTCTTCAGTATCCCTCGATCCGGCATCTCTATATGAGATGTTAGATGCCGAGATAATCATGATCGCCTCCGGAAGCAGGACGAATATAGTTGACGACCTAACTACCACGGTAAGATACTTCGACGCACTGGATATCCCGATAAAAGGAGTAGTTCTGAACAGAGTTGAATCCGAAGAGGATATCAAGAATTTTGCAGTTAAGGATCTGGAAAACATGGGTCTAGATATTCTAGGGATCATCCCGGATATCAAGGAATTCGACCTTACCAGTGTAGAGTTCATCAACGACATGCTGTTCGGTAAAGTGGTAGCCGGACATTCAGGCTTAGACAAGATAGTTGAAAACGTATTCGTAGGCGCTTTGAGCGTTGATGAGATGCTGCGTAATCCGAACTTCTTCAAGAAAAGAAAATTGATGGTCACCGGTGGAGATCGTTCAGATATAATACTGGCATCTATGGATGAAGGTACTTCCGGGGTGATATTGACCAACGATCTGATACCTCCAAGCAACATCATCTCCAAAGCAGATAGAGAGGGGATACCACTGATCGTCGTTCCCTTGGATACATACGAGGCAGCTAAGCGCATCGAAAGGATGGAAACCATCACAACCATAGAGGACGAATACAAGATCGATATGATCAAAGAAGAGATCACCCCTAGGATCAAAGAATTCATCTAACTCGAATCCAGCCAAAAAGCTCACTAAACCTGTTGTCTTCGATAGCTACCACCCCGGATCTTTTCGAAAATAGATTTTGTATGCGCTTTTTGAACAACCGAGGGTGATCCTGTGTCGGTAATGTAAATTTACATAATATATATTTATATAATTAATTC
>PWKY01000009.1 GCA_003560595.1 Thermoplasmata archaeon | reverse complement strand
GGCACCGGATGCCCGCGTAGGACTTCCGACACCAAGCCCGCATCGTTTACACCCTGGACTACCCGGGTATCTAATCCGGTTCGCGCCCCAGGGCTTCGTCCCTCACCGTCGAGTCCGTTCTAGCTAGACGCCTTCGCCACTGGTGGTCCTGTTGGGATTACAGAATTTTACTTCTACCCCAACAGTACCTCTAGCCTCTCCCGGCTCCTAGTCTGGCAGTCTCTCTGGTATTCGAACGGTTGAGCCGTCCGATTTACCCAAAGATTTACCAAACCGGCTACGAACGCTTTAAGCTCAATAATAATGGCCACCACTTGAGCCGCTGGTGTTACCGCGGCGGCTGGCACCAGTCTTACCCGGCTCTTATTCCACCTGCGTTTTAGACAGGTGAAAAGCCAACACTTTGTGTTAGCACTTGGAATCCCCTCGTCGTGGTTTCCCACAGTGTGAAGGTTTCGCAACTGCTGCACCCCGTAGGGTCTGGGCTCGTGTCTCAGAGCCCATCTCCGGGCATCCTCTCCCAAGGCCCGTACCCGTCATCGGCTAGTGGGTCCGTTACACCCACTACTACCTGATAGGCCGCAGACTCATCCTTAGACGCTAGCGCTTTCAGTCTTGAAACATTCCAGTATTCAAGACTTATGAGGTATTGTTCTCAGTTTCCCGAGGTTATCCCTCGTCTAAGGTTAGATTATCCACGTGTTACTGAGCCGTACGCCGAGATCCGAAATCTCTCGACTCGCATGTCTTAATCGGATTCCAATAGCAGTGACCGCCGGCAGGATCAACCGGAGTTGGAGTTTTTAATATAAAGTACTTGGCAGTATCTGACCACCTCAAATATTTTTGAATCCAATGGTTGAAACCTGAAATTGGCAGGTAAACAAATTGCACCTTTCCGTTGGTTCGTCTGTCGGACCCAAGAGATCACGGCAATTCCGGGTTTCTTGGATCCCCATATGTATTCACCCCACACAAGGCGACCCCTATTTAATCCTTTTGGGGTCTTTAACACATACTTATACATACCCTAAAAAAGGGCATACATGTGTGGGATTGATACCATTAGCTATTCATGTATTTAAGGCTTACTGAAGCCCCTTTTTTTATCGGGTTCACTATATCCTCGTTCTAGAATATCTATCTTACCTCGGATAGGACTCAAGCATGGGAAAATATCGCGACATATGAACTATATCTCTGCATACTAGATCATTTCCCCTTATCCATTTCGTGGAACCAAACCGTTCTCTGTGGGAACGGGATCTCGATGTTCTCTTCCCTGAAGCGCTCATCGATCCTTTCCCTGATCTCCCCCATTATCCTCCACTGTCTTGGTATATCATCTATCCATACACGGAGTGAAAAATCAAGGCTTGAATCAGCAAAATCTCTAAAGTTGACCACGATTTCATGTATCTCATCATTTATCACTTTGGGGTGTTCTTCCGCAACCTCATTCAATATCTCTTTCACCTTCCCTATATCCGAACCATAGGCAACACCGACCTCGATGCGTACTCGGATCAGCGTATCAGGTTTAGCGATGTTGACGATCTTCTGGGATGCGATGGCATTGTTCGGTAATATTATACCTTCATGATCTCTGATGTTGTACAATTTCGTACTCCTCATACCGATCTCTTCCACCCTACAGTACTCTCCATCCTCCAGCATTATTATCTCACCTATGCTGAATGGGCGATCCACCAAAAGATGCATCCCACTGAAAAAGTTACCCAAAGTGTCCTGAGCGGCAAAGGCGATAACCAAACCAGCGACACCAGCACCGGCCAACAAAGCGGTCACTTCTATCCCGACCACTCGAAGTACCATCACTAGCCCTCCGATGATTATGATGATAGCAAAAACCTTTTCTAAGACCGGCTTGAGCACCTGTCCAAATGGACTATCCCTACCACCCCTCTCTTTAGATATTTGATTCAATATAGCAATCAATATCTTATAAGTGATAACAACACCTATCACTATGACTATGATCATATATATTTGGTATATCGTTGTCCTTATACCCAAAGCAAGGTTTAGCTTCATCACTGAATCTATAAATCCATAGATCAAAATCAAAAATAATATTGGGCGGCGAAGCATCCTGATTATCAACTCGTCTACATCTGTCTTTGTCTTTTTTGCAAATCTATGTATGATCGGACTGACAAGAAAATAAAAAATCCAACTGATGATGAACCATATCAAAAGATTCAGTCCAAATGCACCATACGGATTGTTCAAGGGTGAAGGTAAAGGATTTTGAAAACCACCTACGATGATGTTCCCTTCAGGCGTAGGTGCTACTCCAACGACCTCTACCGATATGGTTTTTTCAATACTTTCATGGACCGTGCTGTTGATCTCCCTATATCTAAAAATAACTGTACCTGTAGTTACATCTCGGCCCGGATTTTTTGGTACTTCTAGAGTTACTATAATTATCTCGTGAGGCTTGTTGTCGTCAAGAACAAAATAATCCGAAGATATATCCTTCATCCAATCCTGAAGTCCTCCTTGAACATCAACAGTAAAAACGTAATCTCTAGTGGAATTTCTATAAACGGTCCATCTAAAACTGACCTCGGTTTCTATTCTAGCCTGTTTTTGATGATCATCGTCCTGGCCAACCAGCGGTTCCTGGGCTTCAACAGGTGAAAGATATATAAACGATACTAAGAACAGCATCACCATAGCAGCGGCAAGGACTTTTTTATTTTCCATATCTTAGGACCTCTTTAAATTCAAAACTAACATTTAGTTATTAAAATTTGTCTTTATCTCCCGATCGTTCTATAACGCACTTGACTAAAATCGTCACTATCTAATACACGTCTACCATCTAATACATTGGGAGTTCTCATCACCAGAAAATCAGGCTCGGTCAAACTTTTAAATTCATCCCAATCTGTTTGTATTATACAGCCTTCAGAACCAGTTAGTGCATCTTCTACAGAATCTGCGAATTCCATATTCTCCACTTCCTTCAAGAAATTATCCGAGGCCTTTGGATCGTAACCGACTATTTTTGCTCCTCTTCTAAGGAGCTCTCGGGCCATAGGTATAGCCCTACTCTCCCTCACATCATCAGTTTCTCCTTTGAAAGCCAGCCCAAGTATCGCTATCTTCTTCCCAGATAATCTTCCTACCATATCTTCAAGCAAATTGACTGCATGTATCGGCTGGCGTTCGTTTACTTTGATCACCGATTCAAGTATGCGAGGATTGATACCGATGGAGCGAGAAAAATTTACCAGAGCTTTGAGGTCCTTTGGGAAACAACTACCTCCGAACCCAACGCCTGCATCGAGGAAGTCACGATTTATACGGTGGTCCATGCCTACTCCATCCATGACTTCATACACATCTATACCGACCTTTTCACACATCCTAGATATCTCATTAGCATATGATATTTTAGTCGCTAGTAAAGAGTTAGAGGCGTACTTGATCATCTCTGCGCTTTTTATGGCTGTCAGCATTATAGGGGAATCGAATCCCTCGTAGACCTTAGCTAGTATCTCTTTAGTTTTTTGGTCACCGCCTCCGATGACGATCCTATCCGGCATCATAAAATCATCTAAAGCGACCCCTTCCCTCAAAAACTCTGGATTCATACCTAATCCAAAATCTTTACCTAACTCAAGACCGGCATCTTCAAGTATTGGAAGGACGATATTTTCCGTAGTACCCGGCACTACAGTACTTTTTACACACACCACATGATAGCTTTTTTTTCCTATCAAACCTTGGCTTAGATCCTTTGTTGCACTTTCAAGGAAAGATGTATCGATACTGCCGTCTGATGAAGAAGGTGTGCCTACACATATAAAAGTGATATCAGTTTTCTTTACCGCTTCTACCGTGTCTGTCGTCGCTGTAAGTTTATCATCATCGACCAACCGGCCCAGTATCGGCTCTAAACCTCTTTCAAAAATAGGTGGTACTGCGGAGTTTATCGAGTCCACTTTCCCTCTATCCTTATCTATACAGATCACGTCGTGTCCTTTTTGCGCAAGACCTACGCCGGATACTAACCCTACGTATCCCGTCCCTATAATACTGATATTCATACCTATCGAAATAGGGAACTATTTGATAATCTTTACTATCAGGAGATCCTAAAATCGACGGACCCTAAAGAAGGGTGGAAAAAAGAAAGTCCGTAGTCACTGAAATCCAATGGACCGATAAGGAATAGAATCAGTATGATCAGTACGATTATCAAGGATACTATGATGATCCACCTTATCACATCTAAGAGGGTGTCACCGATTTTATTAGACCCTATAATATATGCCAAGCCGGCGACGATCAAAAGAACGATCATGATCCCACATAGATAGTTGTAGATCGGCATGATGTTGGTAGGGTAGCGATGATAAAAAATCTTTTCGTATGGATCGCTCATCGTTTCCAGTTACCCCTGGAGTACCTACCTTTGTTCTCAAGTATCTCGTTCAACATCTCACCGATACCGGGTAAGTCCTTTAAATTCCCGTTCCAATCCTCGATAGCCCCTTCATATCGCTTTTCTATATCGGAAACAAGGTTAGACATGCTCTCAAGCAGCCACGATGGAACTCCACCGGACAAAAACACCGCCAAGATAACATGTTTTCCTTTGTGGACTAGTACTTTGTTATCACCGTACTCCATCCTTTTTAAAGTATCCCTTTCTTCGCCACCGAAGGCGTCTTCAACAAAATTACTGACTGCTAAAAACATACCTGCGAGTATATCTTCATCCCTTTCGGCTTTTAATGTTCTTGCGTTGTGTTTGATCAAAACACCAGAATCATGGATCAAGAAAATGTCATCCACTGTGAATTCTTCTATCTTAAAGAACAAAAATGCACCGACAAAAGCGATGGGGAGCAAGCTGATAAGCATCCATATCCAATTATTCGAAAACAGCCCAGTCTCCTCATCTCTAACTACGACCTCGATCTCGGTGCTAGTTGAATCGATCCCGTCGCTGACCACCACGGTAACATAGTACGTTCCAGGGGCGTCATATTCAAAAATCAACTTATGTCTTACTACCTGAACATATGGATCATCGACGAAGATAGTCAATTCATGTGTTTCGTTATCTACATCCGAGATGTGATCCCCCATATCAAGTATCCAAGTCCTACCAACAAAACCTTCCTGTCGAGGTATATCGGAGATGACCGGGGGGTTATTAACCGGTATCACAGTCACCCTCAATGAATCCTCCATCAATGCCCCTGCGGAGTTAGTAGCTCTTATGGTGATCAATTCTTGACCATTCCAATTTTCAGGGGCGTAAAAGTCCACGCTGCTGTTCTCATGGATGACTACTTCTATATTCTCGTTCCCGGAAGAATAGTACATGGTATCGTCCTGTCGATCTAAAAAGTGATTATCGAGATTGAAAGCATTCAGCAGCCTCTCATTTTCATAAAATGCAACATCATGTAATGGGATCAATAGGTCCGGGGGATAAATATCGCCAACCGTGACGGTCGTCACCTCCGAAGTGGTATCTATTCCATCGGAAACAAAGACCTCCAGAGCCACAGTATAATTTCCATAGAGCTCATCCATACGATAGGGATAAAGCATGATTAATCTGGTCCCCATCACTGTTACATATTCGGGACTACATGTTGTTATGGTAAGTTCATGGGTTTCATTATCCTTGTCAGATATGTAATAATTTAGATCAAAAGTATACGGTTCTTCGTACCGTATAACGAATCTGGGTAGTTCTTTTATGGTTGGAGGATAATTAACAGGAATGACCGTAACATTAACAGTCTGTTCCACTATAGCGTTACCCGGATCCTTCGCTCTAAAGGTGACCCTTTCTACACCATGCCAATTCCAATCCGCTCGGATGTCTACCCGATGGTCCCCGTGGATGGTTATCGTAAGATATGTATACCCATAACTCATGAAAAGCTGTTCACCCTCTGGGTCCATGAAGTAATCATCAAGGTTGAATACGTTCTCTTTTGTTTCCCCTTGCTCGATGGTAACGTCGGGGAGTCTTTCGACTATCCTTGGAGGGTGATTGGATGTAACTGAAACCATGATGGCGGTGTAATCACTTTCGATACCATCTGAAATCGTTATCACCACGAGTATTTCTTCTCCCAGCATGCTTTCCGGATACTCATAAGTTACTCTCAATCCGCTGACGGTGGTGTATTCCGGATCATCTGTTGTTAGTTCAAGATCACCTTTCTTTTCTTCATCATAGATTATATATGGTGTATAATCGAATACATAGGCTTCGTCATAATGAACGTATAAGTCGGGACATCTTCTAAATGCAGGTGCCTCGTATGTATCGGTTATATTCACCCATGCCTGCTGTGATACCTTATTGCCTGCACTATTTACAAGCCAATAAGTCAGTAACATGGAGCCGTGTACATTCTCTTTAGATAGCAGGGTGATAACATGGTTACCTGTTTGATTTTCTCCAAACGTACTGATCAATGCTGTATCTACCCCTGTAAGATACCACTGCATATCTGATAGTGGATCGTATTCATCTCTTGCATATCCAGATAGATCGATCTCATACAAACCAAAATCTTTTTGAAGTTCTATGTCTGGGATATCTCCGATGATCTCTGGAACATGGGTATCGATAACAGTGATATTGAAAGAATAATGTAGTTCATCATATACTGCAGTGATGTTGCCAATACCTATGTTCTGTGATGTGAATACGGTATTTGAACCGTGTTCCTCAAAGAAAGATCCGATCTCTTGAGGAGCTACATTCCAATCAACGTTTATATCCTCCTGTGATCCATAGGTGGAATTGGAGCCTACTGCATACATCTCTATACTCTCCTCCAGTTCAATATTTAATTCTTCCAACCTCTCCCCACCTTCATCTCTTATCTCGATGTAGTCTATCACCGGTGGCTCCACCGTTATATTTATGCTGTGATAAACCGATGATGAATACTCCGCCGTCAATCCGATTTGACCTCCTGACAAACCTGCAAAAAGCGTGGTCCAGCTTCCATCGGCGGGTTCGACTTTCGCATCGGCCCCATCCTGATTGTCCACACTCCATTCAACATGTACCAGCTCTACGAATCCCGTCGTATGGTTAAAACCAGCGGCATAGACCGTTGTTTCATAACCTGCATGAACTGTAATGTCATCCATCACAGAGGAAGGGTCTTCATGGTTTTCCAACATCAACACATGATCGACTTGGGGATCTTCAACAAGATATTCGACGGTGTGTGTTAGACCTTCATAGCTGGCATTCAACCAAACATGGCCTGGGACGGTTCCTACGTTTATCCCGTTCTCCGTACCCGAATCTCCGTGTAACAGATATGCGTTACCGCCCTCAGAACTCCAATCACCGTTTACCAGGTTCAAGAAACCGGTGGTATGATTATAGGCACTGAGCTCGAAGTACTCGGTATGATCGACTGGAACCGAGCCACCGGTGACCTCATCTCCATCCTTGGTTACACGTATGTGATCGATGGTGGGAGTTAAAACCGTAAGATCGACCGTATCGTTATACCAGGTCCCATCCCTAAAATAAGATGCAACCCATGTAAGATCACCGCCGGAATGCCCTACATTCAACCAGCTCGATTCAGAAGGAGTAGGACCGATAGAGGGATCCATACCATCTTCGAATTCTACTCCCCAATCGACCTCAACAGTGCTTATAAAACCCGTTGTTTCGTTATACGCCGATGCATTACCCCATGTTTCAAAACCTACCGGGACCTGACCACCGATGATGGGAGAACCATCGGGTATATCCGTGATAGATATCTGATCTACCGTTGGATGAAGAACATCTAACCTAACACTATGATCGTGCTCTTCGTAACTTAAGTTGAACCAAACGGTACCACCGACCGACCCTACATCGATCACATTTGACTCATCGGTTGTACCTTCCAGCAGCCGGGAATCTGCCCCTTCGGCGCTCCAGTCACCATCAACTGTGTACAGATAACCTGAGATCTCATCGTAAGCCGAAGCATATCCTCTTATATTTGTATCCGGTAGAACCGTTTTATCCTCCAGAGGTTCACCACCGGGGGACTCTGTGATCCGTATGTAATCTACATCTTCGATCAACACAGTGTATTTAATCCCATGATAGTACTCATCATCTCCGTCGGTGTAAGTCACATTGAACCAAACGTCACCTGCTTCTTCACCAACATCGATAGTATTCTTGGTATTGTATGGGCCCTCTAGTAGATACGCATCTCCGCTAGCTTCCCATTCTCCCTGGAAATTTCCTATAAATCCATGTATATCATCGTAGGCTGAAAGGTAACCGGTCTCTACGTAATTTTTAGGGACGGTCCCACCAGATAATTCATCTCCATCTATGTCGTCAGTGATCCTGACGAAATCCACATTCCCGGTTGAAAAAATCCAAGGACCACCGGATGTTGTATCCTCTCCATGGTACACAACGACCGACCAAAGGTGATCGGTAGCAGGCTGCAAATCCTCCCAAAGTATCTTCGCCCTCTCACCACTGGGCACCCCTTCAACATAGCCTATTTCCGTATCAGTAACGTTGTCATAAAAGTATACATCCATCTCCAAGCCGTCAGGATGGGTTACATACACCGATAATTCAGGTGTAACGTTCAGTCCCGTTTCCCCGTCCTCTGGTATAGGATCACTGGGTGCGTTTGGGCTTGAATTTAAACCATATCTCGGTTCATCATCATCAAGGAGTAGATCATCGGATTCTGTAAATGAAGATAGACCAAAAACGTTCGAACTGGATAGGATAAAGACGAGTACCAAAATCACCGATACCAGTTTATCATAGGACATGTTTGGGTCTCCTGATTTGAAAATTTTTTTCGGTAATAATCAGTGGTGTTGATATCCTACTTAAGACTTTTGTGGGTTTGCTGAATATTCTACTTAGGGTATAAAACGGTATCCACCCCGTTCACCCTATTAGTATTTGTAACATGAGAATAAACTATTGGAGAAGTCTCGATGGATTGAACATCGATTATCGTCAATGTTCTTTCCACCACAAAAACATCGCCGTTTTTGAAGGTTATCGTTAAAGTAACATGGTATTCCCCTGAACTATCGTAGGTGTGTGTTACCCTCCTACCTTCTGCGGTTTCACCGTCTCCAAAATGCCATACATATGATGTCACGTTGTTTTCGTTGTAGTCCCCATAGGCTGAAAAGTGGATCTCCCTGACCTTTGATATCAACTCACCTATCTCCTCTGAAAGGTTATAAACTATCGACTGTTCTTCACCATCCTTGGTATTGAAATTGTTGAAGATGGTGTAATATCGGTCTCCGGATCTGAAAGATACCCAAATCGGGTTAGAACCCTGATGATCACCCTTGTAAATTAGGGTCAAATTGAATTCCGATCCCTCTCTAAAATCAACATACATACTCCCAGACTGAGGTTCACCCGGCCTTCTTGTGAGTTCCAAACTATCGACATATGATCCGTTCTCTTCTATCTCCGCAGTTATACCATTATTTATCCTGCCGGCTATCCGAACAGATATTTCTAACTCTCTCCAGATATCTATATTTATACCAGGATCCTCCTCCTGTTTACCGGTGAATGCATACATGTTTCCGTTCCACCCATTGACAAAGACATTCCCATCATCTCCTATCGCTGGAGAAGAGTATATCGTACTACCCACTTCATGATACCATCGTTGGTTACCTTGGGGATCAAGTGCGTAAAAATTTCCATCATATGAACCAAAGTATATCATACCGTCTGCACACACCGCAGCGGACGAGCTTATCCTATCTCCAGTGGAGAATGACCAGATGATTTCCCCTTCTTTTAAAGCAAAGAACTCACCACTGTAAGAACCGATGTATATGACGCCATCTTGTCCTATGGCAGGTGATGGATGGATCCTCGATCCCAGGTTATAACTCCAGTTCAAACTACCGTCGGGATCCAGAGAATAAATGTGCCCATCGTTGGAACCAAAGTAAATATTTCCCTCTTCATCTACTGCTGGTGAAGAATATATCTGTCCATCAGTTGAGTACCGCCATAATTCTGTGCCATCATCTATATCTATGGCATAAAGGTTCATGTCTCCTGAACCAACGTAAACTACATCGTTCTCTCCAATAGATGGAGACGACCATAACCAGGAATCAGAAGAAAATTTCCAGTTCAGCACCCCTTGTTCATCGATGGAATATAAGTTGCCGTCGTACGAACCTACGTATACATTTCCCGCCTCATCAACGGTAGGCGATGAATATACCGGTCCGTCAGTCGGATAGGACCACTTTAAACTCCCATCTTGGTTTAATGCGTAAATGTTATGATCACCGGAGCCGAAGTAGATGACCTCCTCCGATGACACTGCCGGGGAGGATAATATGTCTCCTCCAGATGAAAATGTCCACTGATCAGTGCCTGAATCTACATCCAAGGCATACAGATCGTTATCCGGCGATCCAAAGTAGATCAGGCCTTCCGAACCGATGGCCGGTGAGGACCATAACGAAAGGTCGGTTCCATATGACCAATCTACCGTGCCATCCACATGGATCGTACTATGGGGGCTTAAACGTGTATTGCTGGAATCCCTTCCAAAAGAGGGCCAGGGGCCTTCAGAAAGATTTCTTATTTCTTCGTCGGAGGTCTCAGTGGTAGTAGCACTCAAACTATAAGTGAACACCAGAGATAATAGGATAGTACCTATCATCAACACGGCGAAGTACTTCCCCCATTTTGGATACATACAATAATAAATACTGTCGGTCGAGGTTTAAATAACTTATGCAGATCTATCAAAAAAGTTAGAGGATCATCGGTAATATTTATTTATTATCTCTTTGATGAGTCCCCGTGAAGCATCGTCACCATCTTCTTTATAGAAGTCTATGAGCAGATTAGCAAATTTGATCACATCATGTTCTTTGATCGAGAATATATCTTCGTCCAGATCGAATTTGTCTATACCACTCTTTTCAAAAATCTCCTCACGGACATCGTAAGGCATATCCCCGATATCTGATGAGATAGCCAGCAAGGTATCGAGCAGGTCTTTCGGGTTATCAAGTTCCCGTTCAAAGACTATGTCTTCTACATCTTTTGAAGAGAGTTGAAGGTTATAAACAACCTTGGAAGCTAGATACTTAAACATATACTCCACATTCCTTCCAGTTTTTGCAGAAGTAAAAAGTACATGATCGAAATGTTGGTAAGCATCCTCCAGTTGATTCAAGGTAATCTTCTTTTCTTTTAGATCGAACTTATTTACAGCGAGTATTATAGGATTGTCTTGGCTTGCGTGTTCCCTGTAAACTGGAAGCCAGTCTTCGATCAGACATTTTAATGTATTTGATCTAGTGATATCCGCGACGGCTATTGCCCCGGTGGAACCCTTGAAAGCCCCTCTTTGAACGGATTTAAATCCAGATTCCCCCATTATATCTTGGATGATCAACTTAACATCGGTATCTTTGAAGGAGATATCCTTTGTATAGATGTTAGTTCCTATGGTTTTGAGATACTCTTCACCGAATACATTATTTACATATCTTAGGATCAACGAAGTCTTACCTACGCCTTGGTCACCGAGTAGGTTGATCTTCTTCTTAACTAATTGCTCGCTCATTCGATAAACACATAAAGCATAGGTCAATATAAATTTAATCATGATTTGAATCGTTTCGAGGATCAGCGGATAGTAAAATCCTTATGGCGGGTAGAAAAATATATTTAATCGGTGATGCATACTAGGCATGTGTCTACTGATAAATTTGAGATACGGTGCGAGGAATGCGATTCCGAATTGATAGTCAATACTGGAACCTGCCCGATCTGTGGAAATGAGATCCCAGTAAAGGGAAGAGCTAGTATCGATGAAAAAGAATCGGATATGATGGATAAGATCAGAACCGCTTATAATTTGGTATTCTGTGCAGAATATCTTAACATAGGTACACAGAAAGCCAACGAACTCATCGCTCAAGCTAGACAAGAATTGGATGTTGGTGATTTCGAAGAAGCTGAAGAGGCATTGTCTAAGGCCTTTGATGAGATATTACCACCTTTGAAGGAAGAGTTGAAGAAAGAACTCAGTGAAGCATATAAGCTGCTTCGAAAGAAAGAAGTGTCTGGTACTGACATCTCCGAGTTTTCCAGGGACCTTCTAAGGAAAGCTAACGCAGCTTTGGATGCAGGTGAGTTAGACAAAACACTGGTTCTTGTAGAGAACTTTCATTCCAACATCGAATAGTTATGGATGGTTAGTCCAATAGTTTTGATAGACACTATCGATCTTGATTTACCAAAATATTATAATACGTGCATTCATCTTCATTAAATCAAAGTGATAGATATGAAAGGAATAGAATCACTGGTTGAAGAGGCCATGGAGTATAAAAAGAAGGGACTGAAGGAGAAGGAGATAGCCACAGAACTCAGTTTATCCGTGGACACTGTCACATGGCTGCTCACCAGAAACGTTAAAGAAGAAAAGCCTCCCATCGACGTTCAGATCGGTTGGAGATCCGTAGGCGTATTTGGTGGAAGGATAGGTTTGTTTGCTACACTTTTTTCGGATATAATAATGGAAGAGATGGATGATTTGGATACTGACTTCGATACCGTGACCGGAGTTGCTATAAACGGTATCCCATTAGCTACATTGATCTCTGAGCAATTAGGTAAAGAACTTGCAATATACCGTCCAAGGGAAGAAGAACGACGTGGAGGTGGAGGTGCTCTCAGCTCTAACTACGCTTCAGTAGAAGGAAAGAAGGTAGTCATCGTTGACGACGTGATCAGCACCGGAGAAACCATGCAGGGTGCGATAACGGATATGGAAGAGATGGGTGCAGAGGTCGTCCTTTGTGTCGTCTCCGTAAATAAAGATAGTAGAGACGAAGTGATCGGAGTTCCACTACGGGCACTCATACGAACACAAGTTATAGGTTAAAGAGGTTAAGTCGATGCACTGGGCAGATGTCGAGAGTTCAGACCTACCACCAGAACCATTGATCGCAACTGGTATCACACCATCCGGACCGATCCATCTTGGAAGTTTAAGAGAGATATTAACTGGAGACGCTATCAGAAGAGCTTCTGAATCAGGAGAGCTTTTGTATATAGCCGACACCATAGATCCTCTTCGTAGAGTATACCCCTTTTTAAACGATAGTTATGAAAAATACGTGAGGATGCCCCTTAGCAGTATCCCTTGCCCATGTGGATCCCACGAAAGCTACGCAGACCATTATCTTGAACCATTTCTTGAAACCATGGACAGTTTGGGGATAGATTGTTCTGTAAGGTACACTCACAAGATGTATGCAGAAGGTCTCTACGAAGATGCTGTTAGAAAACTTATAGAATCAAAAGATAAGGTCGTTCAGGTCCTAACAGAACTGACCGGCCGCACTTTAGAAGGATCTTGGTATCCCTATAATCCCAGATGTAGTTCTTGCGGTCTTTTGGGAACCGCTGATGTGATATCTTTTGAAGATCCCTTTGTTCATTACCGGTGTAGTTGTGGGAACGAAGGGATGGCGGATATAAGAACGGACGACGGTAAACTTCCGTGGCGTTGTGATTGGCCTGCAAGATGGTGGATACTCGGTGTGGACTGTGAACCATTAGGTAAGGACCATGCGGCATCAGGAGGTTCCTGGGATACCGGTATCAAAATAATCAAGGATATATTTGGAACATCTCCTCCACATCCCATAGTTTACGAATGGATTCAATTGAAGGGAAAGGGGGTTATGTCTTCCTCAACAGGAGTTGCGATAAAAGGAGAAGATATGATCGCGATGGTTGAACCGGAGGTCGTTCGTTTTTTACTGATGAAGACAAAACCACAATCCCATATAGACTTCGATCCAGGACTGCCTTTACTAGATCTTGTGGAGGAGTATGACCAGACCGAGATGAGATATTACGATGGTGAACTTGAGGACGATCAGAAGAGGGTGTATGAGTTATCACAGATAGATGGGATACCAGAATATCCTCCAAGAAGAGTTCCCTACCGCCATCTTGTCAATCTAGTTCAGATATACGAGGACGTGGACGATATGTGGGAGATATCAGTCGGTGACGAATATGGTCCCGATGATTACGAAAGGTTGAACAAGAGAGTGGAAAAAGTTAGGTACTGGATAGATAACTATGCTCCAGGATTTGTAAAGTTTTCCATCAAGAGGGAGATGCCTGAAGTGTCATTTGATGAAGATGAGATCTCATTCATTGAAAAATATCTTTCAAGCATAAAAGATCTTGATGGATGGAGTGACGACATACTGCATTCCTTGGTACACTCTACCGCAGAAGAGGTGGGCATACAAAAAGGGAAGGCATTCGGTATATTCTATAGGATGATACTGGGTCAGAAAAGAGGACCAAAGTTAGGAAGATTTTTGATGCAGCTCGATCGGCGATTTCTTTTACAAAGGATGAAAGAGACTTTGGAAAAGTAACTGTGAAGGATGACGTAGGGTCATCTCCTTCGCTTAGGCCTGTATAGATTTAAACCGATCCATACAACAAACAACACGCCGATAATGACCATGAAAGGTATAAATTCTGTAATATCTATCTCGGTACCGATATCCATGGATAAAACACCATCTTCTCCTGAAGGAAGGTCATATTCCACATAGCTCCGTCTGTCGCCTTTTATATCCAAACGCTGACCTCTGAATCTGGCCCTCAACAGATCCATACCTTCCGGTAACATGACTTTTATATCCATGTCCCATTCCGTAGGATTTAGGATATATAACTCGACATTATCCGAAATCGAATATGTCCTTGGTATAAATGCCGTAGTATCAACCCTATCATCGGATAATTTACGTTCTATGGATGCGTTGTAGTACATGATTATAGATGGATAAGAGTCCATAGTATCTAGATCATAACCCTCATCCAAGTTTAATACAGTCAATTTACTTCTAAAGATGACCTCACCCATATCGTAGACCAGTAAGTCGATCTCGTTGTTAAGATCGCTGGTGAAATCATGGATAGGATATTCAAAACCGTTTTCATAAAATAAACGTATGAGTGCGGCGTTTATATATTCTAGATCGAGTTGATCAGGGATCTGTTCTTGCAATACATTCGGTATCCTCATCTCTTGGAAAGAAGCGGAAAGATCGAATTCTATGCATATATATTCTCCATCATCTTCCCTTCTTAATTCGTGAACATCAACAGTTATAGAGAATTCGGTATCGGTTTCGGTGATCTCAACAGGTTCCTGATGAGCTAAACGAAAATCTATCGTTTGATTTACGGCATCCATATTATCCGTATTATCTATATGATAGGAATCGTCTCCGAGTATGATCAATTCTTCAGGAACAAGAAATTTATAGCTTGCCTCATGACCGGCCTCACAGATAAGCTCGAGTTCATTAGTCAACTCCCCCCCGACTTTGAGTGCACCGAAGATGATCTCTTCTATATCCGCTTGTTTCGGTAGATCAAAGAACTCGGTGTTAAGCTCGATAATTGAATTAGAAGTCAGGATAATTGGTTCTTCAGGAGATACAGATAAATTCAAACTCTCTTGGCATATCTCGATACTAGTATTTACATCGCCTCTTTCATCGGTGATCCGGTACGAACGTTCTATCAACGTATCGACTAGTCCAAGTACAGTGTCCTTAAGTTTTCCTTCGATCTCCTCATCGTAACTAGTCCTTATGTCTTCTGCTGATAAGATATATCCGTCCATTTCATAACTATATATCTCATAAGTTCCGTTGATAGATAAGGATGCGAAACCATGATATGTTATCTGATAATCACTTTTAACGTGCTGTGTGGGTTCGGTTCCGGAAGCCGTGGGGATCACCAAGGTAGAGAACAATATCAGTCCCACGATTATAGGTATCATCAATTTATAATAGAAACTGTCCCCAGAATTTTTCTTTGGCATCAGTTTTTTTCTTTTTTTCTTAATAGGTCGCTTTTTTTGTTTTTTCTTAGGAGATCGCTTTTTTTGTTTTTTATGATAGGTCGCCTTTTTGATTTGCTTTGCTATGGAATAGGGGTCTTCGACTCCATAAAATATTCCGTATATAGACCTAGATCTTTTATGGAATTGCATCACTATATTACCGTATCCAAATGTTTCGGCGATTATATCCTGTACTACTCCTATTTTTTTCATGCTCGACAGCAGATAGTATACCGATCTTTCAAATCGATGAGTGTTGAATTTGATAACTCTCTTGTTGGTAACTATGTATTTTATCCCTGCAACATTGTAAAGGAGGACTCCAGTGACCAGGCCATAAAATATCAGAGCTAAACTGAATACCTGTGAGATCACTTTAAGTAATATATCCCACCCGATCAATTCTAACTGAGGTACCATGAAGGTTAAAGATACCAGTACAACGGTCACTCCTGATGCTTTGAAAGGCCCCCCTTCCAGATTGAACAACTCCCCTAGTCTTATCAATATTCCACCTACCAATAACATCATTATCAAAAACATCAACGTAAAAAGTGAAAAGGGCATGCCTAAAAAAGTTTCCCAGAACTGTCTTGGATATCTTGAGATGATGTAGCTCTTTAGAGATATCAGTAAAGATAAACATATGGCTATAACCATAAGAGCTATCCATGTGTGCTCTACGAATTCACCCCAACCTCCAGGGCTGAAGATATTTTTACTGAATATATGGATGACAACACATAGGGTCAAAACCGGGATGAAGACCGGGAGAAAATTTCCGATATTACCATCAGTTAAAACCTCGGGTAATATCAGTAAGCTTGAAGCACCTAGTATTACGGACAACGCACTAGCTATAGCTATCTTCACATAAAAGGCAGGGTGTGAACTAGCTTTCAGTTTGATTTTTTCTCCGCGGGTGAGGTCGATCTTCAATCGGACCTTTTTTCCGAACTCGCTTGGCTCTTCTATCCGTTTTTGTATGGATTCCTTTTCCTCCACTATAATCTTATTTAAAGTTCCTGCGATTATCAAAAACGGTAATAGATAGATACCCACGATGATACCGTAAGTTAGTAAGTCTGGAGACTTGATCACTCCGAATATGGTGAGTAAGTTGATCAACGTGATACTAGCTGCCACTATAACTACTATCGTAACTAGAATCCTTGTTCCTATGGATGCTCCTTTTTTACTCAAATATTTCACTCATTCATGAGGTGAGATTGATGATAGCTTCTGCGAGTTCACCATCCGCTTCTTCCAGAGCTTTCTTTGCTTCTTCTTCCGATACACCGGCTCT